>NZ_JBSGQV010000039.1:0-68135 GCF_053606025.1 Streptomyces sp. NPDC055254 | reverse complement strand
GGGGCCGCCGCTCGACGGTCGGGGGGCTGGCGCGCGCCCCGGCGGGGGCGGGGGGCGGGGCGCCGGGCCGGGGGTGTGCGGCGGGCGCCTCCGCGGGCTCTGCCCGGACCCGCGCCTCAAACGCCGGCGGGGCTGGAATCTGCCGCCGGCCGGGGGCGTCGGCGGGGGTTGAAGACCGGGGTTGCGCCCCCGGACCCGCGCCTCAAACGCCGGCGGGGGTGGAATGTGCGCCCGGCCGGGGGCGTCGGCGGGGTTGCGTCCCCGGGGCCGCGTTTCGAAGGTCGGGGGGCTGGATCGGCACCGGGTGGGGGCGGGGGCGGGGCGCCGGGCCGGGGGCGGGGGCGGTCGTGCCAAGCTGAACGGTGTGAGAGACCTTTCCGACGCCGTCGACCGAGCCTTCGCCGCCGCGCTGTACGCCCAGGACGACACCGGCCTGGACACCGGTGCCTCGATGCTCGTCGCCGAGCCGGGGCAGTGGGCCGGGGTCGGGCAGGAGCTGCTGGCGCGCGGGGAGGCGTACGTACGGCAGGGCTGGGAGCGCGGTTGGCAGCCGGCCGACGTGCTCCGGCTGGTCCGGCGGGACCTCGACGAGCGGCACCTGCGGATCACCGGCGACCTGATCGCCGCCGAGGCGCGCCGCTACGCCAGGCTCCCCGAGCGCTGGACCGGGGCCGAGGCCTGGTGGGGCGAGGACACCGGGTACGCCGAGCGGCTGGCGCAGCGCGAGCGGACGGACCGGTTCACGCTGGCCACCGCCTTCCTGGAGGTGTTCCGGCTGCTGATCCGGCTGCCCTCGATCGAACCGGTGGGCCCACTGCCCGGCGATCCGGTGGATGCGGTCGAGCACGCGCACATCGAGCCGCGGATGCTGGGCCGGATCCGGGCCCTGCTGGCGAAGGCGGAGGCCACGACCTTCCCGGAGGAGGCGGAGGCCCTCAGTGCCAAGGCGCAGGAGCTGATGGCCCGGCACACCGTGGACGAGGCGGTGCTGGCGGCGCGGACGGGGGCGTCGCGGACGCCCGGGGCGTGCCGGATCGGTGTGGAGCCGCCGTACGAGGAGGCCAAGGCGGTGCTGCTCGACGCGGTGGCGACCGCCAACCGCTGCCGGGGGGTGTGGAACAGCGCGTTCGAGTTCTCGACGGTGGTCGGCTTCGAGAGCGACCTGGAGGCGGTGGAGCTGCTGTACACCTCCCTGCTCGTACAGGGCACGGCGGCGATGACCCGCGCGGAGGCCGCACAGCGCTCGGGCGGGCGCAAGCGGACGAAGACTTTCCGGCAGTCGTTCCTGCTGGCGTACGCCAGCAGGCTGGGTCAGCGCCTCGCGGAGACGGCGGAGCACACGGCGGCGCAGGCCCCGGACAACCTGCCGGCCCTGGTCGCGCGCGACGTGGCGGTCACCTCGCGGGCCGAGGAGATGTTCCCCCGGACCACGACGACGCGGCTGCGCGGGGCGACCGACCACGCGGGGTGGGAGGACGGGACGGCGGCCGCCGACCGCGCCCACATGGGCGGGCGGCGCAAGCCGCTGCCCCACTGACCGTCCTCGATCCGCGCCCCGTCCTCGCCCGGACTTCCTGGCTCACCCTCGCCGCGTCCACCTTCGTCAGCCACCTTCGTCGATCACCTCGTCGGGTCCTCGCACACGGCGCTCGTCCCGGCCCTCCTCGCCGCACGGACCTGCGCGGCGGGTCCGATGTGGGCGGCGGGGCCACCGCCGGGATCATCGCCTCGGGAACGTCGCGATCATGCTGGTCACCGTCACCCTGCCCCACCTCGGTGCCGCAGGCCGCCGACCACGCGCCGCCGTGCGGATGCCGGACGCCCTCGACGAGGTGTCACGGGCCTTGCACCCCCGCGTGGTTGGGTTCAGGTGACCAGGGAGTGATCAAAGGAGTACCCCGCGTGCACGTGCATCTGCCCATGCAGGCGCTCATGAACACAGCTATGATCCGGTGCAGTTGACATCTGCACTATCGGGGGCTTCCTGTGGACCACGCGTACAACGGGATAGCAGCTGCAGAACTCGCTTCCTTGTATGAGCTGACCTGGCAGAAGAGCAGATACAGCAACTCGCAGGGCTCCTGCGTCGAGTTCGCGAGGCTGCCGGGCGGCGACGTCGCCATGCGCAATTCGCGCTTCCCCGACGGCCCGGCGCTCGTCTACACGCCGGCCGAGATCGAGGCCCTGCTCCTGGGCGTCAAGGACGGCGAGTTCGATCACCTGATCACCTGATCAATTAGCGGAACAGCGCACCGATCGCGCCATGCACGTGCACCGGCCGGAACCGATCCAGAGATCGGTCCCGGCCGGTCGCCGTGGTCGCGAGGTGACGTCCGTTCAGTCCTGGAGCAGGAACAGCGCCCAGACCACCTTGCCGGTCAGCCGTCCCGCGAGCGGGTGCCAGCCCCAGCTGTCGCTGTACGAGTCCACCAGGAACAGCCCGCGCCCGGACTCCAGGTCGACGTTCTCCTCCGTGCGCTCCGGCGAGAAGGCACCGCCGGGCCGGCCCTCGCTCGGATCGCGCACCGCGCACACCAGCCGCGTGCTCCACCGCATCAGGTGCAGCCGTACCGGCGGCTCCGCCTCGGCGCCCGCGGCCCGCACGTCCTCCGGCAGGGCATGGCGCAGCGCGTTGGTCACGAGCTCGGAGACGACCAGGGACACGTCGTCGAAGCGTTCGTCGAGACCCCACTGGGACAGCGTGGACCGGGTGAAGGAACGAGCCCCCCGTACCGCCTCGAAGCGGGCGGGCAGAGCGCAGGACGCGGACCCCGAGACAGCCGTGGGGTCGACCGGGGGAAGCCCCTGCCGTAACGGCTCGAGCATGGTCGATCCATTCGTCCCCATGCGAGGCACTCCCGGGATTCGCGGGCGGAGCGGCGGCTTCCGTCCAAAAAGAACTGCGGGGTGGGTCCGGCGCCGGCGCGAAGAGCACGCAGGTGCGCGGCACCATCGTTCCGAATGGCGGAGCCGGATGCAAGGGCAGATGCACGTGCACGCGCCGGACGTGTCCGCTCCCGTGATGGTTCTTGCTCATTTCTCCCTACGCATACTTGCGGACTTCTTTCCCCACGCGTGGGATTCCGTTACAGAACGAGTACGGGCCGATGCGTTTTGGTGGCAGACTGCGGCCCCTGGGGTGCGGGGGCCCCTCGACGCACGCGTACGCCACGGCGATGGGGAGGGCAGTACTAGTGACCGCAGAAGCGAGCGGTTCTGTGGTGCGCCGCATCCTCCTGGGCTCACAGCTCAGGCGACTCCGAGAATCCCGCGGCATCACCCGTGAGGCGGCCGGTTACTCGATCCGCGCGTCCGAATCGAAGATCAGCCGCTTGGAGTTGGGAAGGGTGAGTTTCAAGGCACGGGACGTCGAGGACCTCCTCACGCTCTACGGAGTCACCGACAGCGCGGAGCGCGAGTCGCTCCTCGGGCTGGTCCGTGAGGCCAACGCGACGGGCTGGTGGCACAGTTACGGCGACGTGCTGCCCGGCTGGTTCCAGACCTACATCGGTCTGGAGGGCGCGGCGTCCCTCATCAGGATCTACGAAGTGCAGTTCGTGCACGGCCTGTTGCAGACCGAGGCCTACGCCCATGCCGTGGTCAGCCGCGGTATGCCGGGCGCCACCGCCGCCGAGATCGACCGCCGCGTCGCGCTGCGCCTGGAGCGGCAGAAGGTCCTCGTCGCCGAGAGCGCCCCGGTCTTCCACGCCGTCCTCGACGAGGCCGCGCTGCGCCGCCCGTACGGCGACCGGGACGTGATGCGCGGGCAGCTGGAGCACCTCATCGAGATCTCCCAGCGGCCCAACGTGCACCTCCAGGTGATGCCCTTCTCCTTCGGCGGCCACGCGGGCGAGAGCGGAGCCTTCACCCTGCTGCGCTTCCCCGAGTCCGATCTGCAGGACATCGTCTATCTGGAACAGCTGACCAGCGCCCTCTACCTGGACAAGGAAGAGGAAGTGCGTCAGTACGGGCGGGCGATGGAGCGGCTCCAGGCGGACTGCCCCGATCCCGACCGGACCCGGGATCTTCTCCGTGGTCTGCTCCAACTGTCTTGATTCGCACGTACTATGACGTCTGATCAGTGCATGACGACCGATCGGTCTCCGGTGCAGCGCACGGGTGCGCGCTCGCAGTAAGGGATGGCATGTCCATATTCAGCGACCTGGCTCACCAGTACATCGACGGCGAATGGCTGGCCGGTACCGGTTCGTGGGACATCATCGACGTCAACCCCTACAACGGCGAGAAGCTCGCGGCCATCACCGTGGCCACCGTCGAGCAGGTGGACCGGGCCTACCGGGCTGCCGAGCGGGCGCAGAGGGACTGGGCCGCCACCGGCCCGTACACCAGACGCGCCGTCCTGGAGCGCGCCCTGCGGATCACCGAGGAGCGCGAGAAGGAGATCGTCGAGGCGATGATCGACGAGCTCGGCGGGACCCGTCCCAAGGCCGAGTACGAGATCCACCTCGCCAAGGAGTTCCTCCGCGAGGCGATGCAGCTCGCCGTCCGCCCCGAGGGCCGGATCCTGCCCTCGCCGGTCGAGGGCAAGGAGAACCGGGTCCAGCGCCTGCCCGTCGGTGTGGTCGCGGTGATCAGCCCGTTCAACTTCCCCTTCCTGGTCACGATGAAGTCGCTCGCCCCGGCGCTGGCCCTCGGCAACGCCGTCGTGATCAAGCCGAACCAGAACGCCCCGGTCGTCGGCGGCGGGGTCATCGCCAAGATCTTCGAGGAGGCGGGCCTCCCGGCCGGCCTGCTGAACGTCCTGGTCACCGACATAGCCGAGATCGGTGACGCGCTCCTGACCCACCCCGTGCCCAAGGTGATCTCCTTCGCGGGATCGGACCGGGTCGGGCGGCACGTCGGCGCGGTCGCCGCCCGCCACTTCAAGCGGACGGTCCTGGAGCTCAGCGGCAACAGCGCGCTCGTCGTACTCGACGACGCCGACCTCGACTACGCGGTGGACGCGGCCGTCTTCAGCCGCTTCGTCTACCAGGGCCAGGTCTGCATGGCCGCCAACCGCATCCTGGTCGACGCCTCCGTGGCGGAGGAGTTCACCGAGAAGTTCATCGCCCGCGTCCGCGGCCTGCGCACGGGCGACCCGCGCGAGGCCGACACCCACATCGGCCCGCTGATCAACTCCTTCCAGGCCGACGCGCTGACCGCGCTCGTGGACCGGGCCGTGGAGGAGGGGGCCCGCGCCCTCGTCCGGGGTTCTACGCGCGGCAACCTCGTCGAGCCGACCGTGCTGGCCGGAATCCCCGAGGACTCCCCGCTGCTGGGCCAGGAGATCTTCGGGCCGGTCGCCCTGCTCGTGGTCTTCGACGGTGAGGATGAGGCCGTGCGGCTGACCAACGCGACCCCGTACGGCCTGAGCGGCGCGGTGCACACCCGGGACGTCGAGCGGGGGGTGCGGTTCGCGCAGCGGATCGAGACGGGGATGATCCACGTCAACGACTCGACGATCGGCGACGAGCCGCTGGCGGCCTTCGGCGGCGAGAAGGCCTCGGGCCTGGGCCGGCTGAACGGCGAGGCCACGATCGAGGCGTTCACCACCCAGAAATGGATCTCCGTGCAGCACGGGCGGACGCGCTTCCCGTTCTAGGTCGGGACCGTTCTAGACTCGACCGGGCGTAGCGCAGCCGCCGCCCGGGGGAGATTCAGAGTTTGAGCAACATACCGGAGACCGGCCGGACCCCTCGGGTCCAGAACCGTCTCGTCGTGATCCAGATCGTGGTCTTCTCGCTGCTCCTCACCCTGGGCGGCCGTCTCTGGTACCTCCAGATACGCAACGGCCAGGAGTACACCGACGAGGCCAAGAACAACCACGTGCAGCGGGTGGTCCAGCCCGCGGTGCGCGGCTCGATCCTGGACGCGCGCGGGGTGCCGCTCGCGGACAACGCCACGCACCTCGTGGTCTCCGCCAGCCGTACCGAGCTGCTCAAGATGAGCGACAAGGGCAAGGGCGTCCTGACCCGCCTCGCCGAAGTGCTGGGCATGAACCCGCAGGACGTCATCGACAAGGTCCGGCTGTGCGACTCCAAGACCCGGCAGCCGTGCTGGAACGGTTCGCCGTACCAGCCGATCCCGGTCAGTGACGAGGCCACCACCGAGCAGGCCCTCCAGCTGCGCGAGCACGCCGAGGACTTCCCGGGCATCACCGCGGAGCCCACCGCGCTGCGCCGCTACGCCGGCCCGGACGGGGCCAACACCTCCCAGGTGCTGGGCTACCTCTCGCCGGTCACGGACGAGGAGATCACCAAGGCGAAGAACTCCGACTCGCCCTACCTGCGCTCCGACCAGGTGGGCCGCTCGGGCCTGGAGCGCACGTACGACAAGGAGCTGCGCGGCAAGGCCGGGATCACCCGCTACGAGGTGGACAACCTCGGCCGGGTCACCGGGCAGGGGCAGACCGACCCGGCGCAGGCCGGCGCGAACATCGTGACCTCGATCGACTCCCGCGTGCAGGCGGTCGCCGAGCGCGAGCTGAACAACGCGATGATCGAGGCCCGCGACACGTTCGACAAGAACAACACCCGGCGCAACTACGAGGCCGACTCGGGCGCGGTGGTGGTCATGGAGAACAAGACCGGCCGCATCGTGGCGATGGCCTCGAACCCGACCTACGACCCCAACGCCTGGGTGGGCGGCATCTCGGGCAAGGACTACGCCCGGCTCACCGACAAGGAGTCGAACTACCCGCTGCTGAACCGGGCGATCCAGGGCCAGGCGGCCCCGGGCTCCATCTTCAAGGTGGTCACCTCCACGGCCGCGGTGAACGCGGGCTACCCCTTCAACCGGCGCTACCCCTGCCCCAGCGCGTACTCGGTCGGGAACCAGACCTTCACGAACTTCGAGTCGCAGGGCTACGGCGACATCACCATCGGCCGGGCCCTGGAGGTCTCCTGCGACACGGTGTACTACGCGATCGCCGACCAGGAGTGGAAGAAGGACGGCGGGATCAACCCGAAGAAGAACCCGAACGACTGGTTCCTCAAGACGGCCCACGAGTTCGGCCTCGGCAAGCGGACCGGCATCGACCTGCCGAACGAGGTTCCGGGCCGGGTCCCCGACCGCAAGTGGAAGCAGGACTTCTTCGAGGCGAACAAGGCCGCCTGGTGCCGGGACGGCAAGAAGAACGGCAGCTTCGCCGAGAAGATCGCGTACGAGAACTGCCGGCAGGGCAACCAGCTGCGCGAGGGCGACGCCATCAACTACTCCATCGGCCAGGGCGACACCCTCGTGACGCCGGTCCAGATGGCCTCCGTCTACGCGGCCATCGCCAACGGCGGCACGATCCACCAGCCCAGCGTCGGCAAGGCCGTGGTCAGCGCCGACGGCACCTCCGTGCGTCCGATCGAACCGAAGGCACTGGGCAAGCTGCCGATGGACGCGAAGACGCGGGACGACATCGACGGGGCGCTGGCAGCCGTCGCCACCTCCGGCAGCGCGGCCTGGCGTTTCGTCGGTTGGCCGCACAAGCAGATCCCGATGCACGCCAAGACCGGTACGGCCGAGGTCCAGGGCAAGCAGACCACCTCGTGGTTCGCCTCGTACACCGAGGACTACTCGATCGTCATGACGATCTCCCAGGGCGGCACCGGCTCGGGCGCCTCGGGCCCGGCGGTCCGCAAGATCTACGAGGCGATGTACGGGCTGGACCCGACGGGCAAGCAGGACCTCGCCAAGGCCCTGCTGCCGAAGCCGGCGACGGAGCTGCCGGCGATCCGCCCGGACGGGGAGATCGACGCGAACTGACTCCCCGATCCGGGCGCATGGAGGACAGAATCTGACCGCAAGGCTCCGTAGTGTCGTCGTTGTCAGCAGCGGACACCACAGAACCCAAGAGGCGGTCGGTCATGGCTCAGGCAACCACAGAGGTACCCGGTGACGAGCGCGGCACGCTCCTCGCCTTCGTCGAGGCCCAGCGCGCGGCCATTCGCGAGTCGCTTCTCGGACTGACCGAGGAGCAGGCGGCGAGCAGCCCGAGCGCCAGTGAGCTCTCGCTGTCCGGCCTGCTCAAGCACGTGGCGGAGTGCGAACTGAACTGGCTGCGGATGGCCCAGCAGCGGCCCAACGAACTGGCGCGCACCGAGGAGACCTGGGGCGACTCCTTCCGCCTCGTCGAGGGCGAGACCGTCCCCGGCGTCCTGGCCTTCTGGGACGGGGTCGCGGAGCAGACGGCCGCCTTCATCGCCGAGGTCCCCAGCCTCGACGACAGCTTCCCGCTGCCCCCGGCGCCCTGGTTCCCGCAGGACGCCAAGGTCTCCATGCGCTGGATGCTCCTGCACCTGGTGGAGGAGTTCGCCCGGCACGCCGGTCACGCGGACATCGTCCGCGAGACCATCGACGGCACCCGCGCCATGGGGTAGCCGCTCCGGTCCCAGTACCGTGGCCCCATGTCAGCGATCCGGCTTCTCGTCCTCGGCGCGGTCCGTCAGCACGGGCGGGCGCACGGGTACCAGGTGCGCAACGACCTGGAGTACTGGGGCGCGCACGAGTGGTCCAACACCAAACCCGGGTCGATCTACCACGCGCTCAAGCAGATGGCGAAGCAGGGCGTCCTGCACGCCCACGAGGTGGCTCCCAGCGCCGCCGGCGGGCCGCCGCGCACGGAGTACGAGGTGACCGACGCGGGCCGGGCCGAGTACTTCAAGCTGCTGCGCGAGGCCCTCGCGGCGTACGACCAGAAGGCGGACCTGCTCTCGGCGGCGATCGGCTTCATGGTCGACCTGCCGAGGGCCGAGGTGCTGGCCCTGCTGCGGGAGCGGCTGGGCAAGCTGGCGCTCTGGCGGTCCTCGGTGACGGACTACTACACGCCGGAGGGCGGCCCGGGGCAGCTGGGCCACATCGGCGAGATCATGCACCGGTGGGTCCATTCCGCGGACGCCGAGGCGGAGTGGACGCGCGGCCTGATCGCCCGGATCGAGGGGGGCGCGTACTCCTTCGCGGGCGAGGGCGGCGAGCCGTTCGTGGGGGTCCTGGCGGAGGGCGAGGAGAACCCGTACGCCACCCGCTGACCGCGCCGGGCGGGTGAGCGGGGCGATGGTGCGCGCAAGTATTCAAATTTGACTACCTTGAGGCCCGGGTGTACTTTGACCGACCTGGCTACTCAAACTTGACTAATCGAGGAGCGAACGATTTTGGCGATCTCCGTCGAAGGTGTCCACAAGAGGTACGGCGACAAGCACGCCCTGGCCGGGCTCGACCTGGAGGTCGCGCCCGGCACCGTCCACGCGGTGCTCGGCCCCAACGGCGCCGGCAAGACCACGGCGGTCCGCGTCATGAGCACCCTGCTGCGCCACGACGAGGGAGTGGTTCGGGTCGCGGGCCACGACGTACGGACGCAGGCGGCGGCCGTCCGCGCCCGGATCGGACTGCTCGGCCAGCACGCGGCGCTCGACGAGGAGCTGGACGGCCGGCAGAACCTGGAGATGTTCTGCCGCCTCCACCACCTGGGCGCCCGGCGGGCCGGACTGCGGGCGGCCGAGCTGCTGGAGCGCTTCGGCCTCGCGGACACCGGGCGCAAGCCCGTGCGCCGCTACAGCGGCGGCATGCGGCGCCGGCTGGACCTCGCCGCCTCCCTCATCACCGACCCGGAGGTGCTGTTCCTGGACGAGCCCACCACCGGCCTCGACCCGCGCGGCCGCGCCGAGGTGTGGGCCTCGGTCCGCTCCCTGGTGGGCGGCGGCACGACCGTCCTGCTCACCACCCAGTACCTGGAGGAGGCAGATCGACTGGCCGACCGCATCGCACTGATCGACGGCGGCCGGGTGGCCGCCGAGGGCACCGCGGACGAGCTGAAGTCCCTGGTCGGCCCGGACCGGATCGTCGTCGTCCTGCGCGACGCGGCGGGGCTCGACCGGGCGGCGCGGCTGCTGCCGGACCCGAACGTGGCGGTGGACGCGGAGGCGCTGACCCTGAGCTTCCCGGTGCGGGACCGGATGGCGGGCCTGGCGCTGACCCTGCGCGCGCTGGAGGACGCGGGCATCGAGGCGAGCGACCTCTCGGTGCGGCGGCCCACCCTGGACGAGGTCTTCCTGCGGCTGACCGACGGCACGCAGCGCATGGAGGTGACCGCGTGAGCGCGGCGACGTGGATGGCGGCCGACTCCTGGACGATGACCCGGCGCGAGCTCGCGCACTGGGCGCGCCAGCCGGTCCAGGTACTGGTCGGGCTGGTCTTCCCGGTGATGATGCTGCTGATGTTCGGCTTCCTGGTGGGCGGCGGGCGCGGGATCGACGGCGAGTACGTCGAGTTCCTGGTGCCGGGCATGCTGGCGCTGACCATGGCCTTCGGGCTGGAGGCGACCATGACGGCCGTCACCCGGGACCTGGGCAAGGGCGTGATCGACCGGTTCCGCTCCCTGCCGATGTCCTCGGCGGCGGTGCTGGTGGGCCGCAGCGCGGCGGACATGCTCCAGTCGGCCCTGGGCCTCGTCGTGCTCGCGGCCGTCGGCCTGCTGCTGGGCTGGCGCTGGCACGGATCGGCGGCGTCCGCGCTGCTGGCCTTCGCGCTGCTCCTGCTGCTGCGCTTCGCCATGCTGTGGATCGGGATCTGGCTGGGCATGCTGGCGGGCCGGCCGGAGCTGGTGCAGGCGGTGCAGATCCTGGTGTGGCCGGTGGGCTTCCTCTCCAACGCCTTCGCCACGCCGGCCTCGATGCCGGGCTGGCTGGGGGCGGTGGTCGAATGGAACCCGATGTCGGCGACGGCGACGGCGGTGCGCGATCTGTTCGGCAACCCGGCGGCGGCCTCCTCGTCCTGGGCCTCCGACCACGCGACCCTGCTGGCGGTCGGCTGGCCGCTGCTGCTGGTCGCGGTCTTCTTCCCGCTGGCGGTCCACCGCTTCCGGGGCCTCGGCCGCTAGCGGCGGGGCGCCCGCCGGCGGGCTTGCACCTCACGTCACGTGAGGAGCCACAGTGAAGGGCGTAACCGACCGGAGGAGCGGAAGGCGATGAACTACTCGGTGGGCCAGGTCGCCGGATTCGCCGGAGTCACGGTGCGCACCCTGCACCACTACGACGAGATCGGGTTGCTCTCCCCGAGCAGCCGCAGCCACGCGGGTCACCGGCGCTACGACGAGTCCGACCTCGACCGGCTGCAGCGCATCCTGTTCTACCGGGAGCTCGGCTTCCCCCTCGAAGAGGTCGCGGTCCTGCTGGACGATCCCCGATCGGACCCGAGGGAGCACCTGCGCCGGCAGCACGCCCTCCTGTCCGACCGGATCGCCCGGCTCCAGCAGATGGCCAAGGCCGTTGAGCACGCCATGGAGGCGAAGAAGATGGGCATCAACCTCACGCCCGAGGAGAGGTTCGAGGTCTTCGGGGACCACGACCCCCAGCAGTACGCCGAGGAGGTCGAGCAGCGCTGGGGCGACACCGACGCCTACGCCCAGTCGCAGGCCAGGACCGCCGCCTACACCAAGGACGACTGGCAGCGGGTCCAGGACGAGGCCGCCGAGTGGGGCGCCCGGTACGTGGCCCTGATGGAGGCCGGCGAGCCCGCCGACGGCGAGGCCGCGATGGACCTGGCGGAGGAGCACCGGCTGCACATCCACACCCGCTTCTACGACTGCTCGTACGAGATGCACACCTGCCTCGGGGAGATGTACGTCGCGGACGAGCGGTTCAAGGCGCACTACGACGCGCTGCGGCCCGGTCTGGCGCAGCATCTGCGGGACGCGATCGAGGCCAACGCGGTCCGCAAGGCGTAGCGCGGACGGGCCGGGAGGCCATGCGAACGACCCCCCTCCGGGACCTGGAACCGGGCGGGGGTCGTGTGCGTTGATAATTGAGAACCGCACCTGCCGCCCCACCTTCCGTCACACCTGCCGCCACACCTGCCGTCACACCCCCAATCCAGGAGAGTCCGGAACCCGTGTACACGCTTGCGCTCGGCCCTGAGTGGCTGTCCCCGGACTATCTGATCTCGCACTTCGGCCTGATCGGAATCCTGGTCATCGTCTTCGCGGAGTCGGGACTCTTCGCGTTCCTCCCCGGTGACTCCCTGCTCTTCACCGCAGGTCTGCTGGTCGCGGACGGGCAGTACATCAAGCAGCCGCTGTGGCTGGTGTGCACCCTGATCGTGGCCGCCGCCATCATCGGCGACCAGGTCGGATACATGATCGGCAAGTTCTTCGGGCCGAAGCTCTTCAACCGGCCGAACTCCAAGCTCTTCAAGCGGGAGAACCTGGACAAGGCCCACGAGTTCATGGACCGGCACGGCCCGAAGGCCATCGTGCTGGCCCGCTTCGTGCCGATCATCCGCACCTTCGCGCCGATGGTCGCGGGCGCCGGCTCGATGAAGTACCGCACCTTCCTGACCTACAACATCATCGGCGGCATCGGCTGGGGCGCGGGCGTCACGGTCGCGGGCTACTGGCTCGGGCAGATCGAGTTCATCAAGACGAACGTCGAGCCCATCCTGATCGGCATCGTCCTCGTCTCGGTCATCCCGGTGGTCTTCGAGGTGCTCAAGGCCCGCAAGGAGAACAAGCAGAGGGCCGCCGAGGCCCCCGCCCCGGCCCTTGCCGAGGACGGCAACGGCCCGCAGGCCCCGGGCGCGCGCGGCCGCCACGCCAAGCGCTGACCCCTCCCCGCACCTCCACGCACGCCCCGGACGGCCCGCGAGGGCCCCGGGGCGTCCGTGTACCCGCGTACGGCGGGCAGAGCGCTTAGGGGCGGTCAGGGGGCGGTCAGGGGGCGTACGGGCGGGCACGGGGCGCGCCGGGCCCCCGACCCGCCCCCGCTAGAAGCCGCGGGTCCGCTTCGCCGCGCGGCGCTTGGCGGCGCTCGCGGCCCCGGGGATCCGCATGAACAGCCGCGAGGTCTCCGACCCGAGGTTGACCCCGATCGCGATGGCGAGCGCGATGGCCGCCGCGTTCGTCAGGGAGCCCAGCCCCTCGTTGAGCCGGTTCTCGGCGATCAGCAGCAGCCCGTAGTACGTGGCCGAGCCGGGCAGCAGCGGGCCGATCGCGGCCGTCACGTACGGCAGGGCCGAGGCGAAGCGGTAGCGGGAGAAGAGCTGACCGAACAGGCCGACCAGCCCGGCGGCGATCGCCGTGGACGGCACGGCCGGGATCTCCCCCGCGTAGTGCAGGGCCCCGTAGGTCACCCAGGCGACCCCGCCGTTCAGCGTGACGATCCACACGGTGGAGCGCTCCTGCTGGAGCAGGATCGCGAAGGTGAACACCAGCACCATCGAGGCCGCGATCTGGATCAGCGGCCGCTGCTGGATCTCCAGGACCTCCTCCGGCCGCGGGGAGGCGTCGAACTGCAGGCCGATGTACAGCACGATCAGCACGCCCATGATGATGCCGATGAAGAGGTACATGACCTCCAGCAGGCGGGCCGAGGCGGTGATGTAGAAGCCGGTCAGCCCGTCCTGCACGGCCGCGACCAGGGCCCGCCCCGGCAGCAGCGCGAAGAGCCCGCCGGTGATCACGGCCGAGGCCTTGACGTCGATCCCCGTCATGTTGAGCGCCACGCCGAGCGCGGCCGGCGGCATCGCGGCGACCACGAACTGGTAGAACTCGGGCAGCCCGCGCCCGGCGCACAGCCATGCGAGCCGGTCGCCGAGGACGGCGCCCATCGCTGCCGCGAAGAAGACGAGGACGCCGCCGCCCACGAGCGTGGAGGCGGCTCCGGCGAGCAGGCCGGCGGCGGCCGTGAGCATCCAGCCGGGGTACGGGTGCCGGTTGCGCCGGATCTCGGCGAGGCGCCGGTAGGCCTCCTCCAACGAGATGTCGATCTCCGCGGCGCTGATGTCGTCCACCAGGCGGAACACGGCGGCGAGGCGGTTGTAGTCGGTGCCCCGCCGGCGCACGGTGCGGTTCGCCGAGACCGGGTCGCCGACCAGCGAGGGCTGGTGCGTGATCGACAGCATCGTGAAGGTGACGGTCGGCTCGCAGCGGTCCAGCCCGTAGGAGTGGGCCACCGCGAACATCGCGGCCTCCACGTCCTCGGCGCCCTCGCCGCCCGCCAGCAGCAGCTCGCCGATGCGCAGGGTCAGGTCGAGCACGCGGCCCACGGCGGGCCCGGTCTCGCTCTGCTTCTGCACGAGGTCCGGGACGGGCCGTACGTCCACCGGCATGCGCAGCATCGTGCGCATGCGGTCCTGCCAGGGGGATTCCTTCATCCGGGCCACGGGGAAGCCCTGGCCCGGGGTGTAGGCGGGCGGGGAGTGCTGCGCGCTGTAGGTGGCCGGGGTGGCGAAGGCGGAGCCCTCGGGAGCGGGGGCGGGCGGACCGGCGCCCGGCGGGCGGGCGAACTCCGAGGTGGGATGGTCCTCCTCGGGGATCTCCGGTTCCATCCCGGGCGGCGGCGTGAAGGCGCTGCGCGCCTCGTCGGACGTGGGCTTCCTGTCCTCCGCCCCGTCGGCTTCCGCCACGCGCCCTCCAGTCCTTGATCACCTGCCGTACCAGTATGCGGAATGGTTTCATCCACGGCGAAAGCAGGCCGCCCCGGGGCGGGCGGCGTCGCGGATCGGCCCCACCACGCGGCAGCGGGCGGCACCCCCGAGGGGTACCGCCCGCTGCCCACTGCCGCGGCGGAGCCTAGTGGTGGCCGCCCTGCGCCTCAAGGCGCTTGTAGGAGGCCTCGATCTCGGCCTCGGCCTCGGTGCGGCCGACCCAGTTCGCGCCCTCGACCGACTTGCCCGGCTCCAGGTCCTTGTAGACCTCGAAGAAGTGCTGGATCTCCAGGCGGTCGAACTCGGAGACGTGGTGGATGTCGCGCAGGTGCTCGACACGCGGGTCCGAGGCCGGCACGCACAGCAGCTTGTCGTCGCCGCCCGCCTCGTCCGTCATGCGGAACATGCCGATGGCGCGGCACTTGATCAGGCAGCCCGGGAAGGTCGGCTCGTCGAGGATGACCAGCGCGTCCAGCGGGTCGCCGTCCTCGCCGAGGGTGTTCTCGACGAAGCCGTAGTCGGCCGGGTAGCTGGTCGAGGTGAAGAGGCGACGGTCCAGACGGATCCGGCCGGTCTCGTGGTCCACCTCGTACTTGTTCCGCGAACCCTTGGGGATCTCGATGGTGACGTCGAACTCCACGTCCTGCTCCTCCATGATCAGCTTCATCGCTTCGAGCCTGCGTCGAACCGAATACGTACGCGTCCGGCCCAGCCCTACGGGGTGGGGTGCCATGCTCGCGGCAAGACGCAGTGGTTAAGTGTCCCTCACGCATATGTGTGATCGCGAAAGGGGCTGGTCCGAGGTGCCATTGGTCAAGACGTGGCAGCTCATCACGGGCTCGGCCGTCGCCGGCCTCGCCCTGTCGGTGACAGCGGTGACCGCCTCCGGCCCATGGGACTCCGGCCAGCGTAAGGCCGAGCGGGACAGGGCCGCCTCCTGGGGCCGTACGGGTGGCGCAGATCACGGCGCCGAACCCCTGCCGCGGGCCGCGCCCAGCGCCCCGGGAGTACTCGGCGCGATCGGCCCGGGAGCGCCTCGCCCCCAGGCCGCCACCGGCTCCGAGGGCGCGGACGAGCAGCTGGCGGCCGTCCTGCGGCCGCTGCTCGCCGACCCCGCGCTCGGCACCGCCCGTACCGCATCCGTCGTCGACACGGCCACCGGCCGGGTGCTCTACGCGTCCGGGCCGCGGGAGGCGATGACCCCCGCCTCCACCATCAAGATCGCCACAGCCGCCGCGGCGCTGGCCGCCCTCGGACCCGAGCACCGGATCCGCACCACCGTGACCGCCGGGTCCGGCCCCGGTGAGATCGTCCTGGTCGGCGGCGGCGACCCCTCCCTCACCGCCAAGAAGAAGAGCCCCGCCGGCTCCGGCGGCAGCCTCGTCGCCCTCGCCGCCGACACCGCCCGGGCCCTCAAGGCCGCCGGGACCGACAGGGTGACCCTGGCCTACGACGACAGCCTGTACACCGGCCCGGCCCGCCACCCGATCGGCGTCAACCCCAACATCGCCCTCGTGACCTCGCTCGCGGCCGATCAGGGCCGCCCCGACGACTCCACCTCCGGCCCCGTGGAGCGCACGCAGGACCCGGCCGGGGACGCGGCCCGCGCCTTCGCCGCCCTGCTCGCCGACCGCGGTGTCCAGGTCACCGGCGCACCCGCCCGCGGCAAGGCGCCCGCCGGCGCCCAGCCGCTCGCCACCACCCTCTCCACCCCGCTGGCCGGGCTCGTCGAACGGATGCTGACCAACAGCGACAACGACATCGCCGAAGCCCTCGCCCGGCAGACCGCCCTCGCCTCCGGCAGGCCCGCGAGCTTCGCGGGCGCCGAGCAGGCCGTCGCCGACCGGCTCACCGCGCTCGGCGTCGACGTCGGCGGCTCCCGCTTCGCCGACGGCAGCGGCCTCGGCCGCGCCGACCGCGTCAGCGCCGGCCTGCTCACCGGCATCCTCGCCAAGGCCGCCGACCCCGAGCACCCGCAGCTGCGGCCCGTCCTCACCGGACTGCCCGTCGCGGGTTTCAGCGGCACCCTGCGCGCCCGCAACGCCGGCAGCTCGCCGGCGGCCGGCCTGCTCCGGGCCAAGACGGGGACCCTGAGCGGCGTGAACTCCCTCGCCGGGACCGTCGTCGACCCTTCCGGCCGGCTCCTGGCCTTCGCCTTCCTCACCGCGGACACCCCCGGACCGGAAGGTGCCGAGAAGGCCCTCGACAAGCTCGCCGCCGCCGTTGCCACCGCGCCCGCGCCGACCGCCCCGTGACGGCCGCCCCGTGACCGGGGCGCGCGCCTGACAGCGGCGCGGGGGGTCCGCCCGGGAGCCGTCCCACGTACGGTTGACGCATGACGAGCATCAGTGGTGCGGAGATGGTCGACTGGAACCTCGCGGTGGCGACCGCGACCCGACTGGTGCGGCCCGGCCCGGAGGTCGGTCGGGACGAGGCCCGGGCCGTCGTCGCGGAGCTGCGCCGGCACGCCAGGACCTCGGAACGGCACGTGCGCGAGTTCACCCGGATGATCGCCGAAGGCGCGGACGTCCACGACACCCCGGTCCTCGTCGTCGACCGGGCCGGCTGGATCAAGGCCAACGTGGCCGGCTTCCGCGAGCTCCTCGCCCCGCTCCTGGGCAAGATGCAGGACCGCCGCGCCGGCGCGCCCGCCGGCGCCGTCCTCGGCGCGGTCGGCGGCAAGGTCACCGGCGTCGAGGTCGGCATGCTCCTGAGCTTCCTGGCCTCCCGCGTGCTCGGCCAGTACGAGACCTTCGCGCCGGTCTCCCGGGACCTGCCCGGCTCCAGCGGCGGGGGCCGGCTGCTGCTCGTGGCCCCGAACATCGTCCACGTCGAGCGCGAGCTGGAGGTGGACCCGCACGACTTCCGGCTGTGGGTCTGCCTGCACGAGGAGACGCACCGTACCCAGTTCACGGCCGTCCCGTGGCTCCGCGACCACCTGGAGGGCGAAATCCAGACGTTCCTCGGAGCCACCGACGTGGACCCGACGACCGTCCTGGAGCGCATCCGCGAAGCCGCCCAGTCCTTCGTCGGCGCCCGCCCCGACGCCGAACACGGCGACGAGGGCCGCTCCCTCGTCGAGCTCGTGCAGACCCCCGAGCAGCGCGAGGTGCTGGCCCGGCTCACCGCCGTCATGTCCCTGCTGGAGGGACACGCCGACTACGTCATGGACGGCGTCGGCCCCCAGGTGGTGCCCTCCGTCGCGGAGATCCGGGAGAAGTTCCAGCAGCGCAGGGCCAGTGGCGCGGGCCGCCTCGACGCGGCGCTGCGCAAGCTGCTCGGCCTCGACGCCAAACTGCGCCAGTACCGCGACGGCGAGCGCTTCGTGCGCGCCGTCGTCGACCAGGTCGGCATGGACGGCTTCAACCGCGTGTGGACCTCTCCGAACACCCTTCCGACCAAGGCCGAGATCGCCGAGCCCGCGGACTGGGTGGCACGCGTCCACCGCAAGGGGAGCGAAGAGAACGAACGAGGCTGAGCCGGGGGCTCCGGCCGGTCCGCTCCTCCACCCGCTCCTTCACCCGCGCCACATATGCCAGGCAGGCCTAAACATGTCTCACTGGGGGAAGCAGCGTCACCCGTCCGAGGGACCGTGGGCCGTGGAAGGGCGTGCGATGCTCGGGGAACGGCTCGGTTCTGTCACCATCGACGCACTCTGAGTGACAGCCCCCGCCCCGCGGGGGCTTCCGGGCAGCACCCCCAGCACCACCGGCACGAGACACCCCAACGCCTTCGAGGCATCCGAACACCACCGAAGGGCACCGGACATGGGTCCCCATCCTGCGGTCGCGGCGATACGCCTGGCGGTCCGCCGCGTACTCCACGACGTCCTCACCGACCTCACCGACCGTCCCGCCGCCACCGCGCCACTGGTCCTCGTCGCCTGCTCCGGCGGCGCCGACTCCATGGCCCTCGCCTCGGCGCTCGCGTTCGAGGCCCCCAAACTCGGCATCCGGGCCGGCGGCATCACCGTCGACCACGGACTCCAGGCCGGCTCGGACCTGCGCGCCGCCGAAGTCGTCACCCGTATGACCGCCCTCCGCCTCGACCCGGTGGAGTCCGTCGCCGTGTGCGTCGGCCGCGACGGCGGACCCGAGGCCGCGGCCCGCGACGCCCGCTACGGCGCCCTGGACGAGGCGGCGGACCGGCTCGGCGCCGCCGCCGTGCTGCTCGGCCACACCCGGGACGATCAAGCCGAAACCGTCCTGCTGGGGCTCGCCCGCGGCTCCGGCATCCGCTCGCTGTCCGGCATGCCCGAGGTCTCCGGAGGCCCCGGCGGTCCCGCCCGCCACCGGCGCTACCGCCGCCCCTTCCTCCGGATCGACCGGCAGACCGCCCGCAAGGCCTGCATGGTCCAGTCCCTCCCCGTCTGGGACGACCCGCACAACATCGACCCCGCCTACACCCGCTCCCGCCTCCGCCACGAGGGACTGCCCGCCCTGGAGAAGGCGCTGGGCAAGGGAGTCGTCGAGGCGCTCGCCCGCACCGCCCAGCTCTCCCGCGACGACGCCGACGCCCTCGACTCCTGGGCCGCCGATGCGGAGACCCGGGTACGGGACGACGACGGCCGCCTGGAGTGCGCGAAGCTGTACGCCCTGCCCCCCGCCGTCCGGCGTCGTGTGCTGCGCAGGGCCGTCGTCGCCGCGGGCTCCCCCGCGGGCTCCCTCTTCGCCCGTCACATCGAGGAAGTCGACCGCCTCATCACCGGATGGCGAGGCCAGGGCGCCATCAACCTGCCCGGACGGGTCGAGGCCCAGCGGCAGGGTGGCAGACTTGTCATCCGGCAGGGCTGATTGGTGCTGAACCACGGCCGAGTCCTCCGGGGACACCCCCGGAGCCCCGGCCGTCGACGAAAGTGATGCGGGTGGACGAGAAGGACATGGGCGACGACCTCCAGTCGGTGCTCATCACCAAGGAAGAGATCGACGCGAAGCTGGCAGAGCTGGCCGCGAAGATCGACGCGGAGTACGCGGGCAAGGACCTGCTCATCGTCGGCGTCCTGAAGGGCGCGGTGATGGTGATGGCGGACCTGGCGCGTGCCTTGTCCACCCCCCTCACCATGGACTGGATGGCGGTGTCCTCGTACGGCGCCGGGACCCAGTCCTCCGGCGTGGTGCGGATCCTCAAGGACCTGGACACCGACATCAAGGACAAGCACGTCCTGATCGTCGAGGACATCATCGACTCCGGCCTGACGCTGTCCTGGCTGCTGTCGAACCTCGGCTCCCGCCAGCCGGCCTCCCTGGAGGTCGTGACGCTGCTGCGCAAGCCCGACGCCGCGAAGGTCGCCATCGACGTGAAGTGGGTCGGCTTCGACATCCCGAACGAGTTCGTCGTGGGCTACGGCCTCGACTACGCGGAGAAGTACCGCAACCTGCCGTTCGTCGGGACGCTCGCCCCGCACGTCTACGGCGGCTGACCCTTCCGCACGCCCCGTCCGCGTCCCCCGGGCGGGGCCCCGCCGAACGGGCGGGGAACCTGGGGGCGATCCCCGCCGTTGGACCAGGGGAAAGCGGGTCTGTCAGCCGTCCCACGAGGCCGCGGGTGACAATACAGGGGTACATTCCGAAGAACAGTCTTTACTCACAGCAGCATTTACCTACGGGCAGGAGGGACGGGGCGCCTGGCGCCCCGTATGGATGGACGTGAAGCGATACTTCCGTGGGCCGGTCATGTGGATCGTGCTGGCCGTCCTCGCCGTGGTCGTGTTGATGAATGTCGTCGGCTCCGGCGGCGGCTACAAGTCGGTGGACACCAGCGAGGTCATCAAGGCGATCAACAGTGGCCAGGTGGAGCAGGCACGCCTGACCACCGGCGACAGCCAGATGATCAAGATTGATCTGAAGGACGACCAGAAGCTCGGCAAGCACGACGGCACCAAGTTCCAGGCCAACTACATCGGGGATCAGGGCGTTCAGCTCGCCCAGAGCCTCCAGACCAAGTACGAAGCCGGTCAGATCCCGGACGGCTACTCCGTCGCGCCGGACAAGACCAGCCCGTTCCTGAGCGTGCTGCTCTCGCTCCTGCCCTTCGTCCTCATCGTCGTGGTCTTCCTGTTCCTGATGAACCAGATGCAGGGCGGCGGCTCCCGAGTCATGAACTTCGGGAAGTCCAAGGCCAAGCTGATCACCAAGGACACCCCGAAGACGACGTTCGCCGATGTCGCGGGTTCGGACGAGGCCGTCGAGGAGCTCCACGAGATCAAGGAGTTCCTCCAGGAGCCGGCGAAGTTCCAGGCCGTCGGCGCCAAGATCCCCAAGGGCGTGCTGCTCTACGGCCCGCCCGGCACCGGCAAGACCCTGCTGGCGCGCGCCGTCGCGGGCGAGGCCGGTGTCCCCTTCTACTCGATCTCCGGTTCCGACTTCGTCGAGATGTTCGTCGGTGTCGGTGCCTCGCGTGTCCGCGACCTGTTCGAACAGGCCAAGGCCAACGCTCCGGCGATCGTCTTCGTCGACGAGATCGACGCCGTCGGCCGGCACCGCGGTGCGGGTCTCGGCGGCGGTCACGACGAGCGCGAGCAGACCCTCAACCAGCTGCTGGTCGAGATGGACGGCTTCGACGTGAAGGGCGGCGTCATCCTGATCGCCGCCACGAACCGTCCGGACATCCTCGACCCGGCACTGCTGCGCCCGGGCCGCTTCGACCGGCAGATCGCGGTCGACCGGCCGGACATGCAGGGCCGTCTGGAGATCCTCAAGGTCCACCAGAAGGGCAAGCCGGTCGCCCCGGACGTCGACCTGGGCGCGGTCGCCCGTCGCACGCCCGGCTTCACCGGTGCCGATCTCTCCAACGTCCTGAACGAGGCCGCGCTGCTCACGGCCCGCTCGGACAAGAAGCTGATCGACAACCACTCGCTGGACGAGGCCATCGACCGTGTCGTGGCGGGTCCGCAGAAGCGGACCCGGATCATGTCGGACCGGGAAAAGAAGATCACCGCGTACCACGAGGGCGGCCACGCCCTGGTCGCGGCGGCCTCCCCGAACTCCGACCCGGTCCACAAGATCACGATCCTGTCCCGAGGCCGGGCCCTGGGTTACACCATGGTCCTGCCCGACGAGGACAAGTACTCGACCACGCGCAATGAGATGCTCGACCAGCTGGCGTACATGCTGGGCGGGCGCGCGGCCGAGGAGCTGGTCTTCCACGACCCGACCACGGGCGCGGCGAACGACATCGAGAAGGCCACCGCCACGGCGCGGGCCATGGTCACGCAGTACGGCATGACCGAGCGTCTCGGTGCGATCAAGTTCGGCGGCGACAACACCGAGCCGTTCCTGGGGCGTGAGATGGCGCACCCGCGGGACTACTCGGAAGAGGTCGCGGCGCTGGTCGACGAAGAGGTCAAGAAGCTCATCGAGACCGCGCACAACGAGGCCTGGGAGATCCTCGTCGAGAACCGCGACGTCCTCGACAACCTGGTCCTCGCGCTGCTGGAGAAGGAAACGCTGAACAAGGAGCAGATCGCCGAGATCTTCTCCACCATCGTGAAGCGCCCGGCCCGCCCCGCGTGGACCGGCTCCTCCCGCCGCACCCCCTCCACCCGTCCGCCGGTGCTCTCTCCCAAGGAGCTCCAGCTGACGAACTCCGCGAACGGCACGTCGGCCACCGCCGCCGCGCCGGTCTCCACGGAGAAGGGCATCGAGGTGGCCCCGGAGGACCACGCCGAGTAATCGGCACCCTCGACCCACCCGGAATGGAAGCCGCGCCCCCCAGGTTCTAGCCTGGGGGGCGCGGCACATTTGTACGACCGCATGTGCGGACAGGAACGAGGATGAGATGACCGACCCAGTGACCCTGACCGGTGACGAGGGCACGATCCGCGAGTTCGACGAGAAGCGTGCCGAGGCGGCCGTACGCGAACTCCTGATCGCGGTCGGTGAGGACCCGGAGCGCGAGGGACTCCTGGAGACCCCGGCGCGGGTGGCACGGGCGTACCGGGAGATCCTGGCCGGTCTGTGGCAGAAGCCCGAGGACGTGCTGACGACGGTGTTCGACCTGGGACACGACGAGATGGTCCTGGTGAAGGACATCGAGATCGTGTCCCTGTGCGAGCACCACCTGCTGCCGTTCCACGGCGTCGCCCACGTCGGCTACATCCCGGCGGAGAACGGCAAGATCACGGGCCTGTCGAAGCTGGCCCGCCTCGTGGACGTCTACGCCCGCCGCCCGCAGGTGCAGGAGCGCCTCACCACGCAGATAGCGGATTCCCTGATGCAGATCCTCGACGCGCGCGGCGCCATCGTGGTGATCGAGGCCGAGCACATGTGCATGTCGGTCCGCGGCATCCGCAAGCCGGGCGCCAAGACCACCACCTCCGCGGTCCGCGGCCAGCTCCGTGCCACGGCCACCCGGGCCGAGGCCATGAGCCTCATCATGGCGCGCTAGGCCTGCCGCCTCCTTCCCGCACGGCACGTGGGGACGGCCGTCACTTCCGTGACGGCCGTCCCCACGTTTCGCGGCGCTCCCGGTCAGGCGGGGGCCGGGGCCTCGGGGGAGTCCTCGTCGTCCTCCGGGAGCTTGAGGACGTGCTCCAGGAAGAGCGCGGCGGCGACGACCGCCGCGCCCGCCAGGACCGAGAAGCCGGCGTACCAGGCCTGGTCGCGGCGGGCGGGGACGTCGAGGTACTCGGTCAGCAGGAAGACGCCCGTGCCGCCGTACATCCCCGCGACGAGCGCCGCCACCAGGGCGCTGGCCTGTGCGAAGACCACCGCGCGGGCGGCCATCAGCGGCTCGACGCCCTTCGCCCCGGGCCGCCGCTCGCGCTGCGCCTTCAGGCGCGACCGCAGCGACAGGGCCGTCGAGAGCAGCACCGCGGCGATCACGGCGAGGACGACGGGCGCGGCCAGCGGAACCCCCGGCAGAATGCCGTACGCGTCCCACATCCGGGCGCCCGCCCAGGACAGGACCCCGGCGACCACGAAGATCCCCACCAGGACCGCCGGCCTCAGTTGCTTCACTTGCCCGTACCCCGCTCTCTGCGCCGATCCGTCAGCAGTCCACAGGCTAACGACTACTCGGGGAGGCGGAGTTCCAGGTCCGGGCGCGGCGTGACGCCCGTTGTGCCGAGTGCGGTGAGGAGGGTGGTGACCGGGCCGTGGCCCGGGAGCTGGGCTTCCGGGTCGACGTCGTGCCACGGGGCCAGGACGAAGGCGCGCTGGTGGGCGCGCGGGTGCGGGAGGGTCAGGACGGGGTCGTCGGAGACCACGTCGGCGTACGCGACGATGTCGACGTCGATCGTGCGCGGGCCCCAGCGCTCCTCGCGGACGCGGTCGAAGGCCTCCTCGATGGCCTGGCCGCGCTCCAGGAGGGAGGAGGGGGGCAGGGTGGTCTTCACGGAGACGACCGCGTTGAAGTACGCGGGCTGCGTGCCGGGGTCGACGCCCCACGGCTCGGTCTCGTAGACGGCGGAGACGGCCTTCACCCGCAGGCCCGGGGTGTCGCCGAGGGCGTCGATGGCGCCCTGGAGGGTCTCCAGCCGGTTGCCGAGGTTCGCGCCGAGCGCGATGACGGCCCATTTGGGGTTGGACAGGGTGACGTCCGCCGCGTCGACCGTCTCGACGACGGAGGCGGGTACCGGCTGGACGGTGGGGTCGCTCTGTGCGTTCAATCCGTTGTTCATGCGCGGCTCCGGGTGATCGTGATGGTCACGTCGTCGAAGGGGACGGTGATGGGCGCGTCCGGCTTGTGGACGACGACCTCCACCTGTGCCACCGCTTCGTGCTTGAGGCACTGCTGGGCGATCCGCTCGGCGAGGGTCTCGATCAGGTCGACGGGCTCTCCCTGGACCACGTCGACGACCTCCTCGGCGACGACCCCGTAGTGCACGGTCTTCGCCAGGTCGTCTCCGGCCGCCGCGGGGCGGGTGTCGAGGTGCAGCACGAGGTCGACGATGAAGGTCTGGCCCTCCTCGCGCTCCCGGGGGAAGACGCCGTGGTGCCCGCGAGCCTTGAGGCCGCGCAGCGCGACACGATCCACGCGAATCACTCCTGCTTCCGTAAGTCTTCCGGTCCCGGGACTCCCCGGGGCCATGGGCGTGCGCCGAGTGCGGTCGGCGTCGTCCGTCTTCGAATTTACCTGCGAAATACTCTCCGACCCGCCGGAGGGGTCAGGAGGGGTCCTCCTCGTCGTCCCCGTCGGAGTCCGTGAGGACCGGAGAACCGTGGTGGGACCACAGCCGCCAGCCCTCGGATGTGCGTCGGAACACATTCGTGGCCACGACGAGCTGGCCGACGAGGGGGCCGAGTCCTCCGCCGTCCTCGGCGGGCCCGCCGCTGAGGATGTTCTCCGTGCAGGTCACCAGGGCGGTGTCGGCTATGACGGCCACCTTGGTGTCGGTGAGGAAGAACTGGATGTACTCGGTGTGGGACATGATCAGCGCGTACGAGCGCAGTACCTCGCCGCGACCGGAGAGCACCGGCCAGCCGGGGTGGACGCAGGAGATCTCGTCCTCCAGCCACAGCGCCGACAACGCGTCGAAGTCCCCCCGCTCCATGGCCTCGTAGAAGGCCGTGTTGACCTCTTCGACCGCTTCGATGTCGGTTCTGCTCACGGGGCTCCTTCTCGGTGCGGGGCCGGCTCGCGGGTCACAGCGCTCCTTCCACCGCGCGGGCCACCCGAACCGCGTCGGCGGTCGCGCGGACCTCGTGGACCCGGACGGCCCAGGCGCCCTGGTGGGCCGCGATGGCGGAGACGGCGGCGGTCGCGGCGTCCCGTTCCCGGGCGGGAGGCGGGGTGCTGCCGTCCCCGCCGGCCAGTACCCGGCCGAGGAAGCGCTTGCGGGAGGCGGCGACGAGCAGCGGGAAGCCGAGGGCGCGCAGCTCCGTCAGGTGGGCGACCAGCGCCAGGTCGTGCTCGGCGTTCTTCGCGAAGCCCAGGCCCGGGTCCACGACGAGCCGTTCGGGTGCGATGCCGCCGGCCACGACCGCGTCGATGCGTGCCCGGAGCTCGGCGGTGACCTCGGCGAGGACGTCCTCGTAGACGGCGAGGCCGTTCATGCCGGCGCTGAAACCGCGCCAGTGCATGACCACGAAGGGCACCTCGGCGGCGGCGACGGCGGGGATCATTTCGGGGTCGGCGAGCCCGCCGCTGACGTCGTTGACCAGGGTCGCGCCGGCGGCGACGGCGCGGGCGGCGACGGTCGCGCGCATGGTGTCGACGGAGACGATGACGCCCTCGGAGGCCAGTCCGCGCACGACGGGGACGACCCGGCGCAGCTCCTCCTCCTCGTCGACGCGGGAGGCGCCGGGGCGGGTGGACTCGCCCCCGACGTCGACGAGGTCGGCGCCCTGGGCCACGAGGTCGAGGCCGCGCTTGACCGCCGCGGTGGTGTCGAACCAGCGTCCTCCGTCGGAGAACGAGTCCGGGGTGACGTTGACGACGCCCATGACCGCGCAGCGGTCCCAGTCCGGCAGACCTGCGACCCGGCCCCTGCCGGCGGCTCCGCGCTCCGTGTTCATAGGTCCAGGGTAGGGCTGACCTGGATACGGCAGGGCCCCGGCGCCCTTCGGCTGCCGGGGCCCGGGCCGCGCACGGCGCCGCGGTGCTCCGGTACGGGTGCGTACCAAAGCGGGCTACGCCGCCTGGACCTCGCGCTCGGTCTGCTGGGGTACGGCGCTCACGTGGTGGTGGGCGCAGGTGCGGACCGGCTTGGGCCGGCGCCGGCCGGCGAACAGCCGGGGCAGGGCCAGCGTGACGAAACCCTCGGCCTGCATGGCGGCGAAGCCGATGCGGGGCAGGTCGCGGGTGGTGCGGAAGACGACGAAGCGGGGCTCCCAGCGGGGGCGGAACTTCGCGTTGAACTTGTACAGCGACTCGATCTGGAACCAGCGGGAGAGGAAGACGAGCAGGCCCCGCCACATCCGCAGGACCGGACCGGCGCCGATCTTCTCGCCGCGGGCGAGGGCGGAGCGGAACATCGCGAAGTTGAGGGAGACCTTCTCGATCTTCAGCCCGGGGGCGGCCTCCAGGGAGGCCACGATCAGCAGCTCGTTCATACCCGGGTCGGCGGCGCGGTCGCGGCGCATGAGCTCCAGCGACATGCCGTCGGCGCCCCACGGGACGAAGTGCAGGACGGCCTTGAGGTCGCCGAAGGGGCTGGTGTCGCCCTCCTCCACGCGGTGGGCGGTGGCGATGAAGCAGTCGCCGTCGCCCGGGTCGCCGACCCGGCCCAGCGCCATGGAGAAGCCGCGCTCGGTGTCGGTGCCGCGCCAGGCCTCGGCTGCGCCGCGGACCTGCTCCAGCTCCGTCTCGGTGAGCTCGCTGACCCGGCGGACCTTGGTGGTGTAGCCGTTGCGCTCGATGCGCTTCACCATCTGGCGGACGTTGCGCATGGCCCGGCCGGAGAGGGAGAAGTCTTTGACGTCGACGATCGCCTCGTCACCGAGTTCGAGGGCGTCGAGGCCGGTCTCCCGGGTCCAGACCTCGCCGCCGGTCTCGCTGCACCCCATGACGGCGGGGGTCCAGGAGTGGGCCTTGGCCTCCTCCATGAAGCGTTCGATGGCGCCGGGCCAGGCCTCGACGTCGCCGATGGGGTCGCCGGAGGCGAGCATCACGCCGGAGACCACGCGGTAGGTGACGGCGGCCTTGCCACTGGGGGAGAAGACGACGGCCTTGTCGCGGCGGAGCGCGAAGTGGCCGAGCGAGTCGCGGCCGCCGTGCTTGGCGAGGAGCTCGCGCAGCCTGGACTCGTCGTCGGCGGTGAGCCGGGCGGCCGGGTGCTCGGGGCGGAAGGCCAGGTAGATGGTGGTGAGAGCGGTCAGCATGCCGAGGGCGCCCAGGGAGTAGCCGACGGTCCAGGACACCCGGCCGGCGTAGTCGACGGGGCCCTCGAAGCCGAAGAGCCCGTAGACCACGTGCGTGACCTGCTCGTACAGGCTCGGGTCGCCGACGACCTTGCCGGGGTGGACGTTGACGATGACGAGGCCGAGTCCGATGGAACCGGCGCTCATCAGGACGAAGTTCGCGAGCGCCTTCCAGCGGCTGCGCGGGTCGGGCAGCGCCTTGAATTCACTCTGATGGCGCAGCAGCAGTGCCAGCAGGACCGCGGCGATGATCACGCCGATGATCGAGTGCCGGTACGTGAACTGCGCCGCGGCGCCGGCCGGCAGCAGCACCACGGCGGCCCGCCAGGCGCGCCGCTTGTGCCGCTTGAGGCCGTGGGCGAGCAGCAGCAGGAGGACGCCCGCGCTGATGGACAGGGCTGCCGCGAACGGGCCCAGGGAGCCGGGCAGCACCTCGGTGACCGCGTGGATCCGGCTGTGACGGAACCGCGGGAACACCCCTGCCGCGATGTCCAGAAGGCCGACGATCATGACGGCCGTACCTACCAGGCCGGGCACCGACTCCGGCCGTGGACCGCTGAGGATTCGGCGGACCCTGCTCGGAACCTGTCCCGACTTATCGCCATCTATCCTGCTAGACATCGCTTCCCGTTGCTCCGCGAGAGATCATGTGGCCCGAGGCTGCGACAGCCTCCGGTGTGTGGTGCGTCCAGTAGGACGACAGCGAGGAGGAGCGGGTTCACTCTTCCGTCGGAAAAAACTAGTCCTGCCATCAGAAAGTCGACTGACTGCTCATGGGTCTCACCAGTAATACGGTTCTGGCGTTGGCCATCATCGCCGGTGTGCTGCTGTTCGCCGCCACCATCTGGTTCTGGCCGAAGCTTTCGGGCCGCAACTGGCGTGCCGTCTGCGGCCGGATCGGCCTCCTGCTGGCGACGCAGCTGGCGCTGTTCTCGGCCGTGGGGCTCGCGGCCAACAAGTCCTTCCTGTTCTACGGTTCCTGGGCCGACCTGCTGGGCCGGGAGACCTCGATCGGCAAGGTCGTCGACCACTCGATGAGCAGCAAGGACATCAAGGTCGTCGACAAGCAGGAGCTGGACGTGCCCGGCGGTGGCAAGCCCCAGGTCGGCGGTCAGATCCTCAAGGTCGCCATAACCGGGCAGAAGTCGAAGATAACGAGTCCCGGCTACGTGTGGCTCCCGCCGGAGTACTTCCAGCCGCAGCACAAGGACGAGAACTTCCCCGCGTCCATCGTCCTTACGGGTTACCCGGGTACGGCCGAGAACCTGATCAAAGGGCTCGACTACCCGATGAAGGCCTTCAGCCTGTCCAAGGCCGGCAAGATGAAGCCGATGATCCTGGTCATGCTGCGCCCGACGGTCGCGCCGCCGCGTGACACCGAGTGCGTGGACATACCCGGTGGACCGCAGACCGAGACCTTCTTCGCCGTGGACCTCCCGCAGGCCGTCACCGACACCTTCCGGGTCGGCAAGAAGGCGGAGAACATGGGCTTCATCGGCAACTCCACGGGCGGTTACTGCGCGTTGAAGATCGCCGCGCACTACCCGCAGACCTTCGGCGCCGCCGCGGGCCTGTCCGCGTACTACGAGGCCCCCGACGACCCGACGACCGGTGACCTGTTCCACGGGGACGCCAAGCTGAGGCAGCGGGCGGACGTGCTGCACAGCATCGGCAACAAGAAGCCGACGGGTACGTCCTTCCTCGTCACCAGCAGCGAGGTCGGCGAGCCGAACCTCGACGGCACCAAGAAGTTCATCAAGCTGGTGAAGAGCCCCGACCGGGTGTCGTCGATCATCCTCGACAGCGGCGGCCACAACTTCAACACGTGGCGGCGCGAGATCCCGCCGATGCTGTCGTGGATGAGCGGCCGCATCCAGGCCTGAGGCCGGTGCGGGGAACGCGGTGGTGCAGGGCCCGACTCCGGTCGGGCCCTTGTCCGTCAGGCCTCCTGGAGCTGAGCCCGGCGCAGCGCCCGGTGCACTCCCTGCGGGGTGAGTACGCCGATCAGCGCGCCGGAGTGCGGGTCCGTGACCCCGATCCGGCCCGAGTCCTCCTGGAGCAGGGCCGCCAGCGCCTCGCGCAGCGACGCGCCCAGCACCACCGTCACGGCGGTTGTGGCCGGGTGGTGCCCGGCGGGGGCCGTGGCGGGCGCGGCAGCCGCGTCGGCCGGGGCCGGCGGGGCGGATGCGGCCGTGGCGGGTGCGGCCGGGCCGGTGAGGGCCTCCAGGTCCGCCGTCCCGACCGGGGTGACCGCGAGCCGCTTGAGCCCCCGGTCCGCGCCGACGAAGGAGGCCACGTAGTCCGTGGCCGGCGAGCCGAGCACCGCCGCCGGGCGGGCGAACTGCTCGATGGTGCCCGTTCCGTAGACCGCCATCCGGTCGCCGAGCCGGATGGCCTCCTCCAGGTCGTGCGTGACCAGCAGGATCGTTTTGCGCACCGTCTTCTGCAGCGTCAGGAACTCGTTCTGGAGCCGCTCGCGCACCACCGGGTCCACCGCCCCGAACGGCTCGTCCATCAGCAGTACCGGCGGATCGGCGGCAAGTGCGCGGGCGACGCCGACGCGCTGGCGCTGCCCGCCCGACAGCTGCTCCGGGTAGCGGTTCCCGTACACGGCCGGGTCCAGGCCGACCAGTTCGAGCAGCTCGGCGGCCCGCGCTCGGGCCTTGGCCCTGGGGGTGCCGATCAGCTGGGGCACGGTCGCCGTGTTCTCCAGCACCGTCTTGTGCGGGAACAGGCCGACCTGCTGGATGACGTACCCGATGCGGCGGCGCAGCTCGACCGGGTCGGCGGCGGATATGTCCTCGCCGCCGAGCAGGATCCGGCCGGAGGTGGGCTCGATCAGCCGGTTGACCATCTTCATCGTCGTCGTCTTGCCGCAGCCGGACGGACCCACGAGCGTGACCAGCTCGCCCTCCGCCACCTCGAAGGACAGGTCCTCGACGGCTGTCGTCCCGTCGGGGTACCGCTTGGTCACGTGCTCGAATCGGATCACATCACCATCCTTGCCTACCGGGCCGCCGCGACGGGCGAAGGGTTTGTGAGGGGAGTGTTGCGTGCGTGCGAACGGTTCCGGCCATTGACGGTGGCGGGGGTTATGGTCGCTGGGGGCCGCGGGCATCAGGAGAACGCGCGTCCGGGACGGGGGGTGAGGGCTATGGCCGGGCAGAACTGCCTGGTGGCGAACGACTGGATCTGCTGGGAGTACGTCACCTCCCGCTCCCAGGAGCTCACCGACGCCACCCTCGAACACGTCTGGATCACCGCGGTGTCCGTCCTGATCGGGCTCATCGTGTCCCTCCCGCTCGCCCTGCTGGCCCGCCGCGGCCGGCGCTGGGCGGCGCCGGTGCTCGGCCTCACCACCCTGCTGTACACGATCCCCTCGCTCGCCATGTTCTCCCTGCTGCTGCCGGTCTTCGGGCTGTCGGCGGCCCTGGTGGTGACCGGCCTGGTGCTGTATTCGCTGACCATCCTCGTCCGCAACGCGATGGCCGGGCTGGCCGCGGTCCCCGCGGAGGTGGTGGAGGCCGCCCGCGGCATGGGGTACGGGCCGGGCCGGCTGCTGTGGCAGGTCGAACTGCCGCTGGCCCTCCCCGCGCTGCTGGCCGGGGTGCGGATCGCGACCGTCTCCACGGTCGCGCTGACCACCGTCGGCTCCATCGTGGGCAAGGGCGGCCTCGGCAACCTCATCGCCCCCGCCGTGACCAGCTCCTTCAAGGCGCAGGTGCTCACCGCCTCCGTGCTGTGCGTACTGCTCGCACTGGTGGCGGACCTGCTGCTGCTCGGCGTGCAGCGGCTGTTCACCCCGTGGACCCGGGCGGCTGCGCGCCCGGCGAAGGGGGTGTGACCGTGGGCATCCTGGGCGAGGCCTGGAACTGGCTGGCCGACGGAGCCAACTGGGCCGGCGAGAGCGGAATCCGGCACCGGCTCGGCGAGCACGTGTACGTCAGCGGGATCGCCCTCGCCCTCGCCTGCGCGGTGGCGCTGCCGCTCGGGCTGTACCTGGGCCACCTCGGCAAGGGCGGCACGCTCGCGGTGAACGTGTCCAACATCGGCCGGGCCGTGCCCGTCTTCGCGGTACTGGCGCTGTTCATGGTCTCCCCGCTGCGCAATGCGGGCTATCTGCCGACCGTCGCCGCGCTCGTGCTGTTCGCCGTCCCCCCGCTGCTGACGAACGCGTACGTGGGCATGCGCGAGGTGGACCGCTCGGTGGTGGAGGCCGCCCGGGGCATGGGCATGTCCGGGGCGCAGCTCTTCTTCCGGGTGGAACTTCCGCTCGCCCGCGGCCTGGTGATGACCGGTCTGCGCTCGGGCGCCGTGCAGATCGTCGCCACGGCCACGATCGCGGCCATGGTGGGCCAGGGCGGCCTCGGCCGGATCATCACCGCGGGCTTCAACACGTACAACACCGCGCAGGTCGTCGCGGGCGCCCTGCTGGTGGCCGCGCTGGCCCTGCTGGTGGAGGGCGCTCTGGTGGCGGCCGACCGGCTGCTGCTGCCGCGGCCGGGGGCGTCCCGCTGACCCCTTCCCCCGACCTCCTGTCCATCGCCTCGAACGGAGTACCCCCATGAGCAAGAGCAAGCGCGTCCTCGGCGCGTCCCTGGGCGCCCTGGCGCTGACGGCGTCCCTGACCGCGTGCGGCGGCGACAGCCTGGAGAAGAGCAAGGAAGCGGGCGCGCCCTCCGGCACCTCCGCGCCGGGGGGCGGCAAGGGCAGCCTGGTGATCGGCGCCGCCGGCTTCACCGAGTCCAACGTGCTCGCGGAGCTGTACGCGCAGGTCCTCGGGGACGCCGGCTACAGCACGACCGTCAAGACGGTCAGCAACCGCGAGCTGTACGAGCCGTCGCTGGAGAAGGGCGAGATCGATGTCGTCCCGGAGTACGCGGCGACGCTCGCGGAGTTCCTCAACGCCAAGGTGAACGGCCCCAAGGCACCGGAGGAGAAGCCGGTCGCCTCCGGCGATGTCGCGGCGACGGTGGCGGCCCTGGAGAAGCTCGCCGCCCCGCTCGGCCTGAAGGCGCTGCCGGCCGGTTCCGCGGTGGACCAGAACGCCTTCGCGGTGAGCGGGGAGTTCGCCCGGAAGAACAATCTGAAGACGCTTTCCGATCTCGGCGCCTCGGGACTGAAGGTGAAGATCGCGGCGGGCGACGAATGCGCCGTACGGCCCTTCTGCGCGCCGGGGCTGACCAAGACGTACGGAATCCAGGTGTCCGGTATCGACCCGAAGGGCGTGGGGACCCCGCAGGCCAAGCAGGCGGTCAAGGACGGCGCGGACCAGGTCGTGCTGACCACGACCACGGACGCCACGCTCGACAGCTTCGGACTGGTCCTGCTGGAGGACGACAAGAAGCTCCAGAACGCCGACAACGTGCTGCCGGTGGTCAACGCCAAGGACGCGGGCGGCCCCGAGGTCGCGGCCGCGCTGGACAAGCTGACCAAGGTGCTGACGACGGCCGATCTGGTCGATCTGAACCGCAAGGTGGACACGGAGCGGGCCAAGCCGGCGGACGTCGCGAAGGCCTATCTGGAGTCCAAGGGCCTGTTGAAGAAGTAACGGGTGCCGGGTTGTCGGGAAATGCGGGGTAACTGCTCGGGAACAGATTGTCGAGGGGGTTCCCCACGGCCCGTCCGCGCCCTGTAAATTTCAGGCCATGCCCCGTGGACGCCACCGCAATCCCGAACCCCTGCACCGGCTGCTCACGCCGACGACCGTCGCAGGAGTGTCCGTCACCTGCGCCGGAGCGGCCTGGCTGCTCGCGGAGCCCGTGACGCTGCGCCTGCTCGTGGCGCTCACGGCCGTGGCCGGCGTCGCCGGCGCCGTCGTGATGCGCGCCTGGGACCGCTCGGCGGGCCGCCGCGTCGCGGAACTCGCGCGCGAGCGGGTCAAGGACGAGTGGAAGACCGACGAGCGGATCGCCGAGCTCGAATCCGATCTCGAAGAGGCCCGCGTGCTGCGCGCCCGGCTCGACGCCAAACTGCGTGCCAAGCGGGTCGAACTCGCGGGCCTGCGCGGCGAGCACGCGGCCCTGCTGCGCCGGTACGCGACGGCCGAGACCGAGCGCGCCAGCGCCCTGGAGGGCCGCCGGCTGCTCGCCATCGAGGCGTCCGCGGGCTCTGCCGCCGCGCCCAAGGAGCTCCCGGCGGTCTCGCAGGAGCGCACCGCGGCCGGCGCGCCCACCCCGGTCGGCTACGCCCGGGCCCATGCGGCGCTCTCGGCACTGGCCCGTTCGGCGCGGGAGGGGAAGCGGGCGCTGCCCGCCGCGCCCTCCGCCCCGGTCCTGGGGCCCGCCCCCGCGGCGTCCGCGCCGCTCCCCGGCCCCGCTGCCAAAGGGAGTCACGACCGGCCGGCCGTGACCGGCCCGGCCGCGGCGGTGCCGGCGCGCCGGCCGGCGACCGCCGTGGCCCCGTACGCGGCCCGCCGCCGCCCCGCCTCCCGCGTCGAGGGCGGCTTCGACTTCTTCGGCACCAAGAACGCGGCTCAGGCCCGCGCGGTGATCGAGTCGGTCCAGAACGAGGACCTGGCCGACGTGGTCGGCGCCGAGGCCCTCGCCGTCCACAAGGCGGAGTCCGCGCTGCGGCCCACCGGGCCCGAGTTCAAGCCGGCCACCCCCGAGACCCGCGCCGTGGGCCAGGTCATCGACCTCACGGCCCACGACGAGACCGAGTCGATCGACGTGGTCCACCTGCGCACCGCGATCTCGTAGCACCCCGCGCGGCGGGACACCCCCGGTGCGGTGACCGCAGCACTGGCGGAGCCCGTCGAACCAGCGGACCACCCCGCGGCGCCGAGCGCACAGCCGTACGGGCGCCCGACATCCGGGCGCCCCCGCCGGTCGAGGGGGCCGACCCCCGTGCGCGAGGGCGGCTCTCCTCAGAACAGCGGGAGCTGGCCGGGGTGTTCGGACAGCACGAAGCCGTCCAGGGTGGGCGCCGAGGCCCCGAGCACCACACGGGCCCGGGAGCCGGGGCAGGACACCAGCTCGCCCCGCCCGCGCCCGGCGGGAGGGTCGTGGCGGGCGATCCGGCCGGCGGTGACGGCGCAGTCGCGGCCGCAGCTGGGGCAGGCGCGGCGGGGGGAGTGAGACATGCCCCCAGTCTGCCCTGCGGCACCGACATGGGTGGCCCGCCGGACGGGCGGCCCGGACACCCGCGGCATCCCCGGGGTGGGGACCGTCACTTGTCGATGTCGCCGACGACGAAGAACAGCGAGCCCAGGATCGACACCATGTCCGCGACCAGCTGCCCGGGCAGGAGCACGGCGAGGGCCTGGATGTTGTTGTACGAGGCGCTGCGCAGCTTGAGCCGGTACGGAGTCTTCTCGCCCTTGGAGACGAGGTAGTAGCCGTTGATGCCGAGCGGGTTCTCGGTCCACGCGTAGGTGTGGCCCTCGGGCGCCTTCACCACCTTGGGCAGGCGCTGGTTGACGGGGCCCGGCGCGAGCTCGGCCATCCGGTCCAGGCAGGCCGCGGCGAGGTCGAGGGCGTTGTGGGTCTGGTCGAGCAGCACCTCGAAACGGGCCAGGCAGTCGCCCTCGGTGCGGGTGACCACCTCCAGGACGTCCTGGAGCTCGCCGTAGGCCAGGTACGGCTCGTCGCGGCGCAGGTCGAAGTCGACGCCCGAGGCGCGGGCGATCGGCCCGGAGACCCCGTACGCGTGCACGGCCTCGGCGGACAGCACGCCGACGCCCCGGGTGCGGGCGCGGAAGATCTCGTTCCCGCGGACCAGCTTGTCGTAGACGTCCATCCGGGTGCGGACGTCCGCGACGGCGGCGCCGGCCCGGCCGAGCCAGCCGGCCGGCAGGTCCTCCTTGAGGCCGCCGACGCGGTTGAACATGTAGTGCATGCGACCGCCGGAGATCTCCTCCATGACCGCCTGGAGCTCCTCGCGCTCGCGGAACGCGTGGAAGATCGGGGTGATCCCGCCCAGTTCGAGCGGGTACGACCCGAGGAACATCAGGTGGTTCAGCACCCGGTTCAGCTCGGCGAGCAGCGTCCGCATCCACACGGCGCGCTCGGGGACCTCCATGCCGAGCATCCGCTCGACGGCCATGACCACGCCGAGCTCGTTGGAGAACGCGGACAGCCAGTCGTGGCGGTTGGCGAGCATCACGATCTGGCGGTAGTCGCGGGCCTCGAAGAGCTTCTCGGCGCCCCGGTGCATGTAGCCGACCACCGGCTCGGCGCTGACGATCCGCTCGCCGTCCAGGACGAGGCGCAGGCGCAGCACACCGTGCGTGGAAGGGTGCTGGGGGCCGATGTTGAGCACCATGTCGGTGCTCTCCGCCGCTCCGCCGATGCCGACCGTCGTCTCCGTCATGCGGGCATTGTCTCAGCCGCCGGGGGTGGCGTGTCGAGCAGGCCGGACCGGGGTCCGGGCGTCGCGGACCCGGCCCGGTCGACAGGCCACCCCCCTAGGGTGGAGCCATGGAAACCGGGACGACGGGCGGTACGGGCACGCCCGAGTGGGTGGGGCTGCCGGGTGGGCTGCTCAGCATGAGGCGGCTGCTGCTGGTGGGGTGGACGGTCACGCTGACGGCGGCGACCGCGGCGGTCGCGGGCCTGCTCGGGGGACCGGCGTGGGCGGCCCTCGGGGCGTTCTGGCTGGGCGTACTGGCCTGGGGCTGGGTGCTGCTCGGGCGGAACTGGCGGTCCTGGCGGTACGCCGAGCGCGCGGACGACCTGCTGATCAGCCGGGGCGTCCTGTGGCGGGAGCAGACGGTGGTCCCGTACGGGCGCATGCAGCTCGTCGAGGTGACCTCGGGGCCGTTGGAGCGTCGCTTCGGGCTGGCCTCCGTACAGCTGCACACGGCGGCCGCCGCGACGGACGCCAGGATCCCCGGGCTGGTGCCGGCCGAGGCGGAGCGGCTGCGCGACCGGCTCACCGCGCTCGGCGAGGCAAGGTCGGCGGGCCTGTGAGCCCCGAACCGGTGGCGGGTTCCGAGCCCGTGGCGGGCGCCGGGCCGGCGCCGGCGGTCGGCCCGCCGGCCACCGGTGAGCGCCGGCTGCACCCCTTCACCCCGTTGCGGCGCGCCTGGGTGCCGATCGCCGCGACCGTCGGCCTGGCGGCCCAGCAGGGCGACCGCGCACAGGAGTGGATCGGCGACCTGTCCACCCTCCTGCGGGTGGCGGCGCTGGTGGCCCTGGTCGGTGTCTTCGGCCTCTACGGCTTCCTGAGCTGGTGGTTCACGCACTACGCCGTGACCGACACCGAGCTGCGCATCCGCAGCGGGCTGCTCTTCCGCCGCACCGCGCACATCCGCCTGGACCGGCTCCAAGCGGTGGACGTCACCCGGCCGCTGCTGGCCCGGCTGACCGGGGTGGCCAGTCTGCGGCTCGATGTCATCGGCACCGAGGAGAAGGACCGGCTGGCCTTCCTCGACGAGGACGAGGCGGTCGCCCTGCGCGCCGAGCTGCTCGCGCGGGCGGCCGGCTTCGCACCCGAGGAGGCGGTACGGCTCGGCGAGGCCCCGGAACGGGAACTGCTGCGGGTCCGCCCGCACGACCTCGCCGTGTCGCTGCTGCTGAGCCTCGGTGTGTGGGCGGCGGTGGCCGGCGGGATCATCGGCCCGGCCCTCGTGTGGCGGCTCAGCGAGAACGTGTGGGTGGCCGTCGGCACCCTGCTCCCGATGATCGGCGCGCTCTGGGCCGGCACGGCGGGCCGGTTCCTCACCGAGTACGACTGGACGGTCGCCGAGTCCCCGGACGGGCTCCGGATCGACCACGGCCTGCTGGACCGGGCCCACGAGACGGTGCCGCCCGGCCGCGTGCAGACCGTACGGATCGTGGAGCCGCTGCTGTGGCGGCGCCGCGACCGGGTCCGGGTGGAGCTGGCCGTCGCCGGCTCGAAGAACGACGTGCTGGTCCCGGTGGCCTCGCGGGACGCCGCCCACGCCGTGATCTCCCGGGTCCTGCCGGGGGTGGACCTGGCGGCCCTGGCCTTCGACCCCTCGCCGCGCGCCGGAGCCCGGTGGGTGGTCCCGGTGTGGTGGAAGGGCTACGCGCTCGCGGTCTCCCCGGACGTGTTCGCCGCCCGGCACGGGCGCCTGTGCCGGCGCACGGAAATCGTTCCGCACGCCAAGGTGCAGAGCGTCCGGTTCACCCAGGGGCCCTGGCAGCGGGCCCGGGGCGTGGCCGACGTCCACGTGGACACGGGGGCGAACCGGACGGTCACGGCCCGGCTGCGGCCGACGGGCGGAGCCGTCGCACTGCTGCACGCCCAGGCGGCGCGCTCCCGCACCTCCCGCGCTTCGGCCTGCCCGGACCGCTGGATGACCCGGCCGTAGGGCGGGGCGGGCCCGACCCGGCGGCGCCCCGGCGGGACCCCGTGGCCCCGCCGTCCGGCCCCGCCGTCCCGCCGTCCCGCTATGCCGGGCCGCCGCCCGCGCGCACCAGGCCCGTCTCGTAGGCCAGTACGACGACCTGCACCCGGTCGCGCAGGTTCAGCTTGGTCAGGATGCGGCCCACGTGCGTCTTCACCGTCGCCTCCGAGAGCACCAGCCGGGCCGCGATCTCCCCGTTCGACAGGCCCTGCGCCACCAGCAGCATGACCTCGCGCTCGCGCTCCGTCAGCCGGTCGACCTCCTTGTTCCGGGGCTCCTGCGTGCTCGTCGGCAGCATCGGGGCGAACCGGTCCAGCAGCCGCCGCGTCGTCGACGGGGCCACCACCGCGTCGCCGCTGTGCACGGAGCGGATGGCCCCGAGCAGGTCGGCCGGCGGGACGTCCTTGAGCATGAAGCCGCTCGCCCCCGCCTTGAGACCGGAGAACGCGTACTCGTCCAGGTCGAAGGTGGTCAGGATGATCACCTTCGGGTGCTCCTCCGGGGCGCAGATCCGCCGGGTCGCCTCGACCCCGTCGAGCCGGGGCATGCGGACGTCCATCAGCACCACGTCGACCTTCGTGGCCCGCAGCACCTCCAGCGCCTCCAGGCCGTCGCCGGCCTCGGCGACGACCTCCATGTCCGGCTGGGCGGCGAGCACCATCCGGAAGCCGGTGCGCAGCAGCACCTGGTCGTCGACCAGCATCACTCGGATGGACATCAGTTACCTCGTCCTCGTCATTTCTTCTTCAGGGGAAGCAGCGCGCTGATCCGGAAGCCGCCGCCGGGCCTCGGCCCCGTGTCCAGGGTGCCGCCGACCATACCGATCCGCTCCCGCATGCCGATCAGCCCGTGCCCGGCGCCGTCCGCGCCGCCGTCCTGGTACAACTCGTGCGCGGAGCCCCGCCCGTCGTCCTCGACCAGCAGGCCCAGCCCGTCGTCGAAGTAGACCAGCCGGACGCTCGCCTTCGCGTCCGGGCCGCCGTGCTTGCGGGTGTTCGTCAGTGCCTCCTGCACGATGCGGTAAGCGGTGAGTTCGACGCCGCTGGGCAGCCGCCGGGGCGCCCCCTCGACCTCGAAGTCCACCGCGAGCCCGGCCTCCCGTACCTGCTCGACCAGCACCTCGATCTGTTCGACGTCGGGCTGGGGTACGTAGTCCTCCGACTCCTGCGGTTCGCCGGTGCGCAGGACGCCCAGCAGCCGGCGCATCTCGGCGAGGGCCTGGCGGCCGGTGCCGGAGATGGTCTGGAGGGCCTCCTTGGCCTGCTCGGGGGCCACGTCCATGACGTACGCGGCCCCGTCCGCCTGGACCACCATCACCGAGACGTTGTGCGCGACGACGTCGTGGAGCTCGCGGGCGATCCGGGCGCGTTCGGCCGCGACCGCGACCTTGGCCTGGGCCTCGCGCTGGTTCTCAAGCCGCTGGTTCCGCTCGACGAGCTGGGCGTAGTAGGCCCGGCGGGTGCGCAGGGAGTCGCCGAGCACCCAGGCGAGGGCGAAGGGGACCATCATGAAGACGGTGATGAGGACGTTCTCGATGCCGCTGGTGCTGCCCTTGTCGATGCCGAAGCGCAGCGCGTAGAGCGGCGAGGCCAGCAGTCCCGCACCGAGGGCGCCGCGCGAGAGCCAGCGGGGGACGTCGCCGGCGGCGACGGTGTAGAGGACCACCAGCATGGCGAGGTCGAAGAACTGCGCCTCGAAGGCGATGAGCAGCTGGTAGACGCCCGCGCCGACGGTGACCCAGAACATCGCCTGGGTCCACTTGCGCCGCAGTGCCACGGCGGCGCTCAGCGCGAGAACGGCCGGGACGACGGCCAGGCGCGTGGCGGCACTGTCGTCGGCGGACACCACGATCACCATCGAGAACCCGAAGAAGAGGACAGCCCAGAAGCTGTCGACGCCCGTCGGGTGTCTGCGGAGGAAGTCGTAGAGGCGCTGCACGTAACCCAGAGTAGGGAAAGAAGAAAGGTGCTGGAGTCAACCACAGGTGCGAACCTCGCACCGGGCGTGTACTCCCCAAGGTGGACAGTGAGCCTAGCCTTCGTGGGGTGAGCACCCAGAACGCACCCGAGCCCCCGGCCCCGATCCCCGCCCCGACCCCCGCCCCGACACCGGCCCCGGCCTCCGTCCCGGTCCGGTGGCGCGGTGCCATGGAGGCCGCGCTGTACGGACCGGGCGGCTTCTACGTCCGCCCCGGCGGGCCGGGTCCCGCCGGGCACTTCCGTACGTCGGTGCACGCCTCGGCGCTGTACGCGGGCGCGGTGGCCCGGCTGCTGCGGTGGGTCGACGGCCGGCTCGGCCGGCCCGAGCGGCTGGACCTCGTCGACATGGGAGCCGGCCGGGGCGAGCTGCTGACCGGGGTGCTCGGCGCGCTGGAGCCGGAGCTGCTCGCGCGGGTGCGCCCGTACGCGGTGGAGCGGGCGCCGCGGCCGGCCGGGCTGGACCCGCGCATCCACTGGGCGGCCGGGCCGCCCGAGCGCACGACGGGGCTCCTCTTCGCCAACGAGTGGCTGGACAACGTCCCGCTGGAGATCGCGGAGGACGGCCGCTACGTCCTGGTCGCCCCGGACGGGACGGAGGGCCCGGGCGGTCCGCTGGACGACGCGGACCGGGCCTGGCTGGAGCGCTGGTGGCCCGGGGGCGGGCGGGCGGAGATCGGCCGGGCGCGCGACGAGGCGTGGGCGGCGGCCGCGGCCACCGTGGAACGGGGCCTGGCGGTGGCGGTGGACTACGCGCACACCCGGGACGCGAGGCCCCCGTACGGGACGCTCACGGGCTTCCTGGGCGGCCGCGAGGTCCCGCCGGTCCCGGACGGGAGCCGCGACGTCACCGCGCACGTGGCGCTGGACTCCTGCGCGGGGCCGGGCGCGGTCCTGCTCACCCAGCGGGAGGCGCTGACCGCCCTCGGCGTCTCGGGGGCCCGGCCCCCGCTCGCCCTGGCCTCGACGGATCCGGTGGGCTACGTACGGGCCCTGTCGGCGGCGGGGGAGGCGGCGGAGCTGACGGCTCGCGGCGGCCTGGGCGACTTCGGCTGGCTGGTGCAGCCGGTCGGCATCGGGGCCTGGCCGGAGCACACCTGAACCCCCCCCGGCCGGAGCGCCCGTCCGACCGGGTGCGGTCCGCTCGCCGACCGGGTGCGGTCCGAACGCCGACCCGGTCCGGTCCGAACGCCGGCGGGGCCGGCCTCCCGTGACGGAAGCCGGCCCCACCGCGGTCGGTCGTGCGTTTACTCGGTGACCTCGTGGCCGTGGCCCTCGTGCAGACCGCCGCCACTGCCCGTGCCCGGGGTGGTCGGCTGCGAGACGACCGGCTTCGTCAGCGGGGCCAGGTCGTGGGCGTAGTGGCCGACCGCGTCCGCGATGACGTCGACGTTGACGTCGAGCGCCTTCTGGTCGATGTTCGTGATGTCGTCGCCCGCGCCGTGGTAGTTCACGTCGTAGGCGACCCCGGCCTGACCGCCGAACTTCGCGGCCTGGGCCTCCGTCTTGATGCCCTCGGCGCCGGTGAAGGTACCGCCGGACGGGATGCCCACCTCGATGAACGGGCCGTAGTCCGAGCGGCCGGAGAAGTCCGTGCCCTCGTGCGGGATCTTCTTCGAGTCGAGGAAGTCGGTGATGCCGCGCTCGATCTGGGCGGAGCCCTCGGGGCCGGCGCCGGCGCCGGTGGCGTCCGAGTCGTCACCGTCGTAGACGAAGTAGGCGGCGTTCGGCGAGGCGATCATGTCGAAGTTCAGGTAGAGCTTGATCTTCTTCTTCTGGTCCTCGGTCAGCCCGGCGACGTAGGCCTCGGAGCCCAGCAGGCCGAACTCCTCGGCCGACCACCAGGCGAACTTGACCTTGTTCTTGATCTTCGTCTGGCTGCTCGCGAGGCGCTGGGCGACCTGGAGGATGCCGGCCGAGCCGGAGCCGTTGTCGTTGATGCCCGGACCCGCGGCGACGGAGTCGAGGTGGGCGCCGAGGAAGACGGTGTTGTTCTCGTCGCCGCCGCGCGTCTCGGCGATGACGTTGTACGTCTTGCGGTTCTCGCGCAGCTCGCGGATGTCGAGGGTGACCTCGACCGGCCCGGTCGCGGCCTCGGCGGCGAGCTTCTCGCCCTCCTCCTGCGACACACCGCCGGTCGGGACCTTGCCGGCGGCCGGGTCGCCCAGGGTGCCGTTCAGGGCGCCCGCGGTGTTGTTGAAGATGATCGCGCCGACGGCGCCGGCCGCGGCCGCGTTCTCCTGCTTCGTCGCGAAGGTGCAGCCACCGCGCTTGACCAGCGCGATCTTGCCGGTGAAGGTGCCGGCGGCGAAGTCGCCGGGCTCGCAGCCGTTGGTGCCGTCCGCGTCCACGGGGGCGACGGCGAGGGGGGCGGTGATGCCGCCCTCCGGGCCGGACTTGGTGTACGTCATCAGGTGGATCGGGACGTCGCGCCCGTTGGCACCGTTGACCGAGAGCTTCTCGGCGATCGCCTCGACGTAGACGAAGTCGAACTCGTTCTTGCTGACCTTGTAGCCGGCCGCGCGCATCACGGCCTCGACGTACTGGGCGGACTGCACGTGGCCCTTGGAGCCGGCCACGCGGTTGCCCTTGTTGTAGTCGGCGATCGACTGGAACACCTTGAGGTGGTTGTTGGCACCCTTGCCGGTCGCGTCCTTGACCAGCTTCCTGGCCAGCGCGTCACCCCGGGCGGCATCGCTCTGCGGGCTCCCGGTGGCGCCGGCCGGGCCGGCGAGGAGCAGCGGGGAGACAAGGGCCGCCGCGGCGAGGGCGGCGGTCGCTGCGGCTATACGGCGTGAGGGCATGGAGGTCCTTCCACGACAAAGACGAGCAGGGCAGGGCAGAGCGGGACGTGTGGAGCACGTCGTGCTGTGCGGGACGTGCGGATGTGGTGCGCGTGCACGGGGGGAACGGGTGGACGCACGTTAGACAGCAAGTGGCCACTCTGACCAGAGTTTTCACTGATTCCGGTTTATGAATTCCGTATATCGGTGATTCTGTACCGTCGAGAACCGGCCGTCTGCCTGCTGTTTCGCGCTACCGGAGGATGCCTTCGACGAAGTCCGCGCCGATCCGCGCGACAGCGGTCGGATCCAACTGATGCCGGACATACCGTCCCTGGCGCCGTGTAAGCATCGGACCGGCACTTTTCGGGACGGCCGGGTGCCGCACAGCCGCATCCGCATCGGGTGCCCCGGCGCCTCCGTCCGCCGTCGGAGCAGCTCCACCGCGACGCCGTCCCCGAAGGCCCGTTCGGGAGGGCCGGGCGGACGGCGAGCGGGGAGGGCGCGAAGGAGATCCGCTCGGCGGCGAGCCCGGCGATGTCGATGGTGACGCTCATCGGGCCATTCTGTCCGGGCGCCCTCGGGCGGGCGGCGCGGGTGCGCGGGCCGGTGGCTCCGTCCGGGTGGCCGGGCCGGGCGCGTCGCGGCGGCCGGACGAGTGATCGTGCGGGCGGCCGGGGGCGGCCGCGGCGAGCCCGCCGGGGCCCGGACGGGGGTCGGGCGGAGGTCGGGCGGCCTCGGACGCCGATCGTCGTGCGGGGTGCCGCCGACGGGGTGAGGGTGGACGTATGCCGCCCGACCCGTAACGGCGGGCCCGCACCCGCGGCGGGCGCGCACAGGCGGCGGGCCCGCACCCGCGGCGGGCGCGCACCCGCGGCGGGCCCGCGGCCGGCCCGGCTAGTCGAAGTTCGGCGCGTTGCGCTCGTAGACCAGTCGCAGGCCGATCAGCGTCAGCCACGGCTCGTGGTCGTCGATCGCCGAGGACTCGCCGAGGACCATCGGGGCCAGCCCGCCGGTGGCGATGACCCGTACGTCGTCCGGGTCGCCCGCCGGGCCCGCCAGCTCCTTCGCCATGCGGGCGACGACCCCGTCGACCTGGCCCGCGAAGCCGTAGACCACGCCCGACTGCATCGCCTCGACCGTGGACTTGCCGATCACGTTGCGCGGCCGGGCCAGCTCGATCTTGCGCAGCTGGGCGCCGCGCACCCCGAGCGCCTCCATCGAGATCTCGATGCCGGGGGAGATCACCCCGCCCACGTACTCGCCCTTCGCGGACACCGCGTCGAAGGTGGTCGCCGTACCGAAGTCGACCACGATCGCCGGGCCCCCGTAGAGCTCGACCGCCGCGACCGCGTTGATGATGCGGTCCGCGCCGACCTCCTTCGGGTTGTCCATGAGGATCGGCACGCCGGTCTTGATCCCGGGCTCCACCAGCACCGCCGGCACGTCGCCGTAGTAGCGGCGGGTCACCTCGCGCAGCTCGTGCAGGACCGACGGCACCGTCGAGCAGATCGCGATGCCGTGGATGCCGTCGCCCAGCTCGCTGCCCAGCATCGGGTGCGCCCCCATCAGGCCCTGCATGAGGACGGCCATCTCGTCGGCCGTGCGCCGGGGGTCCGTGGAGATGCGCCAGTGCTCGACGATCTCGTCACCGTCGAACAGCCCCAGGACCGTCTGGGTGTTGCCCACGTCGATGGTGAGGAGCACGGCTTACACCGCCTCGCGCAGATCGAGGCCGATGTCCAGGATCGGCGAGGAGTGCGTCAGCCCGCCGACGGCCAGGAAGTCCACGCCGGTCTCCGCGTACGCCCGCGCCGTGTCCAGCGTGAGGCGGCCCGAGGACTCCAGCACCGCGCGGCCGGCGACCAGGGCCACGGCCTCCGCCGTCCGCTCCACCGTGAAGTTGTCCAGCAGGATCAGGTCCGCACCGGCCTCCAGCACCTCGCCGATCTGCTCCAGCGTGTCGACCTCGACCTCGATCGGGACCTCCGGGAAGGTCTCCCGCACGGCCCGGAAGGCCTGTGCGACCCCGCCCGCCGCGACCACGTGGTTGTCCTTGACCAGCGCCGCGTCCGACAGCGACATGCGGTGGTTGACGCCGCCGCCGCAGCGCACCGCGTACTTCTCCAGCGCGCGCAGCCCCGGGGTCGTCTTGCGGGTGTCGCGCACCTTCGCGCCGGTGCCCTCCAGCACGTCCGCCCAGCGGCGCGTGGCGGTCGCGATGCCCGACAGGCGGCACAGGATGTTCAGGGCGCTGCGCTCCGCCGTGAGCAGGTCGCGGGTGCGGGACCGCACGGAGAGCAGCACCTGGCCGGCCTTGACGGCGTCGCCGTCCTCCGCGTGCCGCTCCACCTCGAAGGCCTCGGTGCACACCACCGAGAAGACGGCCTCGGCGATGCGCAGGCCCGCCACGACACCGTCCTCCCGCGCGATGAAGTCCGCGACGGCCTCTGCCTCCTCGGGCACGGTGGCGACGGTCGTGACGTCCACGCCGCCGTCCAGGTCCTCGGAGAGCGCCATGTGGGCGATGTCCTCGACCTCGATCGGGTCCAGGCCCGCGTCCTCCAGCAGCTGGGCCAGCGCCGGGTCCAGGCCGGTCTCCTCGCCGTCACCGCAGGCGCAGTCCTCGCCGCAGCCGCCGTCGTTCTGGTCGATCAGGGGAAGTTCGGGGGTGCTCACGGTCACTGCTCCAGGCTCGGGGTGCTCAGGGGGATGTGCACGGACGGGAAGTCCGCGGAGTCGGTGGGGACGACCACCAGGGCCCGCTTCTCGGTCGCCGAGAGGCGTACGACGAGATGGCGGCGCCAGTCGGCATCGTCCCGGTCCGGATGGTCCTCGCGCCAGTGGCAGCCGCGGGTCTCCACCCGCTGCCGGGCGGCGGCGACCAGGACCCGGGCCACGCACAGCAGGTTCGTGGCCTCCCAGGTGTCCACGCCCGGCTCGGCCGTCTTGCCGTGCGCCTCCAGCTCGTTCAGGGCGGTGGCGTACAGCGCTTCGAGGTCCTCGGCCGCCGTGCGCAGCGACTCGGCCGAGCGCAGCACGCCCGCGCCGTCCGTCATGATCCGCTGGACCTCGTACCGGGCCCCGGCGGGCTGCAGCGGACCGCTCGCGGGGACCGGGATGCCCGGGCCGCTGCCCACGGCCGCCCGGCCGGCGATGTCGTCGGCGATCCGTTCGGCGAAGACCAGGCCCTCCAGCAGGGAGTTGGACGCCAGCCGGTTCGCGCCGTGCACACCCGTGCAGGCGACCTCGCCGCACGCGTACAGCCCGGGGACGGTCGTCCGCCCGTGCAGGTCGGTCCGCACGCCGCCGGACGCGTAGTGCGCGGCGGGGGCGACCGGGATCGGCTCGGTCACCGGGTCGATGCCGTGGGCGCGGCAGGCGGCCAGGATGGTCGGGAAGCGCTGCTCCCACATCTCGGCGCCGAAGTGCCGGGCGTCCAGGTACATGTGCCGGGCGCCCTGCTCCTGCATGCGGCGCATGATCCCCTTGGCGACGATGTCCCGCGGGGCGAGCTCGGCGAGCTCGTGCTGGCCCACCATGAAGCGGACCCCGTCCGCGTCCACGAGGTGCGCGCCCTCGCCCCGGACCGCCTCCGACACGAGCGGCTGCTGCCCCTCGGCGTCCGGGCCGAGGAACAGCACCGTCGGGTGGAACTGCACGAATTCGAGGTCCGAGACCTCCGCGCCGGCGCGCAGCGCGAGCGCCACCCCGTCGCCGGTGGACACCGCCGGGTTGGTGGTGGCGGAGAAGACCTGGCCCATGCCGCCGGTCGCGAGGATCACGTCGGGCGCGTGGACGGCGCCCACCCCGTCGTGCTGGCCCTCGCCCATCACGTGCAGGGTGACCCCGGCCGTACGGCCCTCCGCGTCCTGGAGCAGGTCCAGTACGAGCGCGTTCTCGACGGTCTCGATGCCCGCGGCGTGGACCGCCTCGACGAGCGCGCGGGAGATCTCGGCACCGGTGGCGTCACCGCCCGCGTGCGCGATCCGGCGCCGGTGGTGGCCGCCCTCACGGGTCAGCTCTATCTCACCGGTCTCGGCGGAGGTGTCGAAGACCGCGCCGGTGGCCATCAGCCGCCGTACCGCGTCCGGGCCCTCCGTGACGAGCAGCCGTACGGCCTCCTCGTCGCACAGGCCCGCGCCCGCGACGAGGGTGTCGTCCAGGTGCTGCTCGGGGGTGTCGCCCTCGCCGAGGGCGGCGGCGATGCCGCCCTGGGCCCAGCGGGTGGAGCCGTCGTCGAGCCGGGCCTTGGTGACCACGACGGTACGGCGGCCCGCGGCGGCGCAGCGCAGCGCGGCCGTCAGGCCGGCCACACCGGAACCGACGACCACGACGTCGGCGTCGACGGCCCAGCCGGGGGCGGGGGCGTGCAGCCGTATGCCGGTGCCGCCGCCGCCGCTGCCTGCCGGGCCTCTGCCTGTGGTGCTCACGCGTGTGCTCCGAATTCCAATGGAATGTTGTCGATCAGCCGGGTCGTGCCCACCTTCGCGGCGACGGCCAGGACGGCCCGCCCCGTGAAGTCGGGCCGGGTCTCGGTGAAGTCCCGCGGGTCCACCAGCGCCAGGTAGTCCAGCACCAGCGGCGGTTCCTGGCGGCCCGCCTCCTCCAGCACGTGCCGCGCTGCCGCCCGGACGGCGTCCGGCAGCCCGGCGCCGGCCGCCGAGACGGCGTGCGCGTCGGCGGAGGCGCGGATCTCGCCGAGCCGGGCCAGCGCGCCGGCCCGCTCGTCGCTCGCCGGCGCGGCCTCGGCGCGCGCCCGCAGCGCGGCCTGCGCGGCGAGTCGGTCGCGCCCGGCGAACAGCGCCCGCGACAGCGCGAGCGCGGTGCGGCGCTCGGGGGCGGACAGGTACCGGTTGCGGCTGGACAGCGCCAGCCCGTCCTCCTCGCGGACGGTCGGGACGCCGACCACCTCCACGGGGAAGTTCAGGTCCGTCACCATCCGCCGGATCAGGGCCAGTTGCTGCGCGTCCTTCTGGCCGAAGAGCGCGAGGTCGGGGCGGGTGAGGTGGAGCAGTTTGGCGACGACGGTCAGCATCCCGTCGAAGTGGCCGGGGCGGGTGGCCCCTTCGAGTCGCTCGCCCATGGGCCCGGCCGCGATCCGCACCTGGGGGTCGCCGCCCGGGTACACCTCGTCCACGGCCGGGGCGAACACCGCGTCGGCGCCCGCCTCCCCGGCGATGCGGAGGTCGGCGTCGAGGGTGCGCGGATAGCGGTCGAGGTCCTCGCCCGCCCCGAACTGCAGCGGGTTCACGAAGACCGTGACGACGACCTGCCCCTGGGGGCCGGCCAGTTCACGGGCGGTGCGGACCAGCGTGGCGTGGCCCTCGTGCAGGGCGCCCATGGTCATCACGACGGCCCGGCGGCCGGTGCGCGGGAGGGCGTACAGCTCCTCGGCCGTGTGCAGCAGGAGCCCGGTCACCGGTCACCACTTCCGTTTCCGTTTCCGTTCCCGCCGGCGTCGTCCGCGAGTACGCCGAGCAGGTCCTCGGCGAGCTCGGGCTTGAGCAGGCCGTGTGCGAGGGCCCGGTCCGCGGTGGTGCGGGCCATGGCCAGGTAGCCGGCGACCGTGCCGGGGGCGTGCTTGCGCAGCTCCGAGACGTGCGCGGCGACCGTACCGGCGTCACCCCGGGCCACCGGGCCGGTCAGGGCCGCGTCCCCGGAGCGCAGGGCGTTGTCGAGGGCCGCGCCGAGCAGCGGGCCGAGCATCCGGTCGGGGTGCTCGACGCCCGCCTTGAGCAGCAGCTCCATCGACTGGGCGACCAGCGTGACCAGGTGGTTAGCGCCGAGCGCCAGGGCCGCGTGGTACAGCGGCCGGTTCGCCTCCGCGATCCACTCGGGCTCCCCGCCCATCTCGATGACCAGGGCCTCCGCGGCGAGCCGCAGCTCGTCGGGGGCCGTGACGCCGAAGGAGCAGCCCGCCAGCCGCTCCACGTCCACCTCGGTACCCGTGAAGGTCATCGCGGGGTGCAGGGCCAGCGGCAGCGCACCCGCGCGGCGCGCCGGGTCGAGCACGCCGGTCCCGTACCGCCCGGAGGTGTGCACCAGGAGCTGGCCGGGCCGGACCGCGCCGGTCTCGGCGAGGCCCTCGACGAGGGACGGCAGCGCGTCGTCGGGGACCGTGAGCAGGACCAGGTCGGCCCGCTCCAGCACCTGCGCGGGCGGTACCAGCGGCACGTCGGGCAGCATGCGGGCGGCCCGGCGCACGGAGGCGTCGGACACGCCGGACACGGCGACGGGCCGGTGCCCGGCCTGCTGGAGGGCGCGGGCCAGCGCGGGGCCGACCCGGCCGGCTCCGACGACGCCTACGGCGAGCCGGGCAGGGCGCGGCTGCGGTGATGAGTTCACGCGGGGAGTGCCTTCCGTTCCAGTCCGCGGGGGGTACCGGACGATACGTCGCCATGCTAGCCCCTGGGCTCCGAGGGGGGTCGGCGATGATCGGGGGTATGAGCGAGGACACGGAACGTACGAAGCGGCTGGTGGCGGCGTGGCGCGGGGCCGGGCGGACGCTGTCCCGCAGCCTGCTGGAGCCGTCGGTGGGGGAGCTGCTGGCGTCGCTCGCCGAAGCCCCGTACGACCTGGACCAGCCGGCCGACGTGTACGGCAGCGGCGTCGTCGCCGAGCTGGAGCGGCGGGTCGCGGAGCTGCTGGGCGCCCAGGACGCGGCGTTCTTCCCGAGCGGCACGATGGCTCAGCAGGTCGCGCTGCGGTGCTGGGCGGGGCGGACCGGGAACCCGCTGGTGGCCCTGCACCCGATGAGCCATCCGGAGCGGTGGGAGGGGGACGCGCTGTCGGTGGTGTCCGGGCTGCGGGTCACGCACCCGACGACCGAGGCCCGCCAGCCGACGGCGGAGGAGGTCCGGGAGGTCGCGGAACCCTTCGGGACGCTGATGCTGGAGCTGCCCCTGCGCGAGGCCGGCTTCCTGCTGCCCTCCTGGGAGGAGCTGGAGGCGCTGGTGGAGGCGGCCCGGGAGCGGGACGCGGTGGTCCACTTCGACGGCGCCCGGCTGTGGGAGTCCACCGTCCACTTCGGGCGCCCGCTGCCGGAGATCGCGGGGCTCGCGGACTCGGTGTACGTCTCCTTCTACAAGTCCCTCGGCGGCCTCAGCGGGGCGGCCCTGGCCGGGCCGAGCGGGTTCGTGGCGGAGGCGCGGGTGTGGCGGCACCGCTACGGGGGCCAGATCTTCCGCCAGTTCCCGCAGGCGCTGGCCGCGCTGACCGGCCTGGAGCGGGAGCTGCCGAGGCTCCCGCGGTACGTGGAGGCGGCGCGCGTGGTGGCGGCCGCGCTCGGCGCGGCGCTGGAGGCCGAGGGGGTGCCGTGGTACCGGGTCCACCCCCAGGAGCCGCACACGCACCAGTTCCAGGTGTGGCTGCCGTACGACGCGGAGCGCCTGACGGAGGCCGGGCTGCGGCAGGCGCGGGAGACGGGCCGGGTCCTCTTCCGCCGATGGTCTCCCGACGGAGCGCCGGGACTGTCGGTGACGGAACTGGAGGTGACGGAACCGGGCCTGTCGTGGACGGCGTCGGACGTGACGGAAGCGGTGTCGGACTTCCTGGCCCGGCTGTAGCCGCATCCGGGGCCCGCGGGCCCCGTCGCGGTTTCCGCCGGTGCGCCCGCCGGGGCGCACCGGGAGGAAACGCCGAATTGCGGGAAAGACGCCGGACCACCCGCGCCGCGGCGATACGGTTCCCCACGAGAATTACCGGCGACCGTGACCGGAGGAGAAGAGAAACATGACCGCTCAGCCCCCCGTGTGGCAGAAGTCCTCGTTCTGCGGTGAGGCGGACGCCTGCGTCTACGTCGCCGCGACCCCCGGCTCCCTCGTCCGCGTCGCCGACCGCGCCGACCCCGCGCACCTCGTGCTCGCCACGACCCAGGCCGCCTGGGCCGACTTCCTCCGCGCGGTCAAGGCGTCCGGCTGAGGGACCCGCCGCGCGCCATCCCGCTTCCTCAGGGGATTTTGTCCGATTAGCCCGTATCTTCGACCCATGCCCACGCCCTACGGATCTTGCGGCGGCATGGCGTTCAGCGCTGCTGAGCTGCACGTGCTCAAGCGTTCGCTCGCCCACGCCCTCAAGCCCTCCCCGGCCCCCCTGTCGGCCGCGGAGGTCCAGGACTGCCTGCGCCTCGCGCGGTCGGTGGACGACGTGGTCCAGGAGGCGGGCCGGCTCAGAGCGTTCCTCCTGGACGACCTCGCCCGCTACCGGGGCGCCCTGCCGGGCAGCCTCTCGGGCTACCTGGAGCTCCTCCAGGACGCGCTGGCCCGCGGATACGAGCCGGTGCCGGACGACCTCGCCGCCCTGCGCGCCCTGCGCGCCAACCCGGTCGCGGCCGCGCTGCTGGAGCGGGCCCGGGCCGTCGCGGAGCGCTCCGTACGGCGGCGGCTGCGGGTCGCCGCCCCCGCGCCCCGGACCCGGCTGCTCGCCCTGGCCGGCGGGCCGGGCGGGCCCGCGGGGCCGGACGGGCAGGGCGGGCAGGGCGGGCAGGACGAACCCGCCGGGCCGGCGCCCCGGCCGGCACCCCGTCCGGCGTCGCGGCCCGGGGAGGAGCCGCGTCCCGAACAGCCTCCGAGGCCGGTCCCCACCCCCGGCGAGGTGTTCCCGCCGCGCCGCAAGCCGACCCCGCCCCCGGCGGACGGCCGGGTCGCCGGGTAGCTAGGCTGAGGGCATGGACTACGTTTCCGCGCTCGTGCCCCCCTTCGCCATGGCCGCGTTCTTCATCGCTCTCGTCGTGACGATCGTGAAGACCCAGGGTGGGGCGAACAAGGCCAAGGAGGACGCGGTGGTCGACGCCGTGATCGCCCGGGCCGAGACCACCCAGCAGCAGAAGTAGGGCCCGGCGGCTCCCGCGGCACAGGACGGGCGTACGGCTCCACCGCCGTGCGCCCGATTTCTTGCGCGTTGACGGCCGGATAGTCGGGCATTCCCGTACATCCCGGACTATCGTGCTGGTGTGCCTCGCCCCCTCGGAGACCTCGAAGACGCCGTCATGACGCGGGTGTGGCAGTGGAACCGCCCGGTCACCGTTCGGGAAGTACTGGAGGACCTCCAGCAGGAACGGTCCATCGCGTACACCACGGTCATGACGGTTATGGACAATCTCCATCAGAAGGGCTGGGTCCGCCGGGAAGCCGAAGGCCGCGCCTATCGATATACGGCGGTCTCCACCCGCGCCGCCTACTCGGCCGCACTCATGAACGAAGCCTGGTCGACGAGCGACAACCCCGCGGCCGCCCTGGTCGCCTTCTTCGGCATGATGTCGGCGGAACAGCGCGAAGCGCTTCGCGACGCCGTGCGGATCGTCCAGCACGACGACGAGTCCGCCGCCGATACGGCCGCGGAAGCCCCCGCTCCGCCCGAAGCCGACGGGGACTCCGCCGAGCGCCCGGCCGAGCCGGGGCGATAACGTCGGGGGGCATGGGAGAGTTTTCCGCCGCACCCGCAGAAACAGTGACGATCCGCCGTGCCCGCACGAGTGATGTCGCGGCCCTGCGCCGCCTCCTCAACCAGTACGTGCAGCAGCGGATCCTCCTCGACAAAGCCCCCGTCGTGCTTTACGAGGACATCCAGGAGTTCTGGGTCGCCGAACGCGACCGCGACGCCCAGGTGGTCGGCTGCGGCGCTCTCCACGTGATGTGGGAAGACCTCGCCGAAGTGCGCACTCTCGCCGTCGACCGGGAGCTGAAGGGCGCCGGCGTCGGCCACCGGGTGCTGGAGCAGTTGTTGCACACCGCCCGCGAGGTCGGGGTGAGCCGGGTTTTCTGCCTGACCTTCGAAGTGGACTTCTTCGCGAAGCACGGCTTCGTCGAGATCGGGGAGACCCCGGTCGACGCCGATGTGTACATGGAGCTTCTGCGTTCCTATGACGAGGGCGTCGCGGAGTTCCTCGGTCTCGAACGAGTGAAGCCGAACACCTTGGGCAACAGCCGGATGCTTCTGCACCTCTGATCGATCGCGACGGCTTTTCCGTGCTCCCCACACCTGTGGCCTATGTCCGAATCGCGCACGTTTCCCGCCCTCTTGCGGTCCTGAACCTCTCCCGGAGGGTTTGTGTTTTCCAGGGAAAAGCGGTTTCCTTTCCGCGTACTGCTTTTCGATGAAAGGAAATCCCGGTGGCACAGAAGGTTCAGGTCCTTCTTGTCGACGACCTCGACGGCGGCGAGGCGGACGAGACGGTGACGTTCGCTCTGGATGGCAAGACCTACGAGATCGACCTCACCACCGCCAACGCTGAAAAGCTCCGCGGTCTGCTCGACCCGTACACCAAGGGCGGACGCCGCACCGGCGGCCGCGCGAGCGCAACCCGCGCCAAGGGCGGCCGCGCCTCGGTCACGACCGGTAACCCGGACACCGCCGAGATCCGCGCCTGGGCGAAGGAGAACGGCTACAACGTGAACGACCGCGGCCGCGTCCCGGCCGAGATCCGCGAGGCCTACGAGAAGGCCAAGGGCTGAGTCGTACGCCTTTCCAGGCGGGCGCGGTGGCATTCCGTCGCCGCCGCCGCCACCAGGCGTACGAGACCGGGCCCGCCGGCGGGCCCGGCGCCCCGCCCGGGGCCGGGCAGGCACGGAAGCAGTGCCTCGCACCCCGGCTCGGGGGGCCGCAGCCAGACGGCGGCCTCCCGAGGGCTCTGCCGCGGTCCCCGGACGTCCGGGGGGACCGGGGCGGTGATCCGCCCGCCCGCACCCAGGGCGGTGAGATCGAGGGCGACCCCGCCCCACTCCAGCCAGTCGAGCAGCCCGGCCAGCTCCTCCGCGCTCCCCGCGGCCACCAGGAACCGCATCCGGCGGCCCATGAGCGCCACCGGGCCCGTGGCGACGGGCCCGCGCAGCACCGCCGCCCCCGCGTCGGACGGCAGCTCCAGCACGTCGAACCGGAGCCCGGTGACCAGTTGGGCGGGCGGACCGCCCGCGACGGTCCATCCGAGCGTCCGCTCGTACCAGGAGGCCCACGCCTCCTCCTTGAGCGGGACACGGGGGGAAGGGACGCCGGCGGTGCTGAGGGCCATGTCCGGAGCAACTTCGCAGACGCCGGGGGGTTACGGGCAAGGTGACACAACGCGTCCGAAGCCGTGCGGAACGTACAAGTCCGGGGCGCCGGATCCCGCATTCGGGACGCAAGCGTGTTCGCCCTTAGCGGAGAGCGAACCGGCTCCGCGGGGATGGAGTGCCGGTCCGCACGGGTAAGACATTCCTAGTGGATCGGGGCGACACGCTGATTTGGGCGGCTCCCGTTCGCCATCGGCGTACACGCGTGACGGGTATCTGCCTGGCCTGCGGGAACATCGTCTCCCACTATCGGGTTGGAGCAGTTGTCGGCTGTTCAAGCCGGTTTTCCTCACCGACGTGGGGGTGAGCCGTGGACGGATGTCGGCAGTTGGAATGAGCTGTCCCGCCCTGCGGGACTAGCATGCGGAAGGACAGGGCGGGGACCGACCCCGAACTGCCCGACCGCTCTGAGGAGCGATAAACGATGTTCGAGAGGTTCACCGACCGCGCGCGGCGGGTTGTCGTCCTGGCTCAGGAAGAAGCCCGGATGCTCAACCACAACTACATCGGCACCGAGCACATCCTCCTGGGCTTGATCCACGAGGGTGAGGGTGTCGCCGCTAAGGCCCTGGAGAGCCTCGGGATTTCGCTCGAGGCTGTTCGCCAGCAGGTTGAGGAGATCATCGGTCAGGGGCAGCAGGCCCCGTCCGGCCACATCCCCTTCACCCCGCGGGCGAAGAAGGTCCTGGAGCTTTCGCTCCGAGAGGCCCTCCAGCTCGGCCACAACTACATCGGCACCGAGCACATCCTGCTCGGCCTGATCCGCGAGGGCGAGGGCGTCGCCGCCCAGGTCCTCGTGAAGCTGGGCGCCGATCTCAACCGAGTCCGGCAGCAGGTCATCCAGCTGCTCTCCGGTTACACCGGAGGCGGCAAGGAGTCGGCCACGGCCGGCGGCCCGGCCGAGGGCACGCCCTCGACCTCGCTCGTCCTGGACCAGTTCGGCCGCAATCTCACCCAGGCCGCCCGCGAATCCAAGCTCGACCCGGTCATCGGGCGCGAGAAGGAGATCGAGCGGGTCATGCAGGTCCTGTCCCGCCGGACCAAGAACAACCCGGTCCTCATCGGCGAGCCCGGCGTCGGCAAGACCGCCGTCGTCGAGGGCCTGGCCCAGGCGATCGTCAAGGGCGAGGTGCCCGAGACCCTCAAGGACAAGCACCTCTACACCCTGGACCTCGGTGCCCTGGTCGCGGGCTCCCGCTACCGCGGTGACTTCGAGGAGCGCCTGAAGAAGGTGCTCAAGGAGATCCGCACCCGCGGCGACATCATCCTGTTCATCGACGAGCTCCACACCCTCGTGGGTGCGGGCGCCGCCGAGGGCGCGATCGACGCCGCCAGCATCCTCAAGCCCATGCTGGCCCGTGGTGAGCTCCAGACCATCGGTGCCACGACGCTCGACGAGTACCGCAAGCACCTTGAGAAGGACGCGGCGCTGGAGCGCCGGTTCCAGCCGATCCAGGTGGCGGAGCCTTCCCTCCCCCACACGATCGAGATCCTCAAGGGCCTGCGCGACCGCTACGAGGCCCACCACCGCGTCTCCATCACGGACTCGGCCCTCGTGGCCGCCGCGACCCTGGCCGACCGGTACATCTCGGACCGCTTCCTCCCGGACAAGGCGATCGACCTGATCGACGAGGCCGGCTCCCGGATGCGCATCCGCCGGATGACCGCGCCGCCGGACCTCCGCGAGTTCGACGAGAAGATCGCGAACGTGCGCCGCGACAAGGAGTCGGCGATCGACTCCCAGGACTTCGAGAAGGCGGCTTCGCTCCGTGACACGGAGAAGCAGCTGCTGACGGCGAAGGCCAAGCGCGAGAAGGAATGGAAGTCCGGCGACATGGACGTCGTCGCCGAGGTGGACGAGGAGCTGATCGCCGAGGTCCTCGCCACGGCGACCGGCATTCCCGTCTTCAAGCTCACCGAGGAGGAGTCCTCGCGGCTGCTCCGCATGGAGGACGAGCTCCACCGTCGGGTCATCGGCCAGAAGGACGCCATCAAGGCGCTCTCCCAGGCGATCCGCCGTACCCGTGCGGGTCTCAAGGACCCGAAGCGCCCGGGTGGCTCGTTCATCTTCGCCGGCCCGTCCGGTGTCGGTAAGACGGAGCTCTCCAAGACGCTCGCCGAATTCCTCTTCGGCGACGAGGACGCGCTGATCTCCCTCGACATGTCGGAGTTCAGCGAGAAGCACACGGTTTCCCGTCTCTTCGGTTCGCCCCCCGGCTACGTGGGCTACGAAGAGGGCGGCCAGCTCACCGAGAAGGTGCGCCGGAAGCCGTTCTCCGTCGTCCTCTTCGACGAGGTCGAGAAGGCCCACCCGGATATCTTCAATTCCCTTCTCCAGATCCTGGAGGACGGTCGTCTGACCGACTCCCAGGGCCGGGTCGTGGACTTCAAGAACACGGTCATCATCATGACGACCAACCTGGGTACGCGGGACATCTCGAAGGGCTTCAACTTGGGCTTCGCGGCCCAGGGCGACACCAAGACCGGCTACGACCGGATGAAGGCGAAGGTCAACGAAGAGCTCAAGCAGCACTTCCGGCCGGAGTTCCTCAACCGTGTCGACGACACGGTCGTCTTCCACCAGCTCACCGAGGAAGACATCATCCAGATCGTCGACCTCATGATCGCGAAGGTCGACGAGCGCCTCAAGGACCGCGACATGGGCATCGAGCTGAGCGGTGACGCGAAGCTCCTGCTCGCCAAGCGCGGGTACGACCCGATCATGGGCGCCCGCCCGCTGCGCCGGACCATCCAGCGCGAGATCGAGGACATGCTCTCGGAGAAGATCCTCTTCGGTGAGCTGCGCCCCGGTCAGATCGTGGTCGTCGGCAAGGAGGGTGAGGGCGCGGAAGCCAAGTTCACCTTCCGCGGCGAGGAGAAGTCGGCGCTGCCGGACCTCCCGCCGATCGAGGCCACGGGCTCCGGCCCGGACCTGTCGAAGGGCGCGTGAGCGCCGCCCGCGGGTAGCCGAACGCGAAAAAGGGGCGGCCCCGGAACCGAAAGGTTCCGGGGCCGCCCCTTTTTCCGCGCGCGGGGACGCTCGGACGGGCCGTGCGGTTGCGTGCCGATGGTCCGGAAGGGGAGGTCCGAAGGTCCCGCCCCGGTGACAAGCCGCACAGAACAAATCGGACGTACTAGGCGGTTTCGTAGATCCAAAGGGGCTCGAAAGGGGACTTTCGGCCCGGCGTGAGGCCGTCAACAGGACGGACTGCCCCGGCTCCGCTACGAGCTTGGGTAGTAATCGGGAGGTTTGGGGAAGTACGGGCCCTCGGGTTACCAAAGATGAGCCCACCCGGCACCCGCTCAACGGTGCCGGGTCACTTCATGCCCGAGACGGGCGTGAACCGCCCTGTCCCCGGCCCCGGAGGTCTTCTTCATGTCCGCGAAGCGCATCAGCACCCGCCGTACCCGTACCGCCGTCGGCGCCACCGCTCTCGGTGCCGTCCTGGCCCTCGGAGCCGGGACGACCGCCGCCTTCGCCGACACGCCGCAGACCGCCCCCACCGGCACCTCCGGGCTCGTGGGCCGGCAGGCCGCCGCCCAGGCCGCCGGAGCCGCCAAGGCCGGCCTCTGGGACAAGCCGGTCGAGAAGTACACGCTGTCCGCGACCTTCGGCAAGGGCGGCAGCATGTGGTCGCGCAAGCACTCCGGCCAGGACTTCGCCGTCCCGGTCGGCACCCCGGTCAAGTCCGTGGGCGCCGGCGTGGTCGTCAAGGCCGGCCCCAACGGCGGCGGCGACGGCCCGGCCTACGGCAACGCCGTCGTGATCAAGCACGCGAACAACATGTACTCGCAGTACGCGCACCTCTCGAAGATCCAGGTCCGGATCGGCCAGAAGGTCGCCACCGACCAGCGGATCGCGCTCTCCGGCAACACCGGGAACTCCAGCGGCCCGCACCTGCACTTCGAGATCCGCACCACGCCGAACTACGGCTCGGGCATCAACCCGATGACCTTCCTGCGCACCCGCGGCGTCGCCCTCTAGTACCAGGCGAGGTACGGGCGCACGCGCACGCACGGGCACATCCGGGACGGCACCGACACGGTGCCGTCCCGGTGTCAGATCAGCCAGGCGTGGCTGGGCTTGCCGAGCTTGTCGAGCTTGCCGGAGTCCAGGATCGTCACCTGCTCCGGGGTCAGCGCCTTGGTCCAGATGCGGATGCGGTCCAGCGAACCGACGAAGGAACCGCTCCAGATGCCGTGGTGGCGCGCCCGGCCGAGCTGCACCGGGCCGGGACCCGCCCAGATGCCCGTGACCTTTACCTCGCCGGCCGCCTTGTCGTTGACGTAGAGCGCGATCACCTTCTTCTCGGCGTCGTACGTGCCCGTCAGCTGGGTCCACTTCTTCAGCGGGTCCGGGGCGTCCGCCACGACCTGCTGGGCGGTGGCGGCCGCGCCCTTGTCACCGGTCTGCACGCGGAAGACCCACGACGGCTTGCCGTTGACCTTCTCGAAGCCCAGCTCGAAGGAGTACGAGACCCCGTCGCCCTGGCTTATCGCCATGCGGGACCCGCTGTCGACCACGGTGTAGGCGCGCGTGGTTACGGTGAAGCTCTTGGTGACGTCGACGGCCTGCTCGGAGCCCTGGGCGTAGGACTCGGGACCCCCCTTGAGCCGGACCTCGTTGCGGTTGTCCATCTTGGCCAGCTCCAGGCCCGAGGACATCGCCAGCTGCACCGACGGCCCGCTGTTCGCACGGTCGCGCAGCAGCGTGGGTTCGCCCGGAACCGTCGGCCCGTCCTCGTCCGCCGAGGCGGGGGGCTCGGGCGCGTCCGAGGTGGCCACGGGCGGCTTGTCGGGCTCGTCCGGGCCGCTGCCCATGAAGAAGAAGTAGGCCCCGCCCGCGGCGGCGACCACCAGGACCGCGGATACGCAGATCGCCAGCAGCTTGCGGCGGGAGCGCTGGGCCTCGGTGCGGTCGGCCAGGGCCTGCCAGTCCGGTTGGGCGGTGGGGGTGAAGGCCGCCGGCTCGGGCGGGCCCGGCTGCTGCCCCAGGTGCGGGATGGGCTGCGTCGCCCCGGGGAGGTCCGGCCCCTGCTGGTACGGGCCGGCCGCGCCGCCCTGCGGGTAGCCGTAGCCGTCGGATCCGGTCGGGGCGGGCCCGAAGCCGCCGGATATGGGGGGGCCGGGCGGGTAGCCGTAGCCGCCGGACGCGGGCGGGCCGGGCGGGTAGCCGTAGCCGCCGGACGCCGGCGGGCCGGGCGGGAACCCGTAACCGCCGCCCCCCGGGGCGGGCTCGGGCTGCGGGTTGCTCGGGGGATTCGTACCGTCGGTCATGCCTCGGATGCTAAGTCACGGACCTGCCGGGGTGTACGGCCCGGTACCGATCCGCCGGCCGGCGCCGCCCGCGCCCCGCACGAGCCGCCCCGCATCCGCGCTCGCGCCCGCACGGGCCGCCCCGCGCCCGCGCCCGCGGCAGCGCCGTCACGCCGGCGCGGTCACGGGAGCTTGACGACCGGGAAGCTTCCCGTCGCCGTCGGCGCGTGCTCCGGCAGCCACAGCACCGCCACCGCGCCCGCCGCCGCGCCCTCGCGGTCCGCGCCGCCGGGCGCGGCCACGTTGCGGAAGGTCAGCCGGGCGCCGAGCACCCGCGCCTGCCCCTCCGCGATGGTCAGCCCCAGTCCGTGCCCCACGCCCGCCCGGTCCGTCGACCCGGTCCGGAAGCGGCTCGGCCCCTCGCGCAGCAGTGCCTCCGGAAAACCCGGACCGTGGTCCCGGACCCGTACGACCCGGCCCTCGACATCGACCTGCACCGGCGGCTGCCCGTACCGGACGGCGTTGGCCAGCAGGTTCCCCAGAATCCGCTCCAGCCGGCGCGGATCGGTACTGACGATCTCGTCCGCGACGACCCGGACGGACGCCTCGGGCATCAGGGCCCGCACCCGACGGCGCACGAACTCGCCCAGCGCCACGTCCTGCAGCTCGGCCCGTTCGGACGCACTGTCCAGCCGGGCCACCTCAAGTACGTCCTCCACCAGTGCCCGCAGCGCCTGGGCCCGGTCCCGCACCAGCTCGGTCGGGCGGCCCGGCGGCAGCAGCTCCGCCGCCGTCAGCAGGCCGGTCACCGGGGTCCGCAGCTCGTGCGCGATGTCCGCGGTCACCCGCCGCTCGGCCTCCAGCCGCTGCTGCAGGGCGTCCGCCATGGCGTCCACCGCGCGCGCGAGGTCGTCGGTCTCGTCCCGGACGACCCCGCCCACGGCGTCGCGTACCCGCACCTCCGGATCACCGTGCGCCACCCGCTGCGCGGCCGCGGCCGCCTTGCGCAGCCGGCGCGAGATCTGCCCGCCGATGAGCACGCCGAGCGCCGAGCCGCCGATCACCACGGCGAGGGAGCCCACGACCAGCGCCCGGTCCAGGTCGCGCACCATGTTGGCGCTCTCCCGGAAGGGGTGGTGGAGCGAGAGCACCTGCCCGTTGCCGAGCGGCACGGCCGCCCACACCTCGTGCACTCCGCCGGGCCGCTCCTGGATGTACGTCCCGCGCCGACCCGACCGCGCCTTCTCACGCAGTTGGGCGGGCAGGTCGGGGTCGTTGAGCTTGGCGCCCATGATCGGCTTGCGCCCGGCCTCGGCGTTGCGGGCGATGTACTGGACCTGCTCCAGCTTCGACTCGCGGGCGCTCTCCAGCATCGACACGCGGGCGGCGCTGTGCACCACGAGGCTCAGCGCGACCGCGGTGAGTGCGCCGACGGCGGCGATGGCCAGAGTGATCTTCCAGCGGATTCCGGTCCGGAGGGTGAAGCCGCTCATCCTTTGAGCTTGTATCCGAAGCCCCGGACCGTCTCGATCCGGTCCTGACCGATCTTGGTGCGCAGCCGTTGGACGTGGACGTCCACGACCCGGGTGTCGCCGCCCCAGTCGTAGTCCCATACGCGCTCCAGCAGCCGGTCGCGGGACAGCACGGTGCCCGGCGCGGAGGAGAACTCCAGCAGCAGCCGCATCTCGGTCGGTGTCAGGGCCACCGCGGCGCCCGCCCTGCGCACCTCCATGCCCTCGGTGTCGACCTCCAGGTCCCCGAAGGACAGCACGCCGCGCTCACCCGCCGGGTCGTCGGAGCCCGCCCCGCCGTTTCGCGGGCCGCCGGCGTGGCCGAAGCGGCGCAGCACGGCGCGGATCCGCGCGACCAGTACGGAGCCGTCGAAGGGCTTGGTGACGTAGTCGTCGGCGCCGGCCTCCAGACCGAGGACCACGTCGATGGAGTCGGCCCGCGCCGACAGCATGATCACCGGGACGGTGGACTCGTCGCGGATGCGGCGGCACAGACTCACGCCGTCCATGCCCGGGACCATCACGTCCAGCAGCGCGATGTCGGGGCGGTGGGCCCGGAAGGACTCCAGGCCCGACAGCCCGTCGGGCATGGCGGTGACCACGAACCCGTCGCGCTCCAGCGCCAGGGTCGTGGCCTCGCGGATGACGTCGTCGTCCTCCACGAACAGGACATGGGTCTCGGCCATGCGGAAGCCTCGCCTCGGTTCTTCTGGACTGTCAGTTCTTCTGGGGAGCGGCCGGCGCGGGCTGGCCTCCGCCGTCGACCACGTTGCTGTACTCGGAGTGCACCCGGTCCTGCTCGGCGAACCCGGCCCCGTCCCAGTGGTACGTGATCACGTCCTCGCCGGACGGATACGACAACGGGTCGCTCTTGGCGTACACCTGCTTGGTGACCACCAGGTCGCCCCGGTCGATCTCCGCGTAGACGGGCGGCTGCTCGTCCGAGAACACATTCTCGTACGTGCCGCCGTCCGCGCGGTACACGTAGGAGCCGCGGCCCAGGGCGTCCGCGCACGACAGGACGTTCACGACGATGTCGACGACGGGGCTGCCGGTGATCTTCCCGTAGCTCACATCGATCGGGTACTCCTTGCCCGTACAGGGCTTGAGGTCCCGCTTGACCGCGGTGCTGACCTTGGGGTCCGCCATCAGCAGCCGCACCGGGTCGACCTTCGTCCGGGGCATCCCGGGCGCGGTCACGGACGGGTCCGCGTCGGCGGAGGGGTCGCCGGACGCGGAACCCTCGGGGGAGGGGGTGGTGGGGCCCGTCGCGGGGCCCGTCTTCGCCACGGCGTCGCTGCGCGCGGGACCGCCGTCGCGCAGGCCCGTGCCGCCGGTGGCGCAGCCGACCATGAACACGGCGGTGCCGACGAGGACGACCGTCCCCGCCGACATCAGAACCAGTGGGCCCTTCCCGGCCTTGGCCGGGGGCGAGCCCCTTTCCGTCAGGCTGTGGCCATTCAGGCCGCGCACCGCTCACGCCCCTCGTACCGGATGGTGTGGTCACCGCGTTCCAGCGCGCGCATGTCCAGGTCCCGGCTCTCCAGCTCCTGGCGGAGCCGGGCCAGGGCGCGGTGCAGGGTGCTCTTCACGGTTCCCGCCGACATTCCGAGCGCCGCGGCCGTCTCCTCGGTGCTCATCTGCTCCCAGTGTCGCAGCACGACCACACTGCGCTGTTTGGGCGCGAGCACCTTGAGGATGTCCATCAGCAGGGCGCGGTCGGCCCGCTGGTCGGAGCCGTCCTCGACGGAGGCGTCGGGGAGCTGTTCGGTGGGGACCTCTTCGAGCTTGCGGGCGCGCCACCACTCGGTACGGGTGTTGATCATGACGCGACGGAGGTAGGCGTCGGCCAGGGACTTGTCGGCGATGCCGTCCCAGCGCCCGTAGGTGCGGACGAGGGCGGTCTGCAGGAGGTCCTGCGCGTCGGTGGGGTCCGGGACCAGGCGCCGGGCGCTGCGCAGCAGCGCGTCCTGCCGAGTGCGTACGTACTCCTCGAATTCGAGTACCTCGCCGTGCGCCATCTCAGACCGCCCCCGTTCCGTCCAACCCCGTAACCGCCGACTTACGGATCCGAAGGTACGGAGGGGTTGTCACGGGCCTGTGCGGGCCAGCCTTCGGTGGGAGCACGGACACCCATAGGTTGTGTAACAGTGCCGTGAGCTGCGGTTTCCCGGCCAAAAGCGGAATGAGCGAGTCAGCTTCGGGTCGGGACCGAGGAGGTGCCGGGCCGGTCCGCCCGGCACGTCCCTCAGGACTCCGGCAGCCCCTGCGGCAGCCGGTAGAAACCCCCGGCCAGCGGTTCGACCAGGCCGTCGGAGACCAGCCCGTCCAGCGCCCGGGCCCGCTGCACCGGTTCGTCCCAGACCGTGTCCAGCACCGCGCGGGGAACGGAGCCCATCGACTCCCGGAGCACGGCCAGCAGCCGGCCGCGCACCTGCCGGTCCGTTCCCGCGTACGTCTGCCCGCGCCGCGGCGGCCCCTCGTGCGCCGGCTTGCCGGCCAGGCGCCAGGCGCACAGCCCGGCCACCGGGCAGCGCGCGCAGTCCGGGCTCTTGGCGGTGCACACGAGCGCGCCGAGCTCCATCGAGGCGGCCGCCCAGCGCGCCGCGGTGCGCTCGTCCTCGGGCAGCAGCGCCCGGGCGAGCCGCCGCTCGGCCGCGGTGGTGGCGTTCGGCGGGTACTCGACCCCGGTGGCGGTGCGGGCGAAGACCCGGCGCACGTTGGTGTCGAGCACGGCGTGCCGCTGTCCGTACGCGAAGGAGGCCACGGCCGCGGCGGTGTACTCGCCGATCCCGGGCAGGGCCAGCAGGTGCGTGTGGTCGCGCGGTACGTCGCCCCCGTGCCGCTCCGTTATCGCCACGGCCGCGCCGTGCAGGCGCAGGGCGCGGCGGGGGTAGCCGAGCCGGCCCCAGGCCCGTACGGCCTCGCCCGGGGCCTCGGCGGCCAGGTCGGCGGGGCGGGGCCACCGGGCCAGCCACTGCTCGTAGACCGGCAGGACCCGGCTGACCGGGGTCTGCTGGAGCATGAACTCGCTGACCATGACCCCCCAGGGGCCGGCCTCGGGGCGGCGCCAGGGCAGGTCGCGGGCGTGCTCGTCGAACCACTCGATGACGGGGGAGTGCAGCGCGTGGCGGGCGCCGGGCGGGGTCTCTGCCGAACCGTCTGCCGACGCTTCGGCGGAGGTGGTGTGGGAGGTGGCGGGGGAGGTGAAGGGGGATGCAGTCATGGCAGACGCATCCTGGCACGTTTCGCCCCTAGCGCGCCGGGCCCGGACCGGTGAACCAGACAGCGGCGCGGGCCCCGCTCGACCGGACGGCGGAGACGATCCCGGTCGTCGGACCGGTGAGGAGGAGGACGAGGAGGGCGGCCACCGAAACGCCCAGCAGCAGGCCCGTCGCCACGTCGTGCGGGTAGTGCACGCCGACGAAGACCCGGGAGGAGGCCATCAGCAGCGCGAGCGGCACGGTGAGCAGCGCGAGGCGCCGCACGGCCAGGGCCAGCGCGACGGCGGCGGCGCCGGCTATGGCCGAGTGGTTGCTGGGGAACGACCAGTCGCCGTAGGCGGGGCACTCGATCAGGGAGACGGCCGCGCCTGCGACGGCGCGGCAGGGCCGGTCCTGGTCCACGGTGGACTTCACGGCCTCGGACACGACGTAGGCGAGGGCCGTGACCAGCGGCGCGAGGACGGCGAGGGCGACGGTGCGCGGATCGCGGCGGCTGCGCGAGCGCCACCAGACCGCGAGGAAGAGCGCGCCGAAGACGAGGAGCCCGTACTCCGTCCACACCTCGGACGCGGACTGCACCCAGGAGGGTGCGGAGTGGGCGTAGGAGGTGACGTCGCGATAGAGGTCCGAGCTGTTCATGGTCACCGACAGTACTTAAGGATGATTAGCCTCTGTGGCCCGGGGCTTGGCCGATTCTGGACGCCTTCGTCCACGGCAGCAGGATGATCATCGGCAAATCGAGCCCGCTGTGCGGCATGTGGGGCGCGGATCGGGCCGCGAACTCTCGTAAAGTTCCGTTCGTGGGATCTCTGCGCAATCCGGTCGGGCCGCTCCCCTCCTCCATCTACTGGCGACGGAGGGCTGTGCTGGCGTCCGTTGTCGCGCTCCTCGCGCTCCTCGCCGTATGGACCGTCAGTTCCGGCGGGGGGAAGTCGAGTACGAACGGCAAGGGCCAGGGTGGACCCGACCCCGTCACCGCGATCACCCCCGGACCGCCGGGCACCGGTCCGGCGATCAGTCAGGCCCCGGGCGGGCGTCCGGAGTCGGGCGGCGGCGGATCCACCGGGTCCGAGGGCGGCGGCTCGGCCGGTACGGGCAAGAACGGCGAGCCCGGCGCGGGTTCCGGTTCCGGCGCGGGCGGCGCGGGCGCGGGCGGTTCCGGCGGTGGGGGTCCGGCCCAGGTCCCGGCGGACTCGGCCCTTCCCACGTGCGCGCCGAGTGCGCTGCAGTGGGAGGTCAAGAGCGTGAAGAACGAGTACGAGGCGAACGAGAAGCCCCGGCTCGAACTGATCGCCCGCAATATCTCCGGCACCACCTGCAAGGTCGATCTCGGCCCGAAGCAGGCGGTCCTGACCATCCTTCAGGCGGCCGGCACCAAGGCCGTGTGGTCCTCGGCGGACTGCCCCGCGGGCGCGGGCAACGCCTTCTTCCGCGTCGGGGCGCAGAGCGAGACGAAGCAGTCCCTGGAGTGGGACCGCAGGTTCAGCGCGCCCGACCAGTGCCAGACGCCCCCGGCCGGCTCGGCGGGCCCGGACACGTACGTGGTCGAGGTCAAGTCCCCGGGCATGCCGGTGGCACGCACCTCGTTCGTCCTCAAGCAGGACTAGCGTGCGGCGCCGCTGCCGGGGGCCCTGCCTCCGCCGGCGGCGCGCAGGTCGGAGAACCGGCGGGCACATCGGAGAACCAGCGCGCAGGTCGGAGAACCGGCGGGCGCCGCCGCGGGCTAGACGTACCGCTCCAGGATGGAGGACTCCGCCAGGCGGGACAGGCCCTCACGGACGCTGCGCGCACGCGCCTCGCCCACGCCGTCCACGGTCTGCAGGTCGTCCACGCCGGCGGCGAGCAGCTTCTGCAGGCCGCCGAAGTGCTCCACGAGCCGCTCGATGATGGCCCCGGGCAGCCTCGGCACCTTCGCCAGCAGGCGGTAACCCCGCGGCGACACGGCCGAGTCGAGGGTCTCCGGCGAGCCGGTGTACCCGAGCGCCTTCGCCACGATCGCCAGTTCCAGCAGCTCCGGGTGCGTCAGCGCGTCCAGCTCGGACAGGGCCTCGTCCACCGTGCGGGAACGCTTCGCCGTCGGCTCCGGCACGTAGTCCCGGATGACCAGCTCGCGCTCCTGCTCGATCCCCACCGTCAGCTCGTCCAGCTGCAGCGACAGCAGCCGCCCGTCCGTGCCCAGTTCGATCACGTACTCCGCGATCTCGGTCGCGATCCGGCGAACCATTTCCAGCCGCTGCGCGACCGCCGTCACGTCGCGGACCGTCACCAGGTCCTCGATCTCCAGCGCCGACAGGGTGCCCGCGACCTCGTCGAGGCGCAGCTTGTACCGCTCCAGCGTGGCCAGCGCCTGGTTCGCCCGCGACAGGATCGCCCCGGACTCCTCCAGGACCCGCCGCTCCCCGTCCACGTACAGGGCGATCAGCCGCATCGACTGGGACACCGACACGACCGGGAATCCGCACTGCTTCGAGACGCGGTCGGCGGTGCGGTGCCGCGTACCGGTCTCCTCCGTGGGGATCGACGCGTCCGGCACGAGCTGCACGCCGGCCCGCAGGATCTTCGTGATGTCCTTGTCGAGGATGAGCGCGCCGTCGAGCTTGCACAGCTCGCGCAGCCGGGTCGCGGTGAACTCCACGTCCAGGACGAAACCGCCGGTGCACATGGCGTCGACGGACTTGTCCATACCGAGGACGATGAGCCCGCCGGTGTTGCCCCGGACGATCCGCTCCAGGCCGTCACGCAGCGGCTGACCAGGCGCGACCGCGCTCAGCGAGGCGCGCATCATGGCCTCCTGCTTGGAGGCGGCACCCGACTTGCCGGATGCCGCTGCCCCGTCCTTGGCTGCCACTGCACTCCTCCGGTCGCGGGTTGCGCCGCCCCGCGCCACGGGCACGAGGACGTGCGAAGGGCCGGGCGGACCATCCAGAAGTCTACCGGCGCGCGCTGCGGCCCCGCCGTGGCTTGGCCAGGTACGCCCGCGCGGAGGGCCTTACGGGCGCCTGACCAGCGGCGCGTCCTGCCGATACGTCACTGCGGCGTGGGCGGGTGATCTTGGGACGGCGGCAGTGGCAGTGGCGGCGGGACCGGGACCTCGGGCGTGCGGGACCGGGACCCCGGGCGGATGTGCGGGACCGGGACCCCGGGCGGATGTGCGGGACCGCGATGTGCGGGACCGCGGCCGGGCGGGCCTGCCGGGTCACGCGCGGGCGGACCCGGAAACCTACTCGGCGGCCCGCTCCTTCGCCGGCGTCCGCGACCGCCCGCGCGGCAGCACCCGGAGCGCGTCGCCCATGTCCGCCACCTCGATCACCTTCATGCCCGCCGGCACCTTGCCCGGATCCGACGGCACCAGCGCGTGCGTGAAGCCGAGCCGGTGCGCCTCGGCGAGCCGCCGCTGTACGCCGGTCACCCGCCGCACCTCCCCGGCCAGGCCGACCTCCCCGATCGCGACGAGGTTCTTCGGCAGCGGCACGTCACTGGCGGCGGAGGCCAGCGCGAGCGCGATCGCCAGGTCGGCGGCCGGCTCGGTGAGCTTCACCCCGCCCACGGTGGCGCTGTAGATGTCCCGCTTGCCGAGCGCGGTGATCCGCCCGCGCTGTTCCAGCACCGCCAGCATCATCGAGACCCGGGAGGTCTCCAGCCCCGACGTGGTCCGCCGGGGGGAGGGGATCTGGGAGTCCACGGTCAGCGCCTGCACCTCCGCGACCAGGGGGCGCTTGCCCTCCAGGGTCACCGTCAGGCAGGTGCCGGGCACGGCCTCGGCGCGCCGCGTCAGGAACAGCCCGCTCGGGTCGGCCAGACCCGTGATCCCCTCGTCGTGCAGTTCGAAGCAGCCCACCTCGTCGGTGGCCCCGTACCGGTTCTTGACGCCGCGCACCAGCCGCAGCCGGGCGTGCCGGTCGCCCTCGAAGCTCAGCACCACGTCGACGAGGTGCTCCAACAGCCGGGGGCCGGCGATGGCCCCGTCCTTGGTCACGTGGCCCACCAGCAGGGTGGACATCCCCCGCTCCTTCGAGGCCCGGATCAGGGCCCCGGCCACCTCGCGCACCTGCGCCATGCCGCCGGGCGCGCCGTCGATCTCGGGGGAGGCCACCGTCTGTACGGAGTCCAGGACGAGGAGGGAGGGTTTCACGGCGTCCAGGTGGCCCAGCACCGCCGAGAGGTCGGTCTCGGCCGCGAGGTACAGGTGGTCGCTGAGGGCGTTGATCCGGTCGGCCCGCAACCGCACCTGGCTCGCGGACTCCTCGCCCGTCACGTACAGGGTGCGGTGTTCGTCGCTGGCCGCCTTTGCCGCGACGTCCAGCAGCAGCGTCGACTTCCCGACGCCGGGCTCTCCGGCGAGCAGCACCACGGCGCCGGGCACGAGCCCGCCGCCGAGCACCCGGTCCAGCTCGTCGACGCCGGTGCTGCGGGCGGTCGCCGTCCGCCCGTCGACCTGGGCGATCGGCACGGCGGCGGTCGAGACCCGGCCGGCCGCGGTGGTCCGTACGGCGGGCGCGCCCATCTCCTCGACGGTGCCCCACGCCTGGCACTCGGGACAGCGCCCGAGCCACTTCGCGGTCGTCCAGCCGCACTCGGTACAGCGGTAGGACGGCCGGTCCTTGGCGGATGAACGAGCAGTACGGGCAGCCATGCCGCCCACGGTAACCGCCCCCACTGACAACCCGCCCACAGCCCCGACCCGCGCGCGAGTACGGGCGCGGCCCCGCCGCCCGTAAGACGGCCCGCCGCGCCGACCGCGCCGACCTGGCCGCGCTTGGCCGCGCGGGCCGCGCCGGGCCGAGCGCGCCGGGGGCAACGACGGGCGGCGCCGGCC
>NZ_JBSGQV010000038.1:16921-68987 GCF_053606025.1 Streptomyces sp. NPDC055254 | reverse complement strand
CGTCGGGGGAGGTCGTCGGGGGAGGCACGCAGGAGCCTCACCCAGTCGTATCACCGGCCGCCCGGGCCCGGCGGGCGCCGCCCCCGCGGCGGGGGGGGCGGCCCCCGCGGGCGGGGGGGCCCCTTCCGCGTGTCCGGGCCGCGGCGCCGTCGCCGCCCCCGCCGCGGGGGTCTACTCGTACGCGGCGAAGTCCGCGATGGCCGAGAAGCCGAGCCCGTAGGCGCTCATCCCGCGCCCGTACGCGCCCAGGTGGACGCCGCTGCTCGTCGAGCCCGCCAGCACCCAGCCGAACTCCGACTCGCGGTAGTGGAAGGTGGTCGGCTCCCCGTCGACCGGCAGCGAGAGGGTGGACCAGTCCTCGCCGCCGAGGTCGTCGGCGAGCTCCCAGGCGGCCTCGGTCTGCTGGTCGAGCCAGTCGTCTCGCAGCGTGTGGTCCATCTGCCCCGGCCAGCTGTACGCCAGCAGCCCGGAGCCGGCCAGCCAGGCGGCCGAGGAGACCGAAGTGGCCTCCAGGACGCCGGTGCCGTCGCCGCTGCGGCGCAGCGGGTTGCTCGCGACGGTGACGACCACCGCGAAGCGCTCCTTCTCGCCGGTGGCGATCTCGCCGCGCGCCGAAGGCTCGTCGCCGTGGCCGGTGGAGCCGTGCTCCACCGTTCCGTCGGCGGCGGTAGCGACCTGCATGAGCCAGCGGGGGCCCGTGAAGGCCCCGTCCAGCCCGTACCAGGGGAAGTCGGCCCTCAGGTAGCCGTCAGCCGTGCGGCGGGCCGCCGGGACGGGCGCACCCGCCTCCGGTGGCTGCGCCTCGCCGACCTGGGGGTTCTGTTCGTCCTGAGCGGGTGCGGGTGCCTCGGCGGTCTGCGCACCTACCCGGCTGCTGCTCGTCGTCTCCATCTGGCGGCCTTTCGTTCCGTGGGGTCCGGAACGGCCGACCCCCCTCGGGCGTCCTGGGTCCGGACAGATGGAGGATAGCCATCCGACCCCGGATCGCCGGGCAGGCTGGGGCTCAGGTGGCGTCGGCGTCGAAGCGCGCCCGCTGGTCGGCGGCCGGGGCGGCGGGCTTCTTGAGCAGGTCCGCGCCGATGCCGGCGGGCGCGACGGCGTCGGCCGGGGCGGCGTCCGCCTCCTTGCTGTTGACGGCGTCGGTGACGTCGTTCAGCTCCTTGCGGAGATCGAAACCGGTGCGGATCTCCTTGAGGTCCTCGTTCTCGCTCAGCTGCTTGCGGATGAACGTCTTCGGATTCAGGTCCTCGAACTCGAAGTCCTTGAATTCGGGGCCGAGTTCGGAGCGGATGTCCTGCTTCGCACTGTCCGAGAACGCGCGGATCTTCCGGATGACGCCCGTGACGTCCTGAATGACCTTGGGGAGCTTCTCCGGGCCGAAGATGAGGATGGCGAGCACCACGATCGTGACCAGTTCGAGTGCGCCTATGTCGTTGAACACCTTGCCGCTCCTCGGCTCTCTTCACATCGGGCCCGGACACACGGTACCCGGCGATCCCCGGGCGGCCATACCCGCGTACCTGCCCCGGATCGGTTTCACCCGGACGTCATGCCCCGCTCACGAGCCGTTCGCCGATCCGAGGACCACCTCCAGGGTGCGTTCGCGGCCCGCGCGCAGCACCGTGAGGGTCAGCGGATCGCCCGGCCGGTGGGCCCGGATCTTGATGATCAGCTCGTCACTGCCCCGGACACGCTGCCCGTCCACCTTGGTGATCACGTCTCCGGCCTTGATCCCGGCGCGGGCGGCCGGCCCGTCGGCGACCACGGACGGCTTGCCGTCCGCGCTCTCGTCCCCGACCCGGGCCCCGTCGCCCGTGTACTGCATGTCGAGGGTGACGCCGATGACGGGGTGGGTGGCCCGGCCGGTGCGGATGAGCTCCTCGGCGACCCGTTTGCCCTGGTTGACGGGGATCGCGAAGCCGAGTCCGATCGAGCCGCCCTGCCGGGCGCCGTCGCCGCCGTCCTCGCCCTTGTCGGCGCCCTTGATCGCGCTGTTGATGCCGATCACGTGGCCCCGGGAGTCGAGGAGGGGGCCGCCGGAGTTGCCCGGGTTGATCGGGGCGTCGGTCTGGAGCGCGTCGACGTAGCTGATGTCGCTGCCGTCCCCCTTGTCGCCGCCCGCCGTGACGGGTCGGCCGGTGGCGCTGATGATGCCGGCGGTGACGGTGTTGGACAGGTCGAACGGGGCGCCGATGGCCACCACCGGGTCGCCCACGCGGACGTTCTCGGAGTTCCCGAGGGTGAGCGGGCGGAGCCCCCGCACCCCGCTGACCTTGACGACGGCGAGGTCGTAGCCGGAGTCGCGGCCCACCAGCTCGGCGGTGACGCTCTCGCCGGTACTGAACGTGACCGCTATCTCCTTCGCGTCGGCGACGACGTGGTGGTTGGTGAGGATGTGGCCCTGGGGGTCCAGTACGAAGCCCGTGCCCGTGCCGCTGCCGGAGGCGCCCCGCACGTGCAGGGTGACCACCCCGGGCAGCGCGGCGGCCGCGATCCCGGCCACGCTCCCGGGTGCCCGGCCCGGGTCGGCGACGCCGGCTTGGGGCAGCTCCAGCCGGGTGCCCGCCTCGCGCTCCGCGAGCACGCCGAGGTAGCCACCGGTCCCGCCGGCCAGCAGGGCGCTGCCCGCGCAGAGCGCGGCGGCCTGCCAGAGGCGGATGCCGGCCCGCCCGCGGCCCCGGTCGACGACCTGGAGCGGCTGCTCGCCCCACGGGTCGTACCGGACCCCGCCGGTCTGCGCGTACGGCTGCTCGGGCGCCTGCCCGGTGATCCGCCCGTACGCCTGCTCGTACGTCCGCTCGTGCTCGGGGCCGGGATCCGCCTCGTGGCGCGGCTCGCGGTCGGGGACCGGGTCCCGGGGCTCGCCGCCGCCGTCGGGCCGGGGGGACGGCACCCCGTCCCGGCGGGCGTCCGCCGGGCCCTGGGGCCGGCTCCACCACGACGGAGCCGGATCGGTCTGCTGCCTGTCGGCCATGGGCGCTCCCCGCCTGCGTGTGCGCGTGTGCCGCAGATTCAACCAGGTCCCGGCTCAGCGCAGCAGGGAGACCGGGCGGGCCGGGCCCGTCGGGGAGGGGTGAAGCGGGGGAAGCGGGTTCGACCGGGTCGACAGCAGGGAGGGGACCGCGGCGGGCGTGGGCAGCCGGTCGCGGCCGATCGCGTCGGCCGCGGGCACGGCCGAGCCCGGTCGGGAGGCGGGGGCCGGCGCGTACTCGCCCCGCGCGTTCGGCTCCACCGTCTCCAGCGGCAGCGCACCGCCCAGCGCGAGCGCGGCCAGCGACACCGCTCCGGCCGCGACGAAGGCGAAGCGGCGCCGGGGACGGCCCACCTCGTGGATCCGGAAGCCCTCCTGGCGCTGCCCGCCTGCGATGGGCAGGGCGTACCCGAACGACGCGAAGGGGTCGGCTCCCGCGCCGCCGTGCGGGCCCGTCGGGCCCTGCGGACCCGTGGAGCCGGGCGGGCCGTCGAGGCCGCCGCCGGGCAGCCCCTGGAGTCTCGCCAGGAGGCCGGCGGACAGCGGTGGCGGCGCGCTCTCCACGAACATGGTCTTCAGCCGGCGCTGCGCGTCGGCCTCGGCCTTGCACTTGGCGCAGGTGGCCAGGTGCGCCAGGACCCGCTCGCGCGCGTCGTGCTTCAACTCCCCGTCCACCAGGGCGGCGAGGCGGTCGCCCAGGTGCTGTTCCGCGGGGGACGGACTGACTCCGCTCACTCGGCTCCGCCCTCTCCCCCGACGCCGGGCGCGCCCACCGCCGCCCCCGCCAGCGCGCGCTGCTCCGCGCGGGCCTCGGGGGACCGGTGCTTGAGCGCCTTGCGCAGGTGCGAGCGGCCGCGGTGGATCCGGCTGCGCACGGTACCGAGCTTCACGCCGAGGGTGGCGGCGATCTCCTCGTAGGAGAGGCCCTCGATGTCGCACAGCACCACGGCCGCGCGGAACTCGGGCGCGAGGGTGTCCAGCGCCTGCTGGACGTCCGCGTCGAAGTGGGTGTCGTGCAGGACCTGCTGCGGGGACGGCTCACGGCTCGGCAGCCGCTCGGCGGCGTCGTCGGCGAGGGCGTCGAAGCGGATCCGCTGCTTGCGGCGGACCATGTCCAGGAAGAGGTTCGTGGTGATCCGGTGCAGCCAGCCCTCGAAGGTGCCGGGGGTGTACGTGGACAGGGAGCGGAAGACACGGACGAAGACTTCCTGGGTGAGGTCCTCGGCGTCGTGCTGGTTGCCCGTCAGGCGGTAGGCGAGGCGGTACACCCGCGCGCTGTGCGTGCTGACGATCTCCTCCCACGAGGGAGGGGTCCACGCCTGCGAGCCCGCATCGGCGGCGAAGGTCGCGGTGGTTGCGGTGTCGGCGGTGTGGAAGCGGTCAGCAGTGTCGGTCACGGATTTCGGCTCACCCGCCGACCAGAAGAGGCGTCTGAACACGCCCCCACGATCCACAGGCGCAGCCGCACCTCCCCTGTCGGCTCTGGTGGTGTCCAGTGGAGTCCCTACCATAGCCACCCCCTCCGTCAGCTCCGGATAAGCGTTTTTGCAGTAACTTTGCACGACCGGGTCCCCGACCGGGCACCGGACGCCCTTCCCCTCTCAACGCCCGGTCCCATCTGCGGGTTCCCGACGTCAACGGATACAGTCACCGTTGCGCCAACTATGGGGACAGGAGAGGGTCATTACCGGCAACCGGCAGACGAGCTGGGCGTTCGCCGACGCGTTTGTCGCCGAGGACGACGCTCTGCGATGGGCCCGCGACCGGTCCAGGGAAGCGGGCCTGCGCTCCGTCTCCCCCGGCACCGGGGCCGCGCTGCGCCTGCTGGCCGCCACCGCGGACGCCAAGGCGGTCGCCGAGATCGGTACCGGAACCGGCGTCTCCGGCATCCACCTCCTGCACGGGATGCGTCCCGACGGGGTCCTGACCACGGTCGATCCCGAACAGGACCGCCAGGCCTTCGCCCGCCAGGCCTTCCGCGCCGCGGGCTTCGCCGGCAACCGCGCCCGCTTCATCCCGGGCCGGGCGCTCGACGTGCTCCCCCGGCTCGCCGACGGCGGGTACGACCTCGTCTTCTGCGACGGGGACCCGTCCGAGTCCCTCGACTACCTCGCCGAATCGTTGCGCCTGCTGCGTCCCGGCGGGCTGGTGTGCTTCGAGGGCGTCTTCTCCGACGGCCGCACGGTCGACTCCGCGGCCCAGCCGGTCGAGGTGCTGCGGGTACGCGAGCTGCTGCGCAGCGTCCGGGAGAGCCCGGCCCTGGAGGCCGCGCTGCTCCCGGTGGGCGACGGCCTTCTCTGCGCCGTACGCCGCTGAGCGCCGAGCGGGCAGCGGACGGGCGGGCAGACAGCGCTGCCCCGACCGCTGAGAGCGGTCGGGGCAGCGCGGAGAACTCAGAAGGTGGAGTGCGATCAGCGGGTTAGCCGACAACCTTCTTCAGGGCGTCACCCAGGGCGTCCGCCTCGTCGGGGGTCAGCTCGACGACAAGCCGACCGCCGCCCTCGAGCGGTACGCGCATGACGATGCCCCGCCCCTCCTTGGTGACCTCGAGCGGGCCGTCGCCCGTCCGCGGCTTCATGGCCGCCATGCTCGTTCCCCTTCCTGAAACCAGCTCATCGTCAGCCGACGGCCCCGTTCAGGCGCCTAATACCCGGCATCGAACACATTGCTTCCCGGCCATTATCCCGCATGTCAGGACCCGATGACCAACATCGGCTGTGAACGCTTCGGCAACGCGCTCGACCAAAACCACTCATTTCGGGGACCCGCCTGCGATACTGCGCCGCTGCCCCGCCGGAACGGCTTCCGCTTTCTTTGACGCACATCACATGTGCGGGCCCCGTCCGGTCCGCCATGCTGACCTTGCACCGGGCGGTACCGACCGGTAGCCAAGCCCGCGACGAAGGGGGACCCCCGCCATGGCCGACAGTGTGCTCTACGAAGTGACCGACGGACTCGCGACCATCACGATCAACCGTCCGGACGCCATGAACGCCATGAACACCGAGGCGAAGGTCGCGCTCCGCGACGCCGTCCTGGCGGCCGCCGACGACACCTCCGTACGGGCCGTCCTGCTCACCGCGGCGGGCAACCGCGCCTTCTGCGTCGGGCAGGACCTCAAGGAGCACATCGGCAACCTCGCGGCCGACCGCGAGACCGGTTCCTCGCTGACGATGAGCACGGTGTCCGAGCACTACAACCCGATCGTCCGGGCCCTGACGGAGATGCCCAAGCCCGTCGTGGCCGGGGTGAACGGCGTCGCCGCCGGGGCCGGCTTCGGCTTCGCGCTGGCGGCGGACTTCCGGGTCGTCGCCGACACCGCGTCCTTCACCACCTCGTTCGCCGGGGTGGCGCTCACCGCCGACTCGGGGGTCTCGTGGACCCTCCCGCGCCTGATCGGCGCCTCGCGCGCCTCGGACCTGCTGCTCTTCCCGCGTTCGGTCAAGGCGCAGGAGGCGTACGACCTGGGCATCGCCAACCGCCTGGTCCCCTCCGACTCCCTGCACGCCGAGGCCGAGGCCGTCGCCCGCGCGCTGGCCGCCGGACCGACGGTCGCGTACGCCGCGCTCAAGGAGTCCCTCGCGTACGGGGCCTCCCACTCGCTCGCGCGGGCGCTGGAGCGCGAGGACGCCCTCCAGACCCGCGCCGGGGCCTCCGAGGACCACGGCATCGCCGTCCGCGCCTTCCTCGCGAAGGAGCCCCCGCGGTACCTGGGCCGCTGACCCGCGCCGGCGCGGTCCCCGCGCGGCGCCCGCGGCCCGGCCGGCTCAGTCCGGGTCGCGGGAGACGCAGGCGACGAGGTGGTCGTTGACCAGCCCGCAGGCCTGCATCAGGGCGTAGGCCGTGGTGGGGCCGACGAAGCGGATGCCCGCCTTCTTCAACGCCTTGGCGAGGGCCGCGGACTCTTCGGTCACCGCCGGGACCTGGTCGGTCGTGTGCGGCGCCCGGGCGGGCTCCTCAGGGGCGTGGGACCAGATCAGGGTGTCCAGCTCCCCCGGCTCCCATCCGGCCAGCACCCGGGCGTTGGCCAGGGTCGCCTCGATCTTGGCACGGTTGCGGATGATCCCCGCGTCGGCGAGCAGCCGCTCGACGTCGCGCTCGTCGAACTCCGCCACCTCCGCGATCCTGAACGCGGAGAACGCCGTACGGAAACCCTCCCGCCGGCGCAGGATCGTCAGCCAGGACAGCCCGGACTGGAAGGCCTCCAGGCACAGCCGCTCGTACAGGGCGTCGTCACCGTGGACCGGACGGCCCCATTCCGTGTCGTGGTAGGCGGTGTAGTCCTCCGTCGACAGGGCCCACGGGCAGCGCGGCAGCCCGTCCGCGCCCGCGACCGGGCCGGTCATCCCTCACCGCGCTTGACGAGGTCGACGTGGCCGTCCGCCGCGTCGCCGTCCCCGTCCGCCGGGGCCTGTGCGGGCGCGGCCTCCCGCGGGCCCGCCCCGGGGGCCGCGTCCGGGCCGGCCCCGGTCAGCTGCGCGATGCGGGCGTCCCGCTCGGCCAGCTCCGCCGCCAGCCGCTCCAGGACGTCGTCCACCTCGGCCATCCGGTAGCCGCGCGGCGCGACCGGCAGCCGCAGCGCGTCGATGTCCGCCCGTACGACGGGCCGGGTCTCCGGCAGCGCGTCGGCCACCCGGTCCGGCTCCGCTTCCGGCAGGACGGCCTCCGAGCCGCCGCCGACCACCGCGAGGGTGACCGCTGCCACGACCACGACCAGCGCGATCATCAAGAAGAAGAACACGATCAACTCCCCTGAGAGACTCCGGCCACCAGGTTAAGGTCGCAGGCGAGGCGCAAGGGCCGCCGAAGGAGGAAAGAGCAGGATGCTGCGACTGGGCAGGCGCGAGTTCGACACCCACGAGCCGGTGATCATGGCCATCGTGAACCGGACGCCGGACTCCTTCTACGACCAGGGCGCGACGTTCCGCGACGAGCCGGCGCTGGACCGGGTCGAGCAGGCGGTGGCCGAGGGCGCCGCGATCATCGACATCGGCGGGGTCAAGGCGGGGCCGGGCGAGCACGTGGACGCGGCCGAGGAGGCCCGCCGCACGGTCGGCTTCGTGGCCGAGGTCCGCCGGCGCCACCCCGACGTGGTGATCAGCGTGGACACCTGGCGGCACGAGGTCGGCGAGGCGGTCTGCGAGGCCGGCGCCGACGTCCTGAACGACGCCTGGGGCGGGGTGGACCCCAAGCTCGCGGAGGTCGCCGCACGCTACGGCGCGGGCCTGGTCTGCACCCACGCGGGCGGGGTCGAGCCGCGCACCCGGCCGCACCGGATCGCGTACGAGGACGTCATGGAGGACATCCTGCGGGTCACCGTCGGCCTGGCGGAGCGGGCGGCGGCCCTCGGCGTCCGCCGCGACGCGATCATGATCGACCCGGGCCACGACTTCGGGAAGAACACCCGCCACTCCCTGGAGGCCACCCGCCGGCTGCCGGAGATGGCCGCCACGGGCTGGCCGGTCCTGGTCTCGCTGTCCAACAAGGACTTCGTCGGCGAGACCCTCGACAAGCCGGTCAAGGAGCGGCTGCTGGGCACCCTCGCCACGACGGCCGTCTCGGCCTGGCTGGGCGCGCAGGTCTACCGCGTCCACGAGGTCGCGGAGACCCGGCAGATCCTGGACATGGTGGCCTCGATCCGGGGCCACCGGCCGCCCGCCGTCGCCCGGCGCGGCCTGGCCTGAGCCACCGGCCCCCGGCGGTCGGCCGCCGGGGGCCCGCGCTGCTACGCGCCTACTTGCCGACTTCCTTCGTCACCAGCGCGATGGCCTCGTCCACGCTGTCCGTGACGTGGAACAGGTACAGGTCCTTCTCCGAGGCCTTGCCCTGGGCGATCACCGTGTTCCGCAGCCATTCGATCAGCCCGCTCCAGTACTCCGTGCCGAACAGCACGATCGGGAAGCGGGTGATCTTCTGGGTCTGGACCAGGGTGAGGGCCTCGAAGAGCTCGTCCAGGGTGCCGAGGCCGCCCGGGAGGACGACGAAGCCCTGGCTGTACTTCACGAACATCGTCTTGCGGACGAAGAAGTACCGGAAGTTCAGGCCCAGGTCGACGTGCTGGTTGAGGCCCTGCTCGAAGGGGAGCTCGATGCCGAGGCCGACCGAGATGCCGTTGCCCTCGCGGGCTCCCTTGTTGGCCGCCTCCATCGCTCCCGGACCGCCGCCGGTGATCACGGCGAAGCCGGCGTCGACGAGCGCCCGTCCGATCCGTACGCCCGCCTCGTACTCCGGCGAGCCCGCCGGGGTGCGGGCCGAGCCGAAGACGCTGATCGCGGGCGGCAGCTCGGCGAGCGTGCCGAAGCCCTCGATGAACTCCGACTGGATGCGCAGGACCCGCCAGGGATCGGTGTGCACCCACTCGGAGGGCCCCGCCGAATCCAGCAGCCGCTGGTCCGTGGTACTGCCCGCCTGCACCTGGCTCCGCCTCCTCAGCACCGGCCCGAGCTGCTGCTCCTCGGGCCGACGACGAGCGTCCCCGTCGGGATTGGCGCGGTTGCCCATGATGTGCTCCCTCCTGCTGATCGTTGGATCAGGGTAGGCGCACGAAGGTGGCGAGAAGCGGAATTCAGGAGGTCAGCCAGGCGCGGAGTCGCTCCTCGCAGTGCAGGATCGCCTTCGTCTCGACGCGCTCGTCCACCTTGTGGGCCAGCAGGGCGTCACCCGGGCCGTAGTTGACCGCCGGGACGCCCAGGGCGCTGAACCGGGAGACGTCGGTCCAGCCGAACTTCGGCATGGCGCGCCCGCCGACCGCGGCCATGAACGCCGCGGCGGCCGGATGCGAGAGGCCGGGGAGGGCGCCGCCGGAGGAGTCGTCGACGACGAACTCGGCGATGTCGCAGTCCGCGAAGACCTCGCGGACGTGGGCCAGTGCCTCGTCCTCGCTGCGGTCGGGGGCGTAGCGGAAGTTGACCGTCACCGTGCATGCGTCGGGGATGACGTTGTTGGCGACGCCGCCCTCGATCCGGACCGCGTTGAGGCCCTCGCGGTATTCCAGGCCGTCGATGACGGGCCGGCGGGGCTCGTACGCGGCCAGCCTGGCCAGGATCGGGCCCGCGGTGTGGATGGCGTTGGAGCCCATCCAGCCGCGCGCGGAGTGGGCGCGCTCGCCGGCCGTGCGCAGCAGCACCCGCAGAGTGCCCTGGCAGCCGCCCTCGACCTCGGCGTTCGACGGTTCCAGCAGCACGGCGAAGTCGCCGGTGAGCCAGTCGGGGTGGGCCTCGGCGACCTTGCCCAGGCCGTTGCGGTCGGAGGCGACCTCCTCCTGGTCGTAGAAGACGAAGGTGAGGTCGCGGTTGGGTTCGGGCACGGTCGCCGCGATGCGCAGTTGTACGGCGACTCCGGACTTCATGTCGGTCGTGCCGCAACCCCACAGGACGTCGTTCTCGTCGAGACGGGACGGGACGTTGTCGGCGATCGGCACGGTGTCGAGGTGGCCGGCGAGGACGACGCGCTCGGCCCGGCCCAGGTGCGTACGGGCCACGACGTTGTTGCCGAAGCGGTCCACGCTGAGGTGCGGCAGGGCGCGCAGCGCGTCTTCCACGAGGTCGGCGAGGACCTTCTCGTCGCCGCTCACGGACGGGATGTCGACGAGCCGGGCGGTCAGCTCGGCGGCGTCCAGGGTGAGGTCCAGCTCGGATTCGGACATGCTCCTGACCCTAACGCCCCGGGCCGGGAGGGGGCCCGGTACGTCCGGCCGCTGGACGCGCCATATGCCTCAAGTACGGTGGGCCGCGTGTCCGAGACCCGTCATCCCCGTTCCCGTCGCCGCAGGCCGCTGCGCGCGGCCGTCGGCCTGCTCGTCCTGATGGCGGTGGCCGGCTATTTCGTCGTCCAACGCGCCTCGAACGGCGGCGGTGCCCCGTACTGCACGGCGAGCGCGGCCGTCGGGGCGGGGGCCGGGTCCGACGGCGCCCGGCAGTCCTACGAGATGACCACGGAGCAGGCGGCGAACGCGGCGACGATAGCGGCCGTCGGGATCGCCAAGGGGCTGCCGGACCGCGCGGTGACCATCGCGCTGGCGACGGCCATGCAGGAGTCCTCGCTGCGCAACATCGACCACGGCGACCGGGACTCGCTGGGCCTGTTCCAGCAGCGGCCCTCGCAGGGCTGGGGCACCCCGGAGCAGATCATGGACCCGGTCTACTCGGCCGGGATCTTCTACGACCACCTCGTCGACGTCCCGGGGTACTCGCGGCTCCCGCTGACCGTGGCCGCCCAGAAGGTGCAGCGCAGCGGCTATCCGCAGGCGTACGCGAAGCACGAGCCGGACGCGTCGGTCCTGACGGCGGCCTTCGGCGAGAGCGGGTCGCTCTCCTGCTCCGGCCCGGCCCCGGCGCCCGGCGACCCGGCGAAGGTGCGCACGGAGCTGGCGCGAGCCTTCGGCAAGGACGCCCTGGCCGGCGAACCGGACGGGGAGTCCGGCGCGGCCGAGGTCAGTGTCCGGCCGAAGCAGGGAGAGGGGCCGGGCGCGGCCCGGCGCGGCCGGGCCATGGCGCACTGGGCGGTGGCCCGGGCGCAGGAGCTTGGCATCGCCCGGGTCTCGTACGGGGGTCAGGGCTGGATCGGCGGGCAGGCCAGGGGGCAGTGGCGGCCCGGGGCCGCCGGCGGCGGGACGACCGCCGGCGCGGCCGAGGCGCCCGGGAACGAGATCCGGATCGTCATAGCCCGCTGATCCCGCCCGGCCGGGCGGGGGCGCTCGGCGGGTGGTTCGACCGCACGTACGGGACGTCACTCCTGCGGGGGTCGCCCGGTTGGCCGCTCGCGGGGGTCGCTCCGGGACGGAAGGCCTGGTGGGCGGGGGTGCCGTGGACTTGTCGCGGAAGCCGATTAAACGATGCGTTACCGATCCTTTACCTACTGCCTCCGCAACTCCTCCCACCCCGTGAGCGGTTGTACACGGCGTACTCAGCCGCTACCGCTTAGGAGCAACATGTCCCTCCCCCTGACCCGTCGGATCGCCCGTGCCGCGCTGCTCCTGGCAGCCGGGACAGCGCCCGTGGTCGGTGCGGCCGGCGTGGCCGGCGCCGCGGGCCTGGACGCCCCCGACACCACGGCCGCGACCGCCGTGGCGACGGACGCCGCGGCCACCGCCGTCGAGGCCGTTCCGGCCTCCGACCTGGCCGGCACCGCGGGTGGCCTGCTCGGCGGGCTGCCCGCCACGCAGGACCTGCCCGCCACGCAGGACCTGCCCGCCACGCAGGACCTGCCCGCCACGCAGGACCTGCCCGCCGCCGGGAACCTGCCGACCGGCGGTCTGCCGCTGGCCGGGGGCCTGCCGGGCGGCCTGCCCGGCGGCCTGGCGGGCTGACGGCCGCCGCGACGAAACCGAAGGGGCCGGGAGCACGAACTCCCGGCCCCTTCGGGCTGTTCGAAGCCGCACCCGAGGAGACGGCCTAGCCGAGGCGCTTGACCGCCGCTTCGACGCGCTCGTCGGTGGCGGTGAAGGCGACGCGCACGAACCGGGCCCCCGCCTCGCCGTAGAAGTCGCCCGGCGCGACCAGGATGCCCAGGCCCGCCAGGTGGCCGACCGTGTCCCAGCAGGGCTCGTCCCGGGTCACCCACAGGTACAGGCTCGCCTCGCTGTGCTCGACCCGGAAGCCGTGCGCCTCCAGCGCCGTGCGCAGCGCCGCACGGCGGGCGGCGTAGCGGACCCGCTGCTCCTCGACGTGCCGGTCGTCGCCGAGGGCGGCCGCGGTGGCCGCCTGGACGGGAGCGGGGGTCATCATGCCGCCGTGCTTGCGGATCTCCAGCAGCTCGCGCAGCACGTCCGCGTCACCGGCGACGAACGCCGCCCGGTAGCCCGCCAGATTGGACCGCTTGGAGAGGGAGTGGACGGCGACGACGCCCTCGTACGAGCCCCCGCACACCTCGTCGTCGAGGACCGAGACGGGTTCCGCCTCCCAGCCGAGCTCCAGGTAGCACTCGTCGCTGAAGAGCAGGATGCCGTGCTCGCGCGCCCAGGCCACGATCCGGATCAGCTCCTCCTTGGGGAGGACCTTCCCGGTCGGGTTGGACGGGGAGTTGAGCCACAGCAGCTTGACGCCCGCCGGGTCGAGCTCGGTGGGGTCGTCGTAGACCACGGCCTGCGCCCCGCACAGCCGCGCGCCGACCTCGTACGTCGGGTAGGCGAGCCGGGGGTAGGCGACCTTGTCGCCCGCGCCGAGGCCCAGCTGGGTCGGCAGCCACGCCACCAGCTCCTTGGAACCGACGACGGGCAGGACGTTGCGGTGCCCGGCGGCGCTCGCGCCCAGCCGTCCGCGCACCCAGCCCGTGATCGCGTCCCGCAGGGCGGCCGTACCCCACACCGTCGGGTAGCCCGGGGAGTCCGCGGCGCCGACCAGAGCCCGCTGGATCAGCTCCGGCACCGGGTCCACGGGGGTGCCGACCGACAGGTCGACGATGCCGTCCTCGTGGGCCGCCGCCGTCGCCCTGTACGGCTCCAGCTTGTCCCAGGGAAAGGCGGGAAGACGGTCGGATACTGCGGCCACGGGGTCTCTGCTCTCTCTGGATCGGGGTCGGTAAACGCCTCGGTCCCGTGCGGCGGACAGGCCGTACGGGACCGAGGGGCGCGTCTGCCGGGAAAGGTCAGTGCTCGCCGTTGATACCGGCGGGCAGCGCCGCGATGAAGGGGTGGTCGCGCTCGATCAGGCCGAGCTTGGAGGCACCACCGGGCGAACCGAGCTCGTCGAAGAACTCGACGTTCGCCTTGTAGTAGTCCTTCCACTCCTCCGGAGTGTCGTCCTCGTAGAAGATGGCCTCGACCGGGCAGACCGGCTCACACGCACCACAGTCGACGCACTCGTCCGGGTGGATGTACAAGGACCGCTGGCCCTCGTAGATGCAGTCGACGGGGCACTCTTCGATGCATGCCTTGTCCTTGACGTCGACACAAGGCTCCGCGATGACGTAGGTCACGCTCTCGTTCCTCCTCGGTAGGGCTGTCCATTCGCGCGGGAGCGCGGCGTCGTCGATGCCCGCACCTAGTATCTCCGTTCCCGGGCACGATCCGAACAGGAGGGGCGGACAGAGCTGTGGAAATCATTGCCGGAGGACTGCTGGAGATCAGGATTACACCGGCTGACGTGGGCGAACGGGTCTCCGTACGACGGGTGGAGCACGGGCCGGGCGGATCACCCGCGTTCACGGACACCCTCGGTGTTCTCACATCCTGGAACGAGGGTGTGCTGCTGATCACAAGAAGGGACGGCCAGGCCGTCCGCATCGCGGAATCGTCGCTGGTCGCGGGCAAGGTCGTGCCCCCGGCGCCGGCCCGCAGACGGGGGCCGGCAGCCTCCTTCGAGGAGCTGACGAGGGTCGCCGCACGGTCCTGGCAGCCCCTGGAGAGCGAACCCCTGGGCGAGTGGGTGCTGCGGGCTTCCGGCGGGTTCACCCGGCGCGCCAACTCCGTTCTGCCCCTCGGCGCACCGGGCATACCGCTCGACGACGCACTCGCGCGAGTGACCGACTGGTACGCGGAACGAGACCTTCCGGCCTACGTGCAGGCCGCCACGGGAGCCGCCGGCACCCAGGAGATGCTCTGCGCGGAGCTGGAACGGCGCGGTTGGGCGGCCGAGGTGTCCGCGGAGGTGCGGATCGGCGCGCTGGCGCCGGTGGGCGACGTGGACGCGCCGGCCGCCGGAGCCGTACGTCTGACCCGTGCCCCGGACGAGGAGTGGCTGGCGCGCTACGGCAAGGTCACCGACCCGGACCTGGCCCGGCGGATGCTGGTGGAGGGGCCGTCGGTGTGGTTCGCGGCGCTGCCCGGCGGCCGGGCCGTCGGCCGGTGCGTGGTGGACGGCCGGTGGGCCGGGTTCGCGGCCGTGACGGTGGATCCCGCGCACCGCCGGGAAGGTCTGGCGACGGCGGTCATGGCGGCGCTGGCGCGGCGCGCCCTGGACGAGGGCGCGTCGGCGGCCTGGCTCCAGGTGGAGACGGACAACACGGGGGCGCACGCCCTCTACGACGGGCTCGGTTTCGCCACGCACCACACCTACCACCACTACCGGGCGGCGAAGTGAGTACGGCGGACCGGCGCGGGCAGTTCGCCGCGGAGGCCCGGTCGGAGCGCCCGGACCTGGCGCTGCTGTGCCTGCTGATGGCGGCGGAGGCGGACCCGGAACTGGACGAGCAGGTCATGGATCGGGCCCAGATCGAGCTGGACCGGCTGGCGGGGATGCTGCCGTACGGGCTGCGCGGCGGCCGGGCCTGGGCCTCGGCGGTGACGGAGCTGCTGGGCGGGCGGCTCGGTTTCCACGGCACCCCGGCGGACTACGACCGGCTGTCGTCCTCGCTGCTGCACGAGGTGCTGCGGCGGCGGCGGGGACTGCCGATCCTGCTGTCGGTGGTGTGGCTGGAGGTCGCCCGGCGGGCGGGAGCGCCGGTGTACGGGCTGGGCCTGCCGGGGCACTTCGTGGTGGGCTTCGGAGATCCGGAGGAAGGCGTCGTGGTGGACCCCTTCGCGGGCGGCGCGTCCCTCGGCGCCGGACTCGCGGAGCCGGCGTCGGGGCCCCGCACCCCGGCGAGGACGCTGGACATCGTGCTGCGGATCCTGACCAACGTCCGGGCCTGGGCGTCGTCGCGACCCGAGCAGTCCTCGGTGGCCCTGTGGGCGCTGGACCTGTCGCTGCTGCTGCCCTCGCACCCCGCGTCGCTGCGGTACGAGCGGGCGCGGCTGCTGATCGAGCGGGGCGCCTTCCGGGAGGGCGCGACGGAGCTGGAGGCGTACGCGACGGTCGTGGACGCGGTGGACGCCGACTCCGCGGCCCGCATCCGAGGCGAGGCCGTCTCCGCCCGCGCCCTGCTCAACTGACGGGGTCCGCGCCCGCGGATACACCTACGGGCACGGCCCCCGCCCGGACTCGGAGTCCGGACGGGGGCCGCGCGCCGTGCGGGAGCCTCCGCGGCTCCGGGGGGGGCGGCGATCGGCGCCGGTCAGCCGGCGTCGGTGTCGACCACCACGGTGCGCTCGGCGGTCGTCTTGCCGCGCAGGGCCTTGGTGAGGGCGCCCGCGATGTCCTGCGGGGTGACCGCCGTCCTGGCACCCGTGCCCCGGGTGATCAGGATGCCGTCGAAGTGGTTCCCGTAGGTCTGCTTGAGCGCCTCCAGGTCGTACTTCTCGACGAGGTGGCCGTCGACGACCTGCATGCTGAGGATCTTGGGCAGGGACTTGGCCCCGAAGGCCATGGACTTCCCGCCCACCTTGACGACCGCGTTCGCGGACATCGCCGGTTCGGCGAACTCCTTCATCGCCCGGTCGAGTTCGGCCTGGTCGACGACCGGCGCCTTGGTGGTCACGGGCAGTTCGGTGACGGCGGCGGTTCCGGTGGCGACCGTGTCGCGGAAGGCCTGGATCACCTTGGCGACGGAGCCGTCCACGTCGAGCGTGGTACCCGGAGTGCCGGGGACGGCCACGGCCTTGCCGGTGTCGAACGTGATCGTGCCCTCGGTGACCGAGCCGGCCGTGCCCGCCAGTTCCTGGAGCGCGACCGCGAGCTTCTCCTCGTCGACCGGCATCACCGGGTCGGCCGCGCGCTCGTTGCCCAGCAGCGAGCCGATGACGGTCACCGGGTTGTAGTCGCTCCCGGTCGCGTTGCGGACGGTCGTCTGGCCGTCCAGGGTCAGACCGGCCTTCTCGGGCTTCAACTCGACCTGCTTGCCGCCGACGCTGAGCTGGAGCGGGGCGGTCGCGCGGGTGCCGAAGGCCGTCTGGAGCTTGGCCACGGCGTCGTCACGGCTGCCGCTGATGTCCACGCCGAGCACGGTGGTGCCCTTGGGTACGTCGGAGTGGTTCAGCAGCAGGCCGGCTCCGTAAGCCACGCCGATCAGCGCCACGAGCGCGCCGCCGAGCAGGGCCGCCTTGGAGCGGCCCTTCTTCTTGGCCGGGCGGGCCGGCTGGGCGGACTGCGCGGAGCGCGCCGCGGGCGCCGGTGCGGACTCCTGCCGCGGGGGCGCGGGGTGCCCGGCGCCCGGCGCGGGGACGCGCCCGGTCGCCGGCCCGGGACCCGCGGGACCGGGCCGGGCACCCGGGCGGGGGGCGGCCGGGACCGAGGGGTCCACGGCCGGGCCGGGCCAGCCGGGCGGCTCCGCGGAGCGGACGCCTGCGACGGGGCCCGCACCCGGACCCACCACGGGACCGGGGCCGAAGCCGGGGCCGGCCGTCGGACCGGAGGGGCCGCCGGCGTTCGGGTCCGGCAGGACGCCGAACGCCGTGGTGTCGGGGTCGGCGCCGCCCGGGGCGGGGAACGCCCCGGTGGTGGCGGGGTCGCCGGCGCCCTGGGCGCCGGCGTGGGCGGAGAAGCCCGGCGGCGGCCAACCGAGGCCGGGGCCGGTGGGGGCGGGAGCCATGGCGTCCTGGACCGGTCCCGGACCAGCCGGAGGCATCGGGCCGCGCGGCGGCGCGGAACCCGCACCGGGAGCCCCGGGCGCACCGCCGGGGCCGCCGGGGAAGGACCCGGCGGGCGCACCCGGACCACCGGGGAACGGACCGGCCTGCGGCGCAGTGGGCGCGCCCGGCATCCCGGCCGCACCGCCGGGGCCGCCGGGGAACGGCCCGGCCTGCGGTGAGGCGGGCGCACCCGGACCTCCGGGCGCACCGCCGGGGCCCCCCGGGAAGGGCCCGGCCTGCGGCGGGGTGGGCGCGCCGGGGAACGGCGCGATCGGCGGCGCGGGGTCCGGAGCCTGCGGCGGGGCGGCCGCCTTGCGGGGGGCGAACCAGTTGCTGGCCGACTCCTCGCCCTCGCCCTGGCCCGGGGCACGGGCCGGCTCGGGCTCGGCCTCGATCCGGGTCGGCCGGGGCCGCGGGGCGAGCGGGGGCTCGGGCGCCGGCTGCGGGGCCGGACCGGGTCGCGCCTGCGGACCGGCGGTCGTCGCCGTGCCGGAGGTGTCCCCCATGGCCTTGCGGACGACTACCGGCGGGATCGGCCGCGAACCCGGGATGTTGATCCGGATCCGCGTCGTCAGGGTGGTCTCGGTCTTGGGCCCGTCGGATTCGGGCGTGGACGGCTTCGAGGTCACAGAGTTCTCCTCCGGGGCGGTCGCCGCGGCGTCCGTGGACGGAGACCGGCCGATTCCGTACGGCGGCGTACCCGAGGGGTAAGCGGCTCCACCGTGCCCCTGGGGCCCGGAGGACGAACTGTCAGTTTCACGACTCAAGGCAGGTTCTCCCGGTTGGCTCCGCCGCCCGTCATACCGTGCGCGGGCAGCTCGGCGGCCCGTCCACCATACTGGCCGCCGCCCGCGCGCAACTGACCGCGGGGAATCCGCGGTTCCCCGGACCCCCCGCCGAGCCCCCGCCGCGCGCCCTCGCGCCCCCGCCGGAACGCCCGGGGCAGACCCCCGCTACGGAGTCCGACGCCACGTCACTTGGCGGGCCGCGCGGCCGAAACCGGCCGTTCCTGCGGGCCGCGCAGCGTGGCACACATCACAGCCAGCACGGTTCCACCCAAAAGGTATGCGTACATGCCGATTCCGGACGAACCGAGGAGGAAGTCCCCCTCGGGGCGCGGAACGCTGAGCATCACGTAGGCGAGGAACCAGCCCGCCGCGGCCGCGCCCACCCCGAGCCCGGTGCCCAGCGCGATCCGACCCCCCAGGAAGAGCCCGAGGAGCGCCGGCAGCGCGAGCAGCAGCCCGGCCGGGAACCACAGGTCCACCACCAGCCAGCCGGCCGCTCCGGTGAGGGCGCCGAGCACCAACAGGCCCAGGCAGGCGGCGATCCGGGCCGGGGTCGCCGTCCCGCTCACGCGTCCACCCCCGCGAAGAGGTCGTGCTCGCGCTCGCCCGCCGGGACGCCGGGACGGCCCTCGGCGAGCTCGTAGTACTCGCGGGCGAACAGCGGTTGGGCCAGGTCGTTGGAGAGGGCGAAGAAGGGCCCGTCCACGGCGATCTGGGTGGCGTGTGCGCGCATCGCGGCGGCCTTGGCCGCCACGAAGGGCTCCGCGTCGATCTCGGCCGTGATCCGCTCGTCGGCGACGACTCCCGGTACGTCCTCGGGCGAGGCGAGCCCCGGGAACGGTGGCTTCCCCCCGGCGGTGCGCAGCGCGGCGAAGCCGTCCTCGACCACCGAGCGGGGGACGCGGTTCCAGTAGATCTTCCCGATCGTGTGCGGGGCGCCGAGGTCGCGCCGGTAGGCGCCCTCGGAGGCCAGTTCCGCGGCGCGCATGGCGACGCGGTGCGCCTGGATGTGGTCCGGGTGACCGTACCCGCCGTTCGGGTCGTAGGTGACGAGCACCTGGGGGCGCACCTCGCGGATCACGTCCACCAGGTACGCGGCCGCCTCGTCCACGTCGGCCGCCCAGAAGGCCTCCGGGCGGTCGTTCTGCGGGGCGCCCATCATCCCGGAGTCCCGGAAGCGGCCGGGGCCGCCGAGGAACCGGTGGTCGGTGACGCCCAGTTCACCCATGGCGGCCGCGAGCTCGCCGACCCGGTACGCGCCCAGGCCGTCGTCGCGGTCGGCCGCCAGGTGGGCGAGGGCGGCCGGGATGACCTCGCCCTCCTCGCCGAGGGTGCAGGTCACCAGGGTGACGTGGGCGCCCTCGGCCGCGTACTTGGCCATGGTGACGCCGTTGTTGATCGACTCGTCGTCCGGGTGCGCGTGCACGAGGAGCAGTCGGCGGGCGGGGAGACCGTTCATGGGGCCAAGCCTACGAGGCGGCGCCTAGAACTTGAGGCCACTGATCATGCTGGCGACGTTCGACGTCAACTGATTGAGCGTCGGCGCGATGGTGGAACTCGCTAGGTAGAAACCGAGGAGCACGCAGACCACCGCGTGTCCCGCCTTCAGCCCCGACCTTCGGACCAGCAGGAAGACGACGATCGCCAGCAGCACCACGGCCGAGATCGAGAGTGCCACGGCGTTTCACCTCCACGTCGAGCGGAATCGGTACGCGCGTTCGCGCCCGGCGGGAGTCATACCCACCGTCCGCTACGGATCATAACTATCCGTGCCAGCGCATCGATCGAATTCCGGCAGCACACGGGGCGCACGCCGCGCATGAGCAGGGTCACACGGGAGGCCGACCGGACAGGCTCTACGCCTCCCCGACCGGCCGTCGGCACCCGCACGGCCGCTCGGCCTTCAGGCCGCACGCCGTAGATCTCGGGGCAGAAACGGGCAAGTTGCGCCCCTGTAAACCGAGTTCGGACAGGCCGGCCACATCCGGACCCGTCCCACGGGGTGGCCGGAAAAAGCCGGTCAGAGGGCGGCCGGCGGCGGCGCGGTCTGTGGCACCACCTGCTTCTCGGCCGCGAAGTGACAGGCCGACGGATGGGCCGCCGGGCCCGAGGGGAAGACCGCCGGCACCGCGAGCAGCGGTACCTGCTCCGCGCACCGCGCCTCGGCCTTCCAGCAGCGGGTGCGGAAGCGGCAGCCCGACGGCGGGTCGGCCGGGGACGGGACGTCACCGGTGAGGATGATCCGCTCGCGGCCCTCCCGGGCGGACGGGTCGGGGACGGGCACGGCCGACAGCAGCGCCTGCGTGTACGGGTGGGTCGGGTGGTCGTAGATCTGGGTGTCCGTGCCGATCTCGACGATCCGGCCCAGGTACATCACGCCGACCCGGTCGGAGATGTGGCGGACGATCGACAGGTCGTGGGCGATGAAGACGTAGGACAGGTCGAACTCGTCCTGGAGCTTCTCCATCAGGTTGATGACCTGGGCCTGCACCGACACGTCGAGCGCCGAGACCGGCTCGTCCGCGACGATGACCTCGGGGCGCAGGGCCAGGCCGCGGGCGATGCCGATGCGCTGGCGCTGGCCGCCGGAGAACTGGTGCGGGTACCGGTTGATGTACTCCGGGTTGAGGCCGACCACGTCCAGCAGCTCCTGGACCTTGCGCCGGCGGTCGCCCTTGGGAGCCACCTCGGGGTGGATCTCGTACGGCTCGCCGATGATGTCGCCGACCGTCATGCGCGGGTTCAGCGAGGTGTACGGGTCCTGGAACACCATCTGGATGTTGCGGCGAACGGCCTTGAGGGCCCTGGCCGACAGTTTGGCGAGGTCCTCGCCCTTGTAGCGGATCGCGCCCGCCGTCGGCCGCTCCAGGTTGACCAGCAACTTGGCCACGGTGGACTTCCCGCAGCCGGACTCGCCGACGATGCCCAGCGTCTCCCCGGCACCCAGGCCGAAGGAGACGCCGTCGACGGCCTTGACCGCGCCGATCTGCTTGCGCAGGACGACTCCCCGGGTCAACGGGTAGTGCTTGACGAGGTCCTGCACTTCGAGAAGGGACTCAGGCATGGAGGCACTCCTTCCAGAAGAAGCAGGCGCTGGTGCGGGCCTCGGCGACCCGCTCCAGGGGTGGGACCTCGGCGCGGCAGGCGGCGCCCGCCATCGGGCAGCGCGGGTTGAAGGCGCAGCCGGGCGGGATGGCGAGCAGGTTGGGCGGCAGACCCTTGATCGCGTACAGCTCCTGGCCCTTCTGGTCCAGCCGCGGGATGGAGTCCAGCAGGCCGCGCGTGTACGGGTGCGCGGGCGCCCGGTAGATCGCGTCGACGGGGGCCGCCTCGACGATCCGGCCCGCGTACATCACGGCGATCTTGTCGGCCACGTCGGCGACGACGCCGAGGTCGTGGGTGATCAGGATCAGCCCCATGTTCAGCTCGCGCCGGAGCTCGGCCAGCAGGTCCATCACCTGGGCCTGGACGGTGACGTCCAGGGCCGTCGTCGGCTCGTCGGCGATGATCAGCGAAGGCTCCAGGGCCAGCGCCATCGCGATCATGATGCGCTGGCGCATACCGCCCGAGAACTGGTGCGGGTAGTCTCCCACCCGCTCCTTGGCCGCCGGGATCTTCACCCGGTCCATCAGCTCGACCGCCTTGCGCCTGGCGTCCTTGCGGGACATGCCGCGGTGGACCTCGTACATCTCGCCGAGCTGCGCGCCGACGCTCAGTACGGGGTTCAGCGAGGAGAGCGCGTCCTGGAAGATCATGGCCATCTCGGCCCCGCGGATCTTCCGACGCTCCTCCTCCTTCATCCTCAGCAGGTCCCGGCCCTTGAACAGGATCTCCCCGCCCGCGATCCGGCCGGGCGGCATGTCCAGGATGCCCATCACGGCCTGCGCGGTCACCGACTTGCCCGAGCCCGACTCGCCGAGGACGGCGAGGGTCTCCCCCGCGTCCACCGAGTAGTCGACGCCGTTGACCGCCTTCGCGACTCCGTCGCGCGTCTTGAACTCCACGTGCAGGTCGCGGACTTCGAGCAGCATGTGCGGGACTCCTCAGCGCAGCTTGGGATCGAGGGCGTCGCGCACCGCGTCGCCGAGCATGATGAAGGCGAGCACGGTCAGGCTGAGCGCGCCCGCCGGGTAGAGCAGCATGTGCGGGGCGTTGCGGATCTGGGTGGCCGCGTGGGAGATGTCGATGCCCCAGGAGACGGTGGGCGGGCGCAGGCCCACGCCCAGGAAGGACAGGGTGGCCTCCAGCGCGATGTACGTGCCGAGCGCGATGGTGGCGACGACGATCACGGGGGCCACGGCGTTGGGCGCCACGTGCCGCAGCAGCATCCGGCCGTTTCCGGCGCCCAGTGCGCGGGCGGCCTGCACGTAGTCGTTCTGTTTGGCGGTGATCACCGAGCCGCGGGCGATGCGCGCGATCTGCGGCCAGCCGAGCAGCACGATGAAGCCGACCACGGGCCAGACGGTGGTGCTGGTGACGACGGACAGGAAGACCAGGCCGCCCAGGATGACCGGGATGCCGAAGAAGACGTCGGCGACCCGGGAGAGCAGGGCGTCGCTCCAGCCGCCGAAGAAGCCGGCGAGCCCGCCGAGCGCGGAGCCGAGGAGGGCGGCGCCGAGGGTGGCGCAGACGCCCACGGTGATGGAGGCGCGGGCTCCGTGGACGGTACGGGTGTACACGTCGCAGCCCTGGGTGTCGTAGCCGAAGGGGTGGCCGGGGGCGGAGCCCTGCTGCGACTTGGACAGGTCGCACTGGAGCGGGTCCCCGTCAGCGATGAGCTGGGGCCAGACCGCGATGAGGACGAGGAAAAGGATCATCAGCGAGGAGACGACGAAGACGGGGTTGCGGCGCAGTTGGTGCCAGGCGTCGGACCACAGGGAGCGCGCCCGTGCGCCGGAGCCGGCCGAGGGGCGCGACTCGCCGGGGGCGCCCGTTCCGGGGCCCTTCTCCACGCTCTCGGCTTCTTCCAGCGCCAGATCCATGGCTCCGCTCCTGTCCGGTGGGTGAGATCGCCTCGCGTGGGCCGGGGCCCACCGGCTCGTAGCCGCCCGGGCCCCCGGGACGCTCGGGCTCAGGCATAACGGATCCTCGGGTCCAGGACCGCGTAGAGCAGGTCGACGAGCAGGTTCGCCACCAGGAAGACGATGACGAGGATGGTCACGAAGCCGACCACCGTGGGCGCGTTGTTGCGCACGATGCCCTGGTAGAGCTGGAAGCCGACGCCGTGGATGTTGAAGATCCGCTCCGTGACGATGGCGCCGCCCATCAGGGCGCCGATGTCGGTGCCGATGAAGGTGACCACCGGGATCAGGGAGTTGCGCAGCAGGTGCCGGGTGACGACACGGCGGCGCGGCAGGCCCTTGGCCACGGCCGTACGCACGTAGTCGGCCTTGACGTTCTCGGCGATCGAGGTGCGGGACAGCCGGGTGACGTACGCCAGGGAGACGAGGGCGAGCACGATCCCGGGCAGGATCAGCTCGTCGAAGGGGGCGTCCGGGGAGACGGTGGGCCGGACCCAGCCCCATTGGACGCCGAAGAGGAATTGCAGCAGGTAGCCCGTCACGAAGGTGGGCACGGAGATGACGACGAGGGTGAGCACGAGCACGGAGGTGTCGACGGACCTGCCCCGGCGCAGTCCGCTGACCACCCCGAGGGTGATGCCGACGACGATCTCGATGACGATCGCGACGACGGTCAGGCGCAGGGTGACGGGGAAGGCCGAGGTCATCAGAGAGGTGACGCTCTGCCCGTTGAAGGCCGTGCCGAAGTCGCCCTGGAAGATCTGCCCCATGTAGTGGAGGTACTGCTTCCACAGGGGCTGGTCGAGGTAGAGGTCCTTGCGGATGCGGGCGGCGGTGGCGGGGTCGGGGGCCTTGTCGCCGAAAAGGGCGGCGACCGGGTCACCGAGCGCGTACACCATGAAGAAGATCAGGAACGTGCTGCCGATGAACACCGGGATCATCTGGAGCAGCCGCCGGATCACATAACGTCCCATGGACTGCTCCGGGCTCGATCCGTGCGGGGGTCAGCCGACCTTGATCTGGTCGTACACCGGAACGCTGAACTGGTTGAGGCTCACGTCCGAGATCCGCTCGGAGTAGCCGGCGCTGCCGTTCTGGTACCAGAGCGGGATGGACGGCATCTGCTCGGCGAGGATCTTCTCGGCGTCCTGGAAGATCGTGGTGGCCTTGGCCGCGTCGCTCTCCTGGTTGGCATCGTCGATGAGTCGGTCGAAGTCCTTGTTGCTGAACTTCCCGTAGTTGGAGGAGGCGCCGGTGTAGTAGAGCGGCTCCAGGAAGTTCTGGATCAGCGGGTAGTCGGCCTGCCAGCCGGAGCGGAAGGAGCCGGTCAGCTTGGAGCCGCTCTGCTGGTTGCGGAAGTCGGCGAAGGTGCCGACCGGATTGACCGTGCAGACCGGGCCCTCGCCCAGGGCGTTGTTGATGCTGTTGCAGACGGCGTCCATCCAGTCGCGGTGCGAGCCGGTGTCCACGTTGGAGGTCAGCGTGACCTTGCCGCCGGGGAGCCCGCCGCCCTCCTGGATGAGCTTCTTGGCCTCGGCCGGGTCGTAGACGCAGGCGTCGCCGCAGGCCTCGGCGGAGAAGCCGCCCTTCTCACCGAGGGCCGGTGAGGTCCAGTCCTTGGCGGGGGTGCGGGTCTCCCGGAAGATCTGCTTGGTGATCTCGTCCCGGTTGATCGCCCGCGAGATGCCCCGGCGGACCTTCTCCATGCCGTCCTTGCCCCACCGGGGGTCGTACAGCGGGAAGGTCAGGGTCTGGATGATGAGGGCCGACTGGTTGATGTAGCGGTCACCCAGGTCGTTCTTGACGTTCTTGAGCTGCTGCGCCGGAACGTCGTCGACGAGGTCGAGGTTGCCGGAGATGAGGTCCGTGTAGGCCGTGTTGTTGTCGGTGTAGACCTTGAGGTCGACGCCGCCGTTCTGCGCCTTGTCCTCGCCGGGGTAGCCGTCCCACGCGCGCAACTTCATGCCGGTGCCCTTGGTGTACGAGTCCACCGTGTAGGGGCCGTTGCCGACGGGCTTGTCCAACCAGGCCGCACGGTCGGTGAAGAAGGACTTGGGCAGCGGGGAGAAGGCCTGGTAGCCGAGGGTCTCGGGCCAGGTGGAGAACTTCTCCTTGAGGGCGACGGTGAAGGTCTTGGGGTCCTTGACGACCAGTCCGGACATCGTCTTCGCCTTGGGGTCGCCCGACGCCGGGTGCAGGTCCTCGTAGCCCACGATGTCGGAGAAGAAGGGCGCGTTGTTCTGCTTGTTGCGCACGTCGGCCGCGTAGTTCCAGGCGTCCACGAAGGACTGCGCGGTGACGGGCTCGTCGTTGCTGAACTTCCAGCCGTCCTTGAGGGTGATGGTGAAGTTCTGGCTGTCCGTCGTCTCGATCTTCTCGGCGAGCATGTCCTTGGCCTCGCCGGTCTTCGCGTCGTACCTCTTGAGTCCCCGGAAGAGCATGTCGAGGACCTTGCCGCCCTGCACCTCGTTGGTGTTGGCCGGCTCCAGCGGGTTCTGCGGGTCACCCCACGAGGAACTGATGATCCCCGCGTCGCCGCCCCCACCGCTGTCGCTCCCGCCGCCGCAGGCCGTCGCCGCGAGGGCGACGGCCATCGCACCTGCGGCCCACTTGGCGTGGGTGGCTCCGCGCATGGAGTGCCTCCTATGGGATCCCAAGACTCACGTAGGGGCCAATGTCACCCCTTGAGGGGTTCCGCACACTCCCGGTTGGACCGATTGCACCCCCGCGTCCCGCCCCTGTCACCCCTGCGGGTGCAAAGGCAGCTCCCAGGTGTCGACCGCGTAGTGCAGGGCCATTCCGTGCGCCTCGTAGAGCGCCAGCGCGCCGGTCTCGTTGTGCGTGTCCACGCCGAGGCCCACGGTGTCCCGGCCGCGTGCCGCGTAGGCGGCGAAGCCGTGGCGCAGCAGGTGCCCGCCGATGCCGCGGCCCCGCAGGTCCTCCCGTACGCCGAGGTGGCTGATCCAGCCCATGCTCGTACGGTCGTCGCGGGTGAGCAGCACGCCCACGTCGCCGTGGGCGGGCGCGCTCGCGATCCACACCAGGGACCAGTCCAGGGAGCGGGCGTCGAGGTGGTCCAGCCACGGCTCGTACGCGCGGTCCACATGGCCGAAGTGCGCGGCGAAGGTCCGCTCCACCAGGGCGTGGGCCCGGCGGCGGTCGGCCTCGTCGGCGGCGCAGTGGCGCAGGACCAGGCCGCCCGGTGCGGCCGGGGGGAGGCCGGCCGGGGGGAGGTCCGCCGCCGGGGACAGGGCGCGGGTCATGACCTGGTAGCGGCGGATGCGCCGGTAGCCGCGCCCGGTGAGGAGGGAAAGGTCGAGGGTGGGCCTCACGTTGAGCTGGATCCGCAGTGCCCCGGCCGGCGCCCCGGCGGCGAGTTCGCGGGCCCGGGCCTCCATCAGCTCCAGCAGCCGCAGGGCGGGGCCCGGGCGGCCGGGCAGCACGTAGTGGTCCCCGTCGACGCGGCCCGGGCCGGAGTCGGCCCAGACGAGGGCGTAGGCGACGAGCCGGCTTCCCTCGAAGGCGAGCCAGGAGTCGGTGGCCAGATCGACGTCGGGATGGTTGAGGTCGGCCTCCACGGTGCCCAGATCGGTCTCGGGGCGGCCGATCTCGGCAACGTCCACGGCGTTGAGCAGGGCGCAGATGTCGGCCGCGTCCCCCGGTCCGGCGGGACGTACGGTCAGTACGGGGCCTCGGCGGTCGTACGGTGCTTCGGTCATCGGGCCACTGTCCCCGGGCGCGCGGGACGGGTGCAACAGCCTTTTGCGGTACGGGGGCCGCGTACGGGAGCCGGGGGCGGGCACGCCGAAGCCCGGGGCTCCCGGGCCGGAGGATTCCGGCCGCGGGCGCCCCGGGCTTCACGTGTCTCGCGGGATCAGACGGCCAGGATGGCCTTCTCCTCCGCGAAGTGGCACGCCGACTCGTGCGCGGCGAAGGTGTCCTGGCCCTTGAAGCGCTCCGGGATCGCCAGCAGCGGCTCCTCGGTGGCGCACTTGTCCTGGACCTTCCAGCAGCGGGTGCGGAAGCGGCAGCCCGACGGCGGGTTGGCCGGGGACGGGACGTCACCGGTGAGGATGATCCGCTCGCGGCCCTCCCGGGCGGACGGGTCGGGGACGGGCACGGCGGACAGCAGCGCCTGGGTGTAGGGGTGCGTCGGGTGGTCGTAGATCTGGGTGTCCGTACCGATCTCGGCCATCTTGCCGAGGTACATGACGCCCACGCGGTCCGAGATGTGCCGGACGATCGACAGGTCGTGGGCGATGAAGAGGTAGGACAGGTTGAACTCGTCCTGGAGCTTCTCCATCAGGTTGATGACCTGGGCCTGCACCGACACGTCGAGCGCGGAGACCGGCTCGTCGCAGATGATGATCTCCGGGTTGAGCGCGAGGCCGCGGGCGATGCCGATGCGCTGGCGCTGGCCGCCGGAGAACTGGTGCGGGTACCGGTTGATGTACTCCGGGTTGAGGCCGACCACGTCCAGGAGCTCCTGGACCTTGCGCCGGCGGTCGCCCTTGGGAGCCACCTCGGGGTGGATCTCGTACGGCTCGCCGATGATGTCGCCGACCGTCATGCGCGGGTTCAGCGAGGTGTACGGGTCCTGGAACACCATCTGGATGTTGCGGCGAACGGCCTTGAGGGCTTGACCGGACAGCTTGGTGATGTCCTGGCCCTTGTAGAAGACCTCGCCCGCGGTGGCCTTCTCCAGGCTCATCAGCAGCTTGGCGACGGTGGACTTGCCGCAGCCGGACTCGCCGACGATGCCGAGGGTCTCGCCCTGGTACAGGTCGAAGGAGATGCCGTCGACCGCCTTGACCGCGCCGACCTGCTTCTTGAACAGGATGCCCTGGGTCAGCGGGAAGTGCTTGACCAGGTTGCGGACCTGGAGGATCGGCTCGCGCTCGGTGGTGTTCTTGGTGAGCTCAGCCATGGATCTGCTCCTTCCAGAAGTGGCACGCGCTGCCGCGGCCGGGCAGCTCGGTGCCGTCCCGCTCGGTCACCGGGTGCAGGACCGGCACGTCGGTGCGGCAGATGTCCTGCGCCTTGGGGCAGCGCGGGTTGAAGGCGCAGCCCGAGGGGATGTTGAGCAGGTTGGGCGGCAGGCCCTTGATCGCGTAGAGCTCCTGGCCCTTCTGGTCCAGGCGGGGGATCGAGTCCAGCAGACCGCGGGTGTACGGGTGCGCCGGGCGCTTGTAGATCTCGTGGACCGGGGCGTTCTCGACGATCCGGCCGCCGTACATGACGGCGATCTTGTCCGCGACGTCGGCGACGACGCCGAGGTCGTGGGTGATCAGGATCAGGCCCATGTTCATCTCGCGCTGGAGCTCCGCGAGCAGGTCCATGACCTGGGCCTGGACCGTCACGTCGAGAGCCGTGGTGGGCTCGTCGGCGATGATCAGGTCGGGCTCCAGGGCCATCGCCATGGCGATCATGATGCGCTGGCGCATACCGCCGGAGAACTGGTGCGGGTAGTCACCCACGCGCGCCTTGGCGGCGGGGATCTTCACGCGGTCCATGAGCTCGACGGCCTTGGCCGTGGCGTCCTTCTTGGACATGCCGCGGTGCACCCGGAACATCTCGCCGAGCTGGGCGCCGACGGTGTGCACCGGGTTCAGCGAGGAGAGCGCGTCCTGGAAGATCATGGCGATCTTCTGGCCACGGACCTTGCGGAACTCCTCGGCGGGCAGCTTGAGCAGGTCGGTGCCCTGGAAGAGGATCTCGCCGTGCGGGATCCTGCCCGGGGGCATGTCGAGGATGCCCATGATGGCCTGCGCCGTCACGGACTTGCCCGAGCCGGACTCGCCGAGGACGGCGAGGGTCTCGCCGGCGTTCACGGAGTACGAGACCCCGTTGACGGCCTTGGCGACTCCGTCGCGGGTGTGGAACTCGACGTGCAGGTCGCGCACTTCGAGCAGGGGGATCCCCTCCGGCGCCGAACGGGGCGCGGGGACGTTCGAGGTCTTGTCGATGATGGTCAACGTACGCCCTTCCTCAGCGCAGCTTCGGGTCGAGGGCGTCGCGTACCGCGTCGCCGACCATGATGAACGCGAGCACGGTGATGCTCAGCGCGGCCGACGGGAACAGCAGCACGTGCGGTGCCTGGAGCCAGCGGACGGAGGCGTCGCTGACCATCAGGCCCCACGAGATCTCCGGGGGCTGGACCCCGATGCCGAGGTACGACAGGGCCGCCTCGGCGGAGATGTACACACCCAGGCTGATCGCGCCGACCACGATGACGGGGGCGACGGCGTTCGGCAGGATGTGGCGGATCGTGATGCGCAGAGTGCCGGCACCGAGGGCGCGGGCGGCCATCACGTAGTCGTTGTTCTTGTTCTGCAGCACCGAGGACCGCATGATGCGGAAGATCTGCGGCCAGCCGAGGATGGCCAGCACCAGCGATACCGTCCAGGCGTTGCCCGGCAGGGCGGACATGATGAGCATGCCGCCGAGCAGCAGCGGAATCGCGAAGAAGATCTCGGTGAAACGGGACAGAACGCTGTCGATGACGCCGCCGGTCCAGCCGGCCAGCAGACCGAGGGAACCACCGACGAGGACCACCAGCGAGGTGGTGACGATTCCGACGATCACGGAGTTGCGGGCGGCCCACACCGTACGGGTGTAGACGTCGCAGCCCTGGATGTCGAAGCCGAACCAGTGGTCGGCGCTCGGCGTCTTGAGGGAGTCCTCCAGCTTGCAGGCCGCCGCTTCGAAGGGGCTGGCGCTGGTGAACCACTGCGGGAACGCCGAAATGATGAGCATGCACAGAACCAGGAAGGCGCCGATCAGGAAGACCGGGTTGCGACGCAGGTCGCTCAGGGCGTCGGACCAGAGACTGGCCTCGCGGTTCTTCTTCTTCGGGTCGGACTGGTCCGCAGGTGCGCCGGCGGAGGGGGCTCCGGCTATCTGGGTGTCGGTCATCGAGTCCCCCACCGTAGTCGTGTCACGCATAGCGGATCCTCGGGTCGAGCACGGCGTAGAGAAGGTCCACAAGCAGGTTCGCGAGGAGGTACACGAGGACCAGGATGGTCACACCGCCCACCACTACGGCACCGTCCTTGAGGTACACGGACTTGGCGAGCAGACCGCCGACTCCGTGAATGTTGAAGATCCGCTCGGTGATGACCGCACCGCCCATCAGCGCGCCGAGATCGGCACCCAGGAACGTGATGATCGGGATGAGCGCGTTGCGCAGCGCGTGGGACACGACGACGCGGCGGCGCGGAAGCCCCTTGGCGGTCGCGGTGCGCACGTAGTCCGCGCGCATCGTCTCCATCAGGCTGGTACGGGTCAGTCGGGCCACGTACGCCAGGGAGGTGGAAGCGAGGACGAGGGCCGGGAGGAGGTACCCGATCATGCCGTCGTTCTCGTTGAACGAGGGCGTGAAGAACTCGATGCCCCACTCGTTCTTCAGGTGCACGCCGAGCGTCAGCTGCAGCACGAAGCCGGTGACGAAGACGGGGATCGAGATGACCATCAGCGTCGAGAGCAGGACCAGCTGGTCGAGGAACTTGCCCCGGCGCAGGGCTGCCATGATGCCGGCCAGCACACCGACGACGGCCTCGATGGCGAAGGCCATGAGAGCCAGGTTCACCGTGTACGGGAAGGCCTCGGCGAACTGGTCGAGGACCTTGCGTCCGTTCAGGGACTCACCGAGGTCGCCCTGGAACACGCCGGTGATGTAGTTCCAGTACTGCAGCAGGAACGGGTCGTCGAGGTGGTACTTCTCGCGCAGCATCGCCGCGACGAGCGGGTCTGCCTTCTTCTCACCTGCCAGGAGCTGGATCGGGTCAGCACCCGGCATGGCGAAGGTCAGCAGATAGATCAGGAAAGTGGCGCCGAGCAGAACAGGGATCGCCTGTATGAGTCGGCGGATGAGGTAGCGGCCCATCAGACCTCCAGCGGAAGAACAGGGGGAAGGGGCAGGTGGGCGGAAACCTGATTCCGCCCACCCGCCCCCGGTGTCCCCTTGACGTGAAGAGGGGTGTTAGTTGAGCTCGACCTTGGCCAGGTCCATGCGGCCCTGGGCGTCGATCTCGACGTTCTTCACGGACTTGGAGTAGGCCGAAGAAGACATGTAGGTGAAGACCGGGATGTACGGAAGGTCCTTGATGATGACGTCATCGGCCTTCTGGTACAGCTTGATGGCCTCGCCCGCGTCGGCGGTCTTGTCGGCCTGGTCCATCAGCGTCTCGAACTCTTCGTTGATGTAACCGCCGTAGTTGGAACCGTGGTCGATCGCGGTCTTCGAGAAGATCGGGCGGAGGTAGTTCTCGGCCGCCGGGTAGTCCATGGACCACGCCATGCGGAAGCCGCCCTTGTACTTCTGGTCGCCCAGCTCGGTCAGCATGTCACCGAACTTGGTGAACGGCTTGGCGGTGACCTCGACGCCGAGGTTCGCCTTAAGCTGGTTGGCGACGGCCTCGATCCACTCCTTGTGGCCGCCGTCGGCGTTGTAGCCGAGCTCGATCTTGTTGCCCGGAACGCCGCCCGCCTGGGTGAAGAGCTCCTTGGCCTTGGTCGGGTTGTAGGTACCGACCTCGCCGAGGGCGCCCTTGCGGTAACCCGGGATGATGGGGCTGATGAAGTCGTCGGCCGGCTTGCGGGTGCCGTTGAAGATGGTCTTCGTGATGGCGTCCCGGTCGATGGCCATGGAGATGGCCTTGCGGATCTCCACCTTGCCGAACGCCTCGGGGTTCGTCTTCAGCGGGAGACCGATGTAACCGACGCCCGACTCCGGCTTGTACAGGTAGCGGTCGCCGAACTCCTGGGAGACGGAGGCCAGCGCCGAGACGGGGAGCTTGTCGACGATCTGGAGGTTGTCGGCGCGGAGGTCGTTGTACGCCGTGTCCAGGTTGTCGTAGATCTTGAAGGTGACGCCCTCGAGCTTCGCCTTCTCGCCCGCGTACTTGTCGTAGCGCTTGATCTTGATCTGCTTGTTGTGCTCCCAGGCGCCGTCCATCTGGAAGGCGCCGTTGCCGATCGGGGCCTCGCCGAACTTCTTCGGGTCGGCCTCGAACGCCTTCGGCAGCGGGTAGAACGCGTTGTAGCCCAGCATGGTCTTGAACTGCGAGAAGGGAGCCTTCAGCGTGACGGTGAAGGTCTTCTCGTCAACGACCTTGAGGCCCTTGAGTTCAGTGGCCGTGGGCTGCTTGTCCTTGCCCGGCGCCAGCTCCTCGGAGCCCTCGATCTTGTCGAAGAAGGGCAGCGACTCGGCGGCGTTGGCCTGGTTGGCACCCCAGTTCCAGGCGCGGACGAACGACTGCGCGTCGACCTTCTCGCCGTTGTGGAAGGTGTAGCCGTCCTTGAGCTTGATCGTCCAGACCTTCGAGTCCGTGGTCTCGATGGACTCGGCGACCGCGAGCTGCGGCTCGTTGGTCTTGTTGTCGTACTGGACCAGGCCGGTGAAGAGGGCGTTGAGAACCTCGGCACCCTCGGACTCGGCGGTGTTCTGACCCACCAGGCCGTGCTGCGGCTCGCCGAGCACCACCGTGATGCTTCCGCCGGCCTTGCTGCCGCTGTCGTCCTTGCCGGTACCACAAGCCGTGGCTGCCATCGCCACGATGACGGCACCCGCGACCCACTTGGCGCTCGTTGCTCCGCGCATGGGTAATTGCCTCCTCAGGAGTCACTGTTGATACGTGAGGGGTCCGGTGATCGCTGACACCCCTGACAGCGAATTCCGGCCCCGTCGTGTGTGCTCGTGAGTCGGCGCTCCCCACAGCGCGTGACCCATTGACCCGAGCTCAATGGAGCCATCCTCAGGGACGCCCAGACCGTAAACCACACTTAAGTGGTCTCGTTTTCACAACATCACCGCACGGCGAAAACCCGATATCCGGACAAACAGATAGGAGACAGACACGTGCGAAACGGACGGTTAGCTCAACTTCCGGAGTGTCACGGTCGGTATGCGGACACCTGAACGCAATAATCCGCTTGACAGAAGCGAACAACCCCTGCCCGCCACGGAGTACGTGACGGGAGGGGCTGCTGTGTTCCACGGTGTTTCAGCCAACGCGCCGGGCGTCGGCCACCGCCCAAGCGGGGCTTGAGCGGGCCGGGTTCGCTACTTGCCGGACTTGGCGCGCGACGCGGTGCGCGAGCGCTCCTTCTGGTCCAGGACGACCTTGCGGATGCGGACGGCCTCCGGGGTCACCTCGACGCACTCGTCGTCGCGGCAGAACTCCAGGGACTGCTCCAGGGAGAGCTTGCGCGGCGGAATCACGTTCTCCGTGTTGTCCGCCGAAGCCGCACGCATGTTGGTGAGCTTCTTCTCCTTGGTGATGTTCACGTCCATGTCGTCGGAGCGCGAGTTCTCGCCGACGATCATGCCCTCGTACACCTCGGTGCCGGGGTCGGTGAACAGGACACCGCGCTCCTGCAGGTTGATCATCGCGAACGGCGTCACCGAACCCGCGCGGTCCGCGACCAGCGAACCGTTGTTGCGGGTCACCAGCGGGCCGAACCACGGCTCGTGGCCCTCGTGGATCGAGTGGGCGATACCGGTACCGCGCGTGCCCGTCAGGAACTCCGTACGGAAGCCGATCAGGCCGCGGGACGGGACGACGAACTCCATGCGCACCCAGCCGGAGCCGTGGTTCGACATGTTGTCCATGCGGCCCTTGCGGACGCCCATGAGCTGCGTGACGGCGCCCATGTGCTCCTCGGGCACGTCGATCGTCATGCGCTCGACCGGCTCGTGCACCTTGCCGTCGATCTCCTGCGTGACCACCTGCGGCTTGCCGATGGTCAGCTCGAAGCCCTCGCGGCGCATCTGCTCGACCAGGATGGCGAGCGCGAGCTCACCGCGGCCCTGGACCTCCCAGGCGTCGGGACGCTCGGTGTCGAGGACGCGGAGCGAGACGTTGCCGACCAGCTCGCGGTCCAGACGGTCCTTGACCTGGCGGGCGGTGACCTTGCGGTCCTTGACCGCGGACTTGGCGTCCGCGCCCTTGCCGCTGCCGCCGCGGCCGACCATCGGGGAGGTGTTGGTGCCGATCGTCATGGAGATCGCCGGCTCGTCCACCGAGATCAGCGGGAGCGCGATCGGGTTCTCCGGGTCGGCCAGGGTCTCGCCGATCATGATCTCGGGGAAACCGGCCACCGCGCAGATGTCGCCCGGGCCCGCCACCTCGGCCGGCTTGCGGGTGAGCGCCTCGGTCATCATCAGCTCGGTGATGCGGACGTTGGAGATGCTGCCGTCGCGCTTGATCCACGCGACGGTCTGGCCCTTGCGCAGCTCGCCCTGCTCGACGCGGACGAGCGCGATGCGGCCGAGGAAGTTGTCGGCGTCCAGGTTGGTGACGTGGGCCTGGAGGGGCGCCTCTTCGTCGTACACCGGGGCGGGGACGTGCTCCAGGATGGTGGAGAAGAACGGCTCCAGGCTGTCGCTGTCCGCGGGGACGGTGCCGTCCTCCGGCTTGGTCAGCGAGGCCACGCCGTCACGGCCGCAGGCGTAGACGATCGGGAATTCGATCTGGTCCTCGTCCGCGTCCAGGTCCAGGAACAGGTCGTACGTCTCGTTGACGACCTCGTCGATCCGGGAGTCCGGGCGGTCGGTCTTGTTGATGCAGAGGATGACCGGCATCTTCGCCTGCAGGGCCTTGCGCAGGACGAAACGGGTCTGGGGCAGCGGACCCTCGGAGGCGTCCACCAGCAGGACGACCGCGTCCACCATCGACAGACCGCGCTCGACCTCACCACCGAAGTCGGCGTGGCCGGGGGTGTCGATGATGTTGATCGTGATCGGGGCCCCGCCGTCCTTGGGGTGGTACTTCACCGCCGTGTTCTTGGCGAGGATCGTGATGCCCTTCTCACGCTCCAGGTCGTTCGAGTCCATCATGCGGTCGTCGAGGTGCTGGTGGGCGGCGAAGGCACCGGCCTGCTTGAGCATGGCATCGACGATGGTCGTCTTGCCATGGTCGACGTGGGCGACGATGGCGACGTTACGGATGTCGTGGCGCGTGGGCACTTCGGCGCTTCTCCCGGGATCGTGGATGGCGTCGCGTACGGTCCGGCACGCGCGCCTCGACCGGGCGGAAAACCTGCCACGGCCTTACCCCATGGTACGTCGCGCAGCGGGAACCGCCTGCCGGGGGGTCTGTCAAGGGGCCGGACGACTGAGGAGGAGCGAGCGCGGGGTGGGGTGCGCGAGCCCTCGGTCCGACCAGTGTTCACACGGGTCAATGGGTATGCACGACCTTGCCCGCCGGGGTCCCCGGCGGGCAAGGAACTTGAGTCACTTCTGAGGTTGTGACCCGCGGGTCAACCTGACAGTCCCCGCTTTGTCACCACTTCTTCTCCCGGTCTACTTCTTCTTGCCCTTGGCGGCCGGTGCCTTCTTCCAGCCGATGTCCTGGTAGCGGGGGGCGCCCAGACCGAAGGCTCCGGCGTTGGCCAGGGCCGGTTTGACGGCCACCAGCTCCGGCCGCTGGTAGAGCGGGATCGACCCGGCGGCGGCCCAGATCCGGGCGTCCGCCTTGCGGACCAGCTCGCGCGACTGCTCCTCGTCCAGCTCGCCGACGGCCTGGTCGAAGAGCTGGTCGATGTGGTCGGTGCCGACCCGGGTGTAGTTCTGTTCGACGAGGAGCGAGCCGTCGGCGGCGGGCTCCGGCTTGGCGAAGATGGGCCGGGCGTCGGTGGCGGGGTAGGCGCTCGCCGGCCAGGAGTAGAGCGCCAGGTCGTACTGGCCCGACGCGATGTGGTCCTTGAAGAAGCTGTCGTCGGCCACCTTGGTGATCTCGGTCCGCACGCCGACCTTCTGGAGCATCCGGCCGATGCGCTCGCCGACCGCGCGCAGCGATTCCGAGCCGGGGCCCGCCGGGAGGACGAAGCGGAGGTTCAGCGCCTTGCCGTCCTTGGCCAGCATGGCACCGGAGGTACGAGCGGCCTGCTCGGCCGGGGCCGGTGAGCCCTTCGGCGGCTCCGAGGCCTCCCCGTCGCGGGCCGGGGCGCGCTTGCCGTCGGCGCCGTCGGCCGCGTCGGCCTGGGCGAGGAGTGCGGCCTCCTGCTCGGCCGCGAAGGGGGCCGGGGCCAGGACCGGTGAGGTCTGCTCCGGCCGGGCGCCCGGGGCGAAGGCGTCGGCGTCGACGATCTCGCCGTCGAGGCCGTCCGCCGGGTCGCCGAGACCGTCCGCCGGGCCGCCCGGGAGGTGCGCCCCGGCGGGGTCCTCGGCGCGGGCGCCCCGTACGCCGGCCGCCGCGCCGGCGCGGACCGCCGGGGACAGGTTCACGGTCGTCGAGCGCAGGTCGCCGTTGCGCTCGTCGTCCTGGCCGACGATGTAGAGGCCGTCATCGCCGGTGCCCGGGCCGGACGGGGTCTTCCCGTCGTCCTGCGTCCCGCTCTCGGCCTCCGCGCCCGCCTTGGCGCCGGCGGGCTCGGTGAGCTTGCCACCCGGGCGCCAGCCCGCGTCGGCGAGCAGTGCCCGGGCCGCCTGGGTGTCCTGCCCGCCGAGGGCGTTGCTGTTGTCGGAGTACGCCTGCTGCCCGGCGAGCGCCACGTGGCTGCCGACCGGCTTGGCGGGCAGGCCGAGCGGCTTGAGCACGATCTCGGCCAGCGCCTTGCGGTCCAGGGCGCGGGCCACGGCCCGGCGCACGCGCTCGTCCGCGAGCGGTCCGGAGGCCCCGTTCAGGGCGAGCTGGGTGTAGGCCCCTTCCAGGGACTTGCGGACCGTGAAGGTGCGCAGGGCGGCCTGCTCGTCGGCGTAGCGCTTCACCGACTCGATGTGCTTGCGGCGGCTCTCCCTCTCCGCCTCGGCCTTGTCCTCGTCCGCGCCGAAGGCGATGGCCCAGGACAGGGTGGCCTGCGCCGGGGTCAGCGCGGCGCCCGGACCGTGGGCGGGGGCGCCGTTCGCGCCGGCGGCGCCCCGCTTCGCTGCTTCGCGCCGGGCCAGCGCGATCCGGTCGGCGCCGCCGCGGTCGATCTCCGCCAGGTCGACACGGCCCGCGGCCAGCGCCGACGGCCGCTCGGCCCGCGGCACCGCCGTCAGTACCAGGGTGTCGAGCTTCGCGGGCTGTCCCCACCAGCGGGGGTTGCGGGTCAGGGCCGCGGTGCCGGTCTTCTTGTCGATCGCCCCGAGCGCGAAGGGTCCGGCGGTGACCTTGAGGGCGCCCCGGGCGCCCTCGTTGAAGGCGTCCGGGGTGCCGGTGACCTGCTTGGGGTAGAGCGGGCTGAAGAGGGAGCGCCAGTCGGCGTAGGGCTTGGCGAAGGTGACCTTGACCTCCAGGTCCGTCTTGCCCCGCTCGATCTTCTCGATCCGCTCGTACCCCGCGTTGCGCGCGGTCCAGTACGCCGAGTCCTTGCCGCTCAGCGCCCGCCACTGCGCGACGAAGTCGGCGGCGCCGATCTCGCGGCCGTCGCTCCACACCGCCTGCTGGTTCAGCTTGTACAGGACGACCTGCTTGGGCTCCCGCTCGACGATCCGGGCCTTCTCCAGGTAGTGCGGATCGGCCACGGGGCGCCCCTTGGCGTCCAGGACGAAGAGGTGCGGCAGCACGGCCCCGGCGATCCGCGCCGTGGTGGCGTCGGCGTCGGCCTGGAAGGTGTTCAGCGTCGGGGGGAGGGTGTCCACCGCCCAGCGCAGCACGCCCCCGTCGGCGACCTTGTCGCGGGCGGTCGTCGCGATGTCCGGTCCGGCCGCGGCCGGGCCGCCCTCGTCGTCACCCGCGCCGCAGCCCGTGAGCAGTGGCAGCGCGAGGACTCCCGAGGTCAGGAGCGCCAAGGACCTGCGCCTTCTCTGGGACATGGGTGGTACCTCCGGGGCGGGGCGTGGGGGAAGCATGATCACGTCCGGCGGTATATGGAGCTGATCACACCGGTTGCCGGAAACCCACTGAAAGCGAAGCCCCGCCGGACCCCCCGCAGCCGGTTCGCGCCACGCCGCGAACCCCACCCGTGCGGACCAATCCCGCTTGCGTGGCGATGGCAGTTCCCCCGGGGGAGGGATGAGAATGGGGCGGGGAGGGGCGCACGATTCGCGCCTGCGCGCTCGCAATAGCCGCACATCCCTTCACAACCGGGGACGTGAGGCGCGACACTCGCAGGCGCACATGAGCGCTGCCACCGCACCCTGCGGAAGTGAGGGCAAATCATGTCCCTGCAAGACGATCTGAACGCCGTACGGCGCAACCTGGACGAGCTGACGCGCAAGGTCGAACAGCTGGAGCGGCAGGCCGGAGGAAGACCGGCGGGCGCGGCACCGGGGTCCGCGCCGGAGCCGTCCCGGATGGTGACCGTCCCGGACACGCCGTACGACAGCACGCTGTGGACCGACTCCGACGACGAGGGCCTGGGCGCCCGCGACCGTCGCGCCCCCTGACGGGCCGGTACCGGCCCCCGACGTCCACGCTCCACCCATCGGGCCCGGCCGCCCACGCGGCCGGGCCTCCTGGGCCACCCCTCATCACTCCACCCGGAGTCCCCTTTGGCCACAGGTACGGAACGACCCCAGCAGCGGCCCGGCGGCGTCCACGACGCCTCCCGGGCCGCGATCACTGCCGGGCACCTGCGCACCGACCGGTGGTGGCTGGCCCCCGCCGGCACCGCGGCCGGGCTGCTCGCCTTCATCGTGTACTCGACCTGGCGGGCCTTCGCGAACGCCGACTACTACGCGGCCCCGTACGTCTCCCCGTTCTACTCCCCGTGCCTCGCCGAGAACTGCCAGGAGATGCGCGGCGGCCCCAACTGGGACCTCGTCGGCAGCTGGTGGGGCCTGTCCCCCGCACTGCTGATCCTGGTCTTCCCGCTCGGCTTCCGGCTGACCTGCTACTACTACCGCAAGGCCTACTACCGGGGCTTCTGGGCCTCGCCGCCCGCCTGCGCGGTCGCCGAGCCGCACACGAAGTACACCGGCGAGACCCGCTTCCCGCTGATCTTCCAGAACATGCACCGGTACTTCTTCTACGCGGCGGTGCCGGTCGCGGGCATCCTCACCTACGACACGGTGCTGACCTTCCGCGACGAGCACTACGCGTGGGGCCACATGGGCCTCGGGACCCTGCTGTTCCTGGTCAACATCGCGCTGATCTGGGCCTACACGCTGTCCTGCCACTCCTGCCGGCACATCATGGGCGGCCGGCTCAAGCACTTCTCGAAGCACCCGGTGCGCTACCGGCTGTGGGGCTGGGTCAGCCGGCTCAACACCCGCCACATGCAACTGGCGTGGGCCTCGCTGATCAGCGTGGCCGCGTGCGACTTCTACGTCTACCTGCTGGCCAGCGGCGCCTTCACCGACCCGAGGATCTTCTGACATGGCTCAAGTCGACCGGCAGCAGTGGGACGTGGTCGTGGTCGGCGCGGGCGGCGCCGGACTGCGGGCCGCGATCGAGGCCCGGGAGCGGGGTGCCCGTACCGCCGTGATCTGCAAATCCCTCTTCGGCAAGGCCCACACGGTGATGGCGGAGGGCGGGATCGCGGCCTCCATGGGCAACGTCAACGAGGGCGACAACTGGCAGGTGCACTTCCGGGACACCATGCGCGGGGGCAAGTTCCTCAACCAGTGGCGGATGGCCGAGCTGCACGCCAAGGAGGCACCCGACCGGGTCTGGGAGCTGGAGACCTGGGGCGCCCTCTTCGACCGCACGCCCGACGGGAGGATCTCGCAGCGCAATTTCGGCGGGCACGAGTACCCGCGTCTGGCGCACGTCGGCGACCGCACCGGCCTGGAGCTGATCCGCACCCTCCAGCAGAAGATCGTCGCCCTCCAGCAGGCGGACTTCGCGCAGTACGGGGACCACGAGGCCCGGCTCAAGGTCTTCCAGGAGTGCACCGTCACCAGGGTCCTCAAGACCGGGCCCGACGGCGGCTCCGACGCGGACTCCCGCGTCGCGGGCGCGTTCTGCTACGAGCGCGAGTCCGGCCGCTTCTTCGTCCTGGAGGCCCCGGCGGTCGTGCTGGCCACGGGCGGGATCGGCAAGTCCTTCAAGACGACCTCCAACTCCTGGGAGTACACGGGCGACGGGCACGGACTGGCCCTGCTCGCCGGCGCGCCGCTGCTGAACATGGAGTTCGTGCAGTTCCACCCCACCGGCATGGTCTGGCCGCCCTCCGTGAAGGGCATCCTCGTCACCGAATCGGTGCGCGGCGACGGCGGGGTGCTGCGCAACAGCGAGGGCGCGCGGTTCATGTTCGACTACGTTCCCGACGTCTTCAAGGAGAAGTACGCCGAGTCGGAGGAGGAGGGCGACCGCTGGTACGAGGACCCGGACCACAACCGGCGCCCGCCCGAGCTGCTGCCGCGCGACGAGGTGGCGCGGGCCATCAACGCCGAGGTGAAGGCGGGCCGGGGCTCCCCGCACGGCGGGGTGTTCCTGGACGTGTCCACGCGGATGCCGGCCGAGCGGATCAAGCGGCGGCTCCCGTCCATGTACCACCAGTTCAAGGAGCTGGCGGACGTGGACATCACGGCGGAGCCGATGGAGGTCGGCCCGACCTGCCACTACGTGATGGGCGGGATCGCCGTCGACTCCGACACCGCCGCCACCGTCGGGGTGCCCGGGCTCTTCGCGGCCGGCGAGGTCGCGGGCGGTATGCACGGCTCCAACCGGCTCGGCGGGAACTCCCTCTCCGACCTGCTGGTCTTCGGCCGGCGGGCCGGGCTGCACGCGGCCCGGTACGCGGCCTCGCCGGCCGCCCGCCCGGCCGTGCCCCAGGCGCAGATCGACGCGGCGGCCGCGGAGGCGCTGGCTCCGTTCCACGCGGCCGAAGGCGCGGAGAACCCGTACACGCTGCACCAGGAGCTCCAGACGACCATGAACGACCTGGTGGGCATCATCCGCCGCGAGGGCGAGATGGCCGAGGCCCTGCAGAAGCTCGCGGGCCTGCGCGAACGGGCCTCACGGGCCGGTGTCGAGGGGCACCGCCAGTTCAATCCGGGCTGGCACCTGGCGCTGGACCTGCGGAACATGCTGCTGGTCAGCGAGTGCGTGGCGCGCGCCGCCCTGGAGCGCACCGAGAGCCGCGGCGGGCACACCCGCGAGGACTGCCCGTCGATGGAGCGGAGCTGGCGCCCGGTGAACCTGCTGTGCCGGCCGGTGGACCCGGCGCCGTCCGACCCGGCGGCCGACCGGATCGTCCTGGTCCGGACCCGCACCGATCCCATCCGCCCCGACCTGCTCGCGCTGTTCGAGAAGGAAGAGCTGGTCAAGTACCTCGCCGAAGAGGAGCTCTACGAGTGACTACCTACGACGCACGCTTCCGGATCTGGCGGGGCGACGCGGAGGGCGGGGAGCTGCGGGACTTCACCGTCGAGGTGCACGACGGGGAGGTGGTCCTGGACATCGTCCACCGGCTCCAGGCGACACAGGCCTCGGACCTCGCGGTGCGCTGGAACTGCAAGGCCGGCAAGTGCGGCTCGTGCAGCGCGGAGGTCAACGGCCGGCCCCGGCTGATGTGCATGACCCGGATGTCCACCTTCGAGCGGGCCGAGACGATCACGATCACCCCGCTGCGCGCCTTCCCCATCGTCCGCGACCTGGTCACGGACGTGTCCTTCAACTACCGCAAGGCGCGCGAGGTGCCGGCCTTCGTGCCGCCGGAGGGGGTGGCGCCGGGCGCGTACCGGATGCAGCAGGTGGACGTGGAGCGCTCGCAGGAGTTCCGCAAGTGCATCGAGTGCTTCCTGTGCCAGGACACCTGCCACGTGGTGCGTGACCACGAGGAGAACAAGAGCGCCTTCGCGGGGCCGCGCTTCCTGATGCGGGTGGCCGAGCTCGACATGCATCCCCTGGACGCGGCGGCGGAGGCGGGCCTGGACCGCAAGCGCACGGCCCAGGAGGAGCACGGACTGGGCTACTGCAACATCACCAAGTGCTGCACGGAGGTCTGCCCCGAGGGCATCAAGATCACCGACAACGCGCTGATCCCGCTGAAGGAGCGGGCGGTGGACCGCACGTACGACCCGCTGGTCTGGCTGGGCAGCAAGATCGGCCGCCGGTCGGACTCACAGCGCTAGGGCCCTTCTCTCGCCCTGCGGGGCCCGTGGTCCCGGCGCACTGCCGGGCGCGGGCCCCGGCGGCGGGCGCCGGGTCGCTCCGGGTGCGAGGGGATGAATGCACCCATAACCTCCGAGATGTGATTCCGCCGAGAAGCAGGACGCAACGGCGCACCGCCGCCGGCGTATCCGTACGGGCCGCGCTCGCCCTGGCCGCCGGGCTGCTGGCGCTCGGCGGTCAGGCGGTGGCCGGGGCGCCGACCGCGCGGGCCGACGATCCGGTCGCCCTCGCGCGGCAGGGGCAGATCACCGACCGGGTCGGCGCGCTCGGCGACCGCGAGGGCGCCGTCACCGACGCGCTCGGCGCGTTGTACGCCGACCGGCGGATCCAGCTCTTCGTGGCGTACGTGCGCGATTTCTCCGGGCGCTCCGCCCAGAGCTGGGCCGACGCCACCGCGGAGAAGAACGGCCTGGGCCAGAACGACGTCCTGCTGGCCGTGGCGACCGGCGACCGGCAGTACGCCTACTCGGCCGCCGTCGACTCCGGACTCACCGAACAGCAGCTCGCGGACGTCGCCCGGACCGCGGTCGAGCCGGCGTTGCGGCAGAACGACTGGGCGGGCGCGGCGATCGGCGCCGCGAACGGCTACTCCGCCGTGCTCGCAGGGCAGCCCGTACCCGTGCCCGCCATCACCCCCGGCCCGGCCGACCCGGGCGGCGGGGCGAGCGGCCGGAGCGGGGCGGGGGACTTCGTGCTCCCGGTGGTCGTGGTCGGGGCCGCCGGCGCCCTCGCGGCGTACGCGTACACCCGCCGCAAGCGCAAGGGCGGCGATGGGCGCGGTACGACGACCGGGCAGGGCTGGGGCGGCGACGGGGCGCCGACGACCCGGCTCCCGCTGCCGGAGCTCGACGGCCGGGCCAAGGAGCTGCTGGTGCGGACCGACGACGCGGTGCGCACCAGCACCGAGGAACTCGGTTTCGCCTCGGCGCAGTTCGGCGAGGACACGGTCGGTCCGTTCACCCGGGCCCTTGAGTTCGCCAAGGACGAGCTGACCCATGCCTTCCGGTTGCGCCAGCAGCTCGACGACGCCTACCCGGAGGACGACGCCACCCGGCGCCGGATGCTCGACGAGATCGTCGCCCGCTGCGCCGAAGCCAACCGGCGGCTCGACTCCGAGTCGGCCGCCTTCGACCGGCTGCGGGACCTGGAGAAGAACGCCCCGCAGGCCCTGGCGACCGTCGAGGAGCACGTCCGGGCCCTGACCGGGCGCACCACCACGGCGGAGGCGACCCTGACGGCGCTGACGGGCCGGTACGCGGACTCGGCTTCCGCGCCCGTCGCTTCCAACGCCGAGCAGGCCGAGGACCGGCTGCTCTTCGCGACGACCAACCTCGGGCAGGCCCGCACGGCCCTGGACGGCGCTGACAACGGCCGGGCGGCCGTGCACGTACGGGCCGCCGAGAGCGCGGTGGACCAGGCCGCGACGCTGGTCGACGCCGTCGAGCGGCGGGCCCAGGAGCTGGCGGAGGCGGCCGGCAGGCTGCCGGGCGCGCTGAACGAGACGGAGACCGACCTCGCGGACGCGAGCGGGCTGCTCAGCGGCACCGCGGACGGCACCTCGACGGCGGACCTGCGCGGCCGGATCGGCCGGGCCGAGGCGGTACTGGCCGACGTACGGCAGGAGCAGGCGGCGGGCCGGTACGACCCGATCGACGCCCTGCGGCGCGTCGAGGAGGCCGACGCGGCCCTCGACGCGGCGCTGGCCGGGGCGCGCGAGCGGGAATCGGGCCGGCAGCGGGCCGCGGCCCTGCTCGACCAGGCCATGCTGTCGGCCCGCAGCGCCATCGGGGCGGCCACCGACTACATCACCACCAGCCGGGGCGCGGTCGGCAGCCAGGCCCGCACCCGGCTGGCCGAGGCCGGCCGGCGGCTGGAGCGGGCGGTGGCCCTGGCGGGCACCGACCCGGCGGGCGCCCTAACGGAGGCCCAGCAGGCGGACTCCCTGGGGCGGCAGGCCCAGCAGCTGGCGGAACAGGACGTACGGGGGTTCCAGGACCCCTACGGCGGCCGGAGCGCCGGCGGCGGCCGGGGCGGCGCCGTACTCGGCGGGATCATCCTCGGCGAGATCCTGCGGGGCGCCGGCGGGGGCGGCTTCGGCGGTTTCGGGGGCGGCGGGGGCTTCGGGGGAGGCTTCGGCGGAGGCGGCGGGCCCGGCTCCTTCGGCGGCGGCGGGACGCGCGGCCGGATGGGCGGCGGCGGCCGCTTCTGAACCGCGCCACCCGTGACAGACCCACCCCTCCATCCCTCACCAGGAGACGACCGTCATGAGCAAGCAGACCGTCCTCGGCCGCGTCACCCAGCTCGCCAAGGCCAACATCAACGCGCTGCTGGACCAGGCGGAGGACCCGCAGAAGATGCTGGACCAGCTGATCCGCGACTACACGAACAACATCTCGGAGGCGGAGCAGGCCGTCGCGACGACGATCGGCAACCTGCGGATGCTGGAGGCGGACCACGAGGAGGACGTGGAGGCGGCTGCCGAGTGGGGCGCGAAGGCCCTCGCGGCGAGCAGGAAGGCGGACGAGCTGCGGGCGTCGGGGGCGGCCGGGGACGCCGGGAGCGCCGACACGTTCGACAACCTCGCGAAGGTGGCGCTGGGCCGGCAGATCCAATCGGAGAAGGAGGCGAAGACGGCGGAGCCGACGATCGCCGCCCAGACAGAGGTCGTCGACAGGCTCAAGTCGGGCCTCGACTCGATGAAGGACAAGCTGACGGAACTCCGGGCGAAGCGGGACGAGCTGGTGGCCCGTGCCAGGACGGCGCAGGCGCAGAACACGATGACCGACGCGGTGAAGAGCATCGACCTGATGGACCCGACGAGCGACCTGAACCGCTTCGAGGAGAAGGTCCGCCGCGAGGAGGCCATGGCCCTGGGCAAGCAGGAGCTGGCCGCGTCCTCGCTGGACGCGCAGTTCGAGTCCCTGGAGGACCTGGGCAAGACCTCGGAGATCGAGGCCAGGCTCGCGGCCCTCAAGCAGGGCCGCGCGGCCTGAGCGCGCCTGCGGCCCCGGCGGGCGTTCGAGGCGCAGGGGCCGGGGCGCCGCCCGGGTCCCGCGCGGGACCCGGCTCCTCGGCGCCGCCCGTCCGAGGGGGCGGGCGGTCAGCCGTACATGCTCAAGAGCTGCTCCGCCGACAGCTCGGCCACCGCCTCCGCCGCCGCGCCGGGCAGCGGCAGTTCGAACCACACCGTCTTCCCCCGGTGGGTCCGCCGCGTGCCCCAGCCCGCCGACAGCAGGCCCACCAGCTGGAGCCCCCGCCCGCCCTCGTCGGTGTCACGGGCCCGCCGCCGGCGCGGCTGCGCCAGGTTGGCGTCCCACACCTCGCACACGAGCGTCCGGTCCAGCAGCAGCCGCAGCCTGATCTCGCCCTCCCCGTACCGCAGCGCGTTCGTCACCAGCTCGCTGACCAGCAGCTCGGTGGTGTCCAGCAGCCCGTCCAGGCCCCAGGCCGGCAGCTTGGTCCGCGCCAGCTCCCGTGCCCGCCCCACGGAGCGGGCCTCGCGCGGCAGTTGCCAGTCGCCCACCGCGTCCTGCGGCAGCCCCTGCACCCGTGCCATCAGCAGCGCGATGTCGTCCTCCCCGTGCCGGGTGTCCAGCGTGTTCAGCACGTGGTCGCACACGTCCTCCAGCGGCCGGACCGGATCGGTCAGCGCCTCCCGCAGTCCGCGCAGCCCCTCCTCCAGGGGGTGGTCGCGGGACTCCACCAGCCCGTCCGTGTACAGGGCCAGCAGCGCGCCCTCGGGCAGGTCCACCTCGACCTCCTCGAAGGGCTCCCCGCCCACCCCGAGCGGCATCCCGGGCGGCACCTCCAGCAGCAGCGCGGGCCGCGGCTCACCGCTCTCGTCCGGCGGTTCCACCAGTACGGGCGGCATGTGGCCCGCGTTGGCGATCGTGCAGCGCCGCGTGACCGGGTCGTAGACCGCGTACACGCAGGTGGCGAGGTACACCTCCGAGCGGTCCGCGTCGCGGGAGTGCAGGGCCGCGCGCGACGCCTGCTGGGATCCGCCGGGGGCGCCGAGCCCGCGGGCGATCTCGTCCAGCGCGGTCAGCACCTCCGCCGGTTCGAGGTCCAGCAGCGCCAGGGTCCGTACGGCGGTCCGCAGTTCACCCATCGCCACGGCGGCCCGCAGCCCGCGGCCCATCACATCGCCGACGACCAGCGCCGTACGGTGGCCGGGCAGCTCGATGACGTCGAACCAGTCCCCGCCGACCTCCGTCGCGGCGTTCCCCGGCAGGTAGCGGCAGGCGATGTCCAGCCCCGCCGCCTCCGGGTCGCCCGGAGGCAGCAGGCTGCGTTGCAGTATCAGCGCCCGCTCGTGCTCGCGGCGGTACAGCCGCGCGTTGTCGATGCAGACGGCGGCCCGCGCGGCCAGCTCCACGGCAACGGCACGGTCCCGTTCGCCGAAGGGCTCGCTGCCCTTGGTACGGGAGAACTGCGCGAGGCCGACCACCGTGTCGTGGGCGACCATCGGCACCACCAGGGTGGACTGCACGAGGTCCTCCGGTCCGCCGCCCTCGATCAGGCGGGGCCGCGCGGTGCGCAGCGCGAGCGCGCCGGGGGACGCCGCCGGGTAGCGGTGGACCTCCCCCACGCAGACCAGGGCGCCCGGCCCCGACAGGGGGGCGTCGGAGACGGCCGAGGAGAAGGCGACCCGGCGCAGCGGCGCCGAGGGCCGGCGTCCGGAGCCCAGTCCGGGCGGCAGCGACGGCACCCCGGGGCCCTGCGGCCGGGCGGGGCGGTCGTCGTCGCCGAGCAGCAGCCCCTGGTACAGGTCGACGGCGGCCAGGTCGCAGAAGCCGGGCACGGTCACGTCGAGGAGTTCCCGGGCCGTGGTCTCCAGGTCGAGGGAGTTCCCTATGCGGTGCCCGGCCTCGTTGAGCAGGGCGAGGTTGCGCCGGACCCCGGCGGCCTCCCGGGCGGCGAGGTGGCGGCGGGTGACGTCGGTGCCGATGCCGGCGACCCCGATGGGTCGGCCGGTGCCGCCGTGCACGCGGTAGAGGTTGATCGACCAGTGGCGGTCGTCCCGGCTGCGCGGGGTGGCACCGGTGATCCGCAGGTCGGTGACCGACTCCCCGGTCTCCAGCACCCGGCGCAGCGCGTCGGCCATCCGGTCGGCCTCGTGCGCGGGCAGGTAGTCGTGCACGGTGCGGCCCCGGTGCTCCTCCGCGGCGCCGCCGAAGACGGCGGCGAAACGGCGGTTGGCCCGCTGCACGGTGAGGTCGGTGCCGAAAAGCAGGAACCCGAAGGGTGATTGACCGAATATGGCCTGTGAGGCCGCCAGATCGGATTCGATGCGCCGCAGCGCGCGGACGTCCACGACGACGCAGAGCGCGGCCCGCTCGGCGGCTTCGGTCTGGGTGGGCATCACATAGATCTCGGCCACTCCGTGCGCGCCGCCCCCGCCCGGGATACGGAAGGGGATCAGGCCCGTCCATTCCTTGCCGTCGAGGATCTCGGCGACCCGGCGGTGCCCGTCGGCCCGCAGCTCGGGCGGCATGAAGGCGTCGACCGGGTCCCGGCCCACGGCCTGGGCCGAGGTCAGGCCGAAGAGTTCCTCGGCGCGCAGGCTCCACTGGTCGATGAGGCCGTCCGGCCCGATCGAGAAGGATGCGACCTTTATGTAGTCATATATCGAGCCAGGTGGACTGCTGTGCCACAGGGACTCGTGCCATGTCTCCCCAGGCACGTCGTCCCGATGTGCCTGCGCAGGTATCTCGCTCACGCGACCGTCCCCTCCAGCTCACCGCAACCGGACCGGCCATGACCGAAGTATTCAGCACCACGGCCCCGGACGGCACGGCGTTCACGATCACAGCACGGTCTCGTTCGTTTCGAGCCATGTCGTGCGATCTCCCCCGGACTCCGCCCGAGGGGTCCTCCCCGCCACCCTTCCTCTTGTTACTCACCAGGAAGAGCCAACTCGAACCACACAGTCTTGCCCGACTTCCCGTGCCGGGTCCCCCAGCGTTGCGAGGAGACGGAGACGAGATGGAGGCCCCGGCCTCCCTCGTCGTCGGGTTGCGCGACGCGTTCGCGGGGCGGATCCGGAAGCGGATCCGAAACCTCCACGCGGAGGGCGGCGGCGCCGGGGGTACCGTTGGCGGCCGGATTGGGCCGCACCAGGCGGACGCCGATGGGGCCCGAGGCGTACCGCAGGGAGTTCGTGACGAGCTCGCTGACCAGCAGGACGGTCACATCGCCGACGGCTTCGAGGCCCCAGGCGAGCAAGGTGCCGCGGACGGCCTGGCGGGCGGTGCGGACGGCACCGGGCTCGGCGGGGAAGGCCCACTCGGCGGATTCGCCGTCTGTGTCGATCACGCCGATCACTTCCCGGGCCAGCAGTGACCCCAGTCCGGTTCGTCGGGGACGAAATAAGGACGAGATAGGGATTAATGGGGGCATACCCGATATTCGGGGCGTCGTACCACCCCGTCCCCCACCACCGGCGCACTGTGGCACAAACGGCCTACAGCGTGCGCGTCATGCGCCCCCGTGCGACCGGAGGCGCCGGCCTGCTTCGGCGACCGCGGGCCGGTCCTGGTCGAGCCAGTCCACCGACTCCAGCTCCTCCGGCGCGAGCCAGCGCAGCTCGTCGTGGTCCTCCAGCGGGGCCGGCTCACCCGAGAGCAGCCGAGCCGTCCACACGTGCAGGACGAGACCGGGTTTCAGCGGCCATTCGCCCGGGATCCGCTCCAGGGGCTCGGTCTCCACGCCGAGCTCCTCGCGCAGCTCGCGCACCAGCGCGTCGGGTACGGACTCGCCCGGCTCGGCCTTCCCTCCGGGCAGCTCCCAGCGCCCGGCGAGCTCCGGGGGCGCACTGCGGCGGGCCGCCAGCAGGCGACCGTCATGACAAAGGGCTCCGCCCACGACCACGCGTACAGTCATGGGCGGAGCCTATGCCCGCGCCGCCGGAAGCCGCGGCGCTCAGTTGGTAGTGGCGGTCTGACCGATCCGCTCGACCCAGTAGAGCTGCTTGTGTCCCCTGTCCTCAAGGCTGTCGGCGACCTTCTGGGCCTCGGCCCGGGTGGGGTACCGGCCCACCCGGTAGCGGTTGCCGTTGTCGTCCTGACGTATGACCAGCCACGAGAGCAGGGCACCGCTTTCGTTCATCGCGCTTCACCCTCCGCCGACGTACCTGCCCGGGAAACCGCAGTGCGCATATGCCCGACCTTACGCCCGAGATTTACTGAGCGGATACGGTTTTTCACGAAGAGGTACCGCACGGCGTACGCATCAGGCCATGCGTACGAGCACGAGCGCGCGCCGGTTCGGCCCGGGCGCACGAGGGCACCGGCAGGACGAGCGCGCCGCCCTCCTCCCCCGCGCGGCAGGGGTCCCCGCAGGTCGCGTCGAGGCCCGGGGCGCCCAACGGGCCCGGGAGGGGGGCGATTCCGGCCGTGGGACACGGGGAGAGGGCCGGGGTGCACGTGCCGAAAGCCCCGGAGGAGGCGGGGAGCGGGACGGCGGAAGCGATCACCATCGCGCCGAAACCTGCCGGGTCGACGGCGTCGGGCAGGCGCGCCCGCATGCGGCGCGGGTCCACCGCGGGACCGCGGGCTCCGTCCATGACGACCCGTCACTGCGCGGCGCAGCAGGGCGGTTGCGCCTCCGCCGCCCCGACCTCGGCGCCGCACCCGCTGCCCGGGTGCGCGACCGCCGGCTACCGCACCGGGAGGTGGTACGCCAGGCGGTAGCGGTCCGCCGGGACCACCACATCGGCCGTCTCCACGGCCCGACCGGAGGCGAAGTAGGTCCGCCCGATCACCAGCACCACATGGCCCGGGACACCGCCGAGGAGCATGATCTCCTCCGCCAGGCCGGGCCGCGCGCCCACCTCCTCCACCACGTTGTCGACGACCACGTCGATCGCGGCCATCCGGTCGACGACCCCGGAGCCGCCCAGGGGCCCCTCCTCCGGGAGCATCACGGGGGTCCGGCCGGTCACGGCCAGCGGCTCCCAGGAGGTCGACAGCATCATCGCCTCCCCCGCGTCGCGGAAGACGTACCGCGTCCGCATCACCCGCTCGCCCGGCTCGATGCCGAGCCGTGCGGCGATCTCCGCCGACGCGCACGCCTGCTCGCTGTTCGACTCCCAGGTGCCGCGCGCGCCCGAGTCCGCCTGCTCCTGCCGGAAGGGTGTGGAGCTGCCCCCCGTGCGGTACCCGGCGCGCGCGACCCGGCGCGGCACGGGCTGCTCCCGTACGTAGGTACCGGACCCCGACCGGCCCTCGACCAGCCCCTCCGCCATGAGGACCTTGCGCGCCTCCAGGGCCACGGTGTCGGAGACCCCGTACTCCTCCCGGATCCGGGCCTGCGAGGGGAGCCGCGCATGCGGGGGCAGAGAACCGTCGACGATCTTCCGTCGCAGATCCCCGGCCACTCTCAGGTAGGCCGGCTGCTCACCGAAAGTCACTGGCTACTCCCATCAGGTTGACAGACAGCTACACCCTGGCAACCGACGGTTGTACATCGCAAGCAAGGGCCAAAGTTTCACCCGAAGTGATGAAGCCAGGTCACTCAAACCCGTTACCGCGCGTTACCCCGACGACGTCACACGGCCTCGGTCGAGGGACCCCGGCCGGGCCCTCCGCTCCGCCCGCCGCCCGGGCTCCCGGGCTCCACCGGGCCCCCGGGCCCGTCCGGGGACGGCTCCATCCACGGCGGCACCGTCGTCGACAGCCCGTACGCGCCGCGCAGGTCCCGCTCCGTCTCCAGTGGCATCGCATCCAGCGCCCGCTCCCACCTCTCCTCGAACTCGGCGGCCGTGGTGGCCCGGGCGGCCCGCTGCCAGTCCGCGAGGGCCGCCTCCAGCGCCTTGAGCCGTGCCTGCACCGCCTTCTCCAGCCCGGGCCGCGTCCGGTCCCGCTCCAGCGTCCGCGCCTCCTCGCGCAGCGCCGCGTGGACCTCGCGCGCCCAGCCTCGGTGCTCGTCCAGCGTGTCGTCCACATCGCCCCCGGGGGGCCGCCCGAGGACGAACTCAGCGGCGTTCGCCGCCCGCAGGTAAGCCACCTGTTCCGGCTTCAGCAGGCCCGCGTCCCGCCGCAGGCTGCCGCGCTGCTCCTCCCGCGTGGTGCCGATCACGCACAGCAGGTGCCGGTCCCCGTGGCGCCAGGAGTCGCGCGAGGGCGCGTAGTAGAACATCTCGGCGTGCGCGGGCAGCGCCCAGGTGTCCATCGCGTACTCGTCCTGCGCCTGCCAGCAGAGGTCCTCCGCCCCGCGGTCCGCCCCCGCGGGCCCGGGCCCGTGCTCGGGACCCAGCCGCTCCGCGCGGGTGACCTCGGCGTGGTGCGGCGAGGCGCAGTCGACCTCGTACATCAGGGGCCGGTCCTCCAGCAGGTCCGCGCCCGGGACGTTGAAGCAGTCGCCGGCGCCCAACTCGTCGACGTCCACGAGGACGCCCTCGACATCGGTGTACTCGCCCATCCGGTCGAGCCGGTCGCCGACCGCCGTCACCACCCGCCCGGCGGTCAGGGCCAGCACGCCCGTCATCACCACGGACACCGCCAGGCCGGTGACCGCGAGCGCCCTTCCCCGCTCCCGCTTCCGCGCGATCTGCACCAGGGCCACGACGGCGAGGACGACCCCGAGCGGCGGCAGGCAGAGCAGACCCACGAGGAGCGAGGCGAGCGCGAACCCGTTGAGCGCCGGCTGCTGGTACCCGGGCGGCGGGCCCCACACCGGCCGCGGGGACGGCGGGGGCCAGGAGGGGCCCGGGCCGGGGGGCGGACTCGGCGGGGTGCTCACGGGTTTGGGCTCCATCACGGGGAGTGCGAACGAATGCGCGAATGGTACGCAGCGGGGGCGACCGACATGTCGGTCGCCCCCCCCAGTTCACCGCGCCGGACGCCGTGCCCGGCGCGGGCCCCTTAGCGTGGGCGGGCCCCCGGGCGTGTCCGGGCCGGAGCGGTCCGGGCGGA
>NZ_JBSGQV010000038.1:0-16911 GCF_053606025.1 Streptomyces sp. NPDC055254 | reverse complement strand
GGGGGGTTGGGGGGGGGTTGTCTTTGGTTTGGCTCAACACGGGGGTTTGGCCAATCTATTGCGTTTTTGCCCGGCGGGGGGGCCACCCAAGTGGGGGCCCCCCCCCGCCTGTTCACCGCTCCGTACGCCGTGCCGTGCGCGGTCCCGTACGCGTGGCCGGACGCACGGCCTTGTCCGGCGCGCTCAGTTCCGCTCGATCAGAACTGCAGTGCCCATGAGTCGATCTTGCCGGTGTCGACGTTCGCGTTGTCGTTCACCCGGAGCTTCCAGACACCGTTCGCGACCTCGGAGGAGGCGTTCACGGTGAAGGACCGGATGATGTTGTCCGCACTGCCGCCGGACCGGTTGTGCAGGATGTACACGGTGCCGTCGGGGGCGATGAGGTCGACCTTGAGGTCACCGATGTAGGTGTGCTTGATGTCGACCGGCACGCTCAGGGTCGCCGGGGCGTTGCCGGTGACACCGCTGACGGTGATCGGCGACTCGACCGTGGCGTTGTCGTTGATCGCGTAGTCGGCGGTGTTCTCGAACCGCTTCCCGGGCGGGGTGGTACCGCCGTCACCGATGTACAGCAGGCGGTTCGGGGAGCCGGTGCCCGGGCTGCCGACCACGTTCGGGGTGGCCGCGTTCACCAACGCCGTGCCGACCTGGGCCGGGGTGCTGGAGGGGTTCTGCGAGAGGTAGACGGCGGCCGCGCCCGCGACGTGCGGGGAGGCCATCGACGTACCGGAGATGTTGTTCGTGGCCGTGTCGCTGGTGTTCCACGCCGACACGATCGAGGAGCCCGGGGCGAAGATGTCCAGGATGGTGCCGAAGTTCGAGTAGCTGGCCTTGGCGTCGGTGTTGGTCGTGGCGCCGACGGTGATGGCCTCGGCGACGCGGGCCGGGGACTTGGTGTTTGCGTTGGTGGACTCGTTGCCCGCCGCGACCGCGTAGGTGATGCCGGCGGCTATGGAATTGCGCACGGCCGCGTCCAGGGTGGCGTCGGCGCCACCGCCGAGCGACATGTTCGCCACGGCCGGCTTGACCGCGTTCTGGGTCACCCAGTCGATGCCCGCGACGACGCCGGCCGTGGTGCCCGAGCCGTTGTTGTCGAGCACGCGGACGCCGACGATCTTCGCCTTCTTGGCGACGCCGTACGCCCCGCCGGCGACGGTGCCGGCGACGTGCGTGCCGTGGCCGTGGCCGTCCTGGGCGGTGTTGTCGTTGTCGACGGCGTCGAAGCCGTACGAGGCACGGCCGCCGAAGTCGCCGTGGGTGATGCGGACACCGGTGTCGATGATGTACGCCGTGACGCCCTCGCCGGCCTTGTCCGGGTAGGTGTAGCTCTGGTTCAGCGGCAGGGCCCGCTGGTCGATGCGGTCCAGGCCCCAGGACGGCGGGTTGGGCTGGGTGGCGTCGACGGTGAAGACACGGTTCTGCGCGACCGACTTGACCGCCGGGTCGGCGGCGAGCTTCTTGGCCTGCGCCTCGGAGACCTCGACGGAGTAGCCGTTGAGGGCGGCGCTGTAGGTCTTGTCGATCTTCGCGCCGTACCGCTTGGCGACGGCCTTTCCGCTGTCCGAGGTGGAACGGGCGGCGGAGTCCTTCAGGGTCACGATGTAGCTGCCGGAGATGGAACCGGCGGCACCTGCGTTCTCGATGACGCCCTGCGCGCCGCTGTCGGCAGCCGAGGCGGGGAACGAGGCGGCCGCGCCGAGCGCGAGGGCCACGACGGCGGTCGCGCTGATGCCGGCGATTTTCCGGCGGGTGTGACGCATCACGGACATGTGAGGTGTCCTCCTGATAGGTGGTGCGCTGCGGGGGGTGAGGCGGGAGCTTTAGGGCATGAGCATGACAATGCAGATGACCCAACGGGCTGCCGCCACCGAAAGGTTGACCCACCCCTGGCGCCGCCCACAAGAGGACTGCGGGCGCGTAACATCCGTGCCACACCCCGGCCATGATGGGGCAAAGGCGCTCCGCACATGACGCACGCACTCCCCGGTTACGTCTGCCCGCAGGACGGCACCCGCGCGGACGTCCGGACGGCACCCTGGTGCTGCCCGGTCTGCGCCGGCCCGTGGGACCTCGATTTCACGCCGGATCCGGCCATCGCCCTCGAACCGGCCACCGGGCCCCGTTCCTTGTGGCGGTACGCCCCCGCGCTCCCGCTGCCGGGGGCGTTCTCCGTGACCCTGGCGGAGGGGCACACTCCGTTGGTCCCGATGGTGGAGCGGATTCACGCCAAGCTCGACTTCCTGATGCCGACCCTCTCCTTCAAGGACCGGGGGGCGGTGATGCTCGCGGAGCTGGCCCGGCGGCCGGCCCCGGAGCGGGTGGTCGCGGACAGCAGCGGCAACGCGGGGGCGGCGGTGGCGGCGTACTGCGCCCGGGCCGGGCTCGATTGTGAAGTTTTCGTGCCCGAGGGCACGTCCGAGAGGAAGATGGATCGGATGCGGGCCCACGGTGCGGTCGTACGGGTCGTCCCGGGCGGCCGCGAACCCGCCGCCGCCGCGGCCCGGGAGGCCGCCGACGAGCCCGGGGTCTTCTACGCGAGCCATGTGTTCACCCCCTGCTTCCTCCACGGCACGAAGACGTACGTGTACGAGATCTGGGAAGAACTGGGCGGACGCCTGCCGGAGGTCCTGGTTCTCCCCGTCGGCAACGGCACCCTGCTACTGGGCGCCGCGCCGGCCGTGGAGGAGCACCCCCTCCAGGGCCGCACAGCGGTCCTCCCCCTGTGCGGCGCGGGCCTGAAGTAACCCCCGAGGCCCGCCCACCCCCGCCGCCACCCCTCCGAGCCCGCGCCGGGGGCCTTTCCGGCCCCGCCGGCGTTCGAGGCGCGGGATCAGGGCGGAGCCCCGATCCCGCGCCTTACCGACGCCGCTTACGGGGCGCTCGCGCAGGCCCCCGTACGGGAGCCGCCCGGCGAGCCGAGCAACCCGCTCGATCAAGGACTGAGACGCCGAGGGAATCCAGAAGCCTGCATAGGCCAACGACCGTAGGATTCGGCCATGCGCACATCAAGTCCGACCGCGGACAGCAGACCGGCCGCCGCCGCGCGGCGAAGGATCACCGGCGCCGTCTGGACCGCGCTGGCCCTCGTCTACGTCGTCTGGGGTTCGACCTACCTCGGCATCCGGATCGTCGTCGAGACCATGCCGCCGTTCCTCTCCGCCGGAGCCCGCTTCATCACCGCGGGCCTGCTGCTGGCCGGCCTGGTCGCCCTCCGGTACGGCCCCGCCGCGCTCAAGGCCACCCGCGCGCAGCTCGGTTCGTCGCTCCTGATCGGCCTGCTGCTGGTCCTCGGCGGGAACGGCCTGGTCGTGCTCGCCGAGACCTCGGTGCCCTCGGGACTGGCCGCGCTCCTGGTGGCCGCGGTGCCGATGTGGCTGGTGGTGCTGCGGGCGAGTACCGGTGATCGACCCCAGCTGCGTACCCTCGGCGGCGTCCTGATCGGCCTCGCCGGGCTCGCCGTGCTGACCAGCCCGGGGCTGAGCGGCGCGGTACGGCTGTCCGGCGTGCTCCAGGTGCTGGCCGCGTCCGTGCTGTGGTCGCTGGGCTCCTTCTCCGCGTCCAAGGTGCCGCTGCCGCCCAACCCCTTCACGGGCAGCGCGTACCAGATGCTCGCGGGCGGCCTCGGCGGCGTGCTCGTCGGCCTGCTGCGCGGCGAGCACCGCGGCCTGGACCCGGCGGACTTCTCCACGGCCTCCTGGCTGGCCCTCGGCTACCTCGTGCTGATCGGGTCGATCGTCGGCTTCACGGCGTACGTGTGGCTGCTGCAGGCGGCCCCGTTGTCGCTGGTGGCCACGTACGCGTACGTCAATCCGGTCGTCGCCGTCGCACTCGGCGCCCTGATCCTCGACGAGGCCCTGACCTGGCCCATCCTGGTGGGCGGTGCGATCGTGGTGGCGGCGGTGGGCCTGATCGTCAGCACGGAACGCAAGGCGTAGCGGCGCGTCCCGAGCCGGCCGGGCGACCGGCTCCGGCGACCGGCCTCGCGGCCGCTGCGGCGATCAGCTCAGGGCGGCCCGTTCGTACAGCGCCCTCGCCCGCTCGTCGAAGAGCGCGGCGGTGGAGTCCACGTCGGTGTCCCCGCCGCTCAGTACCCCGATCAGGCTCCCGGGCTGCCCCGGCCCGCCCCGGTCCGCGACCCAGGGGCTGCCGCTGGTACCCGTCCAGAAGCCCGCGCAGCTCATGTACAGCATGTCGGGGTCGTCCTCGTCGTGACCGGTCCGCGTGGTGCAGGCGACGGGCTCGTTGCGCGGGTTGTGCTCGGACTCCGGGTAGCCGACGACCGTCACGTCCCGCTCGTAGCCGGAGGTCCAGTCCGGCTTCGGGGCCGCGCCGCGACCGCCGACGGCCTCCTGGACACTGCGCCCGTCCCCGTCCCGTTCGACGGTGAGGAAGGCGAAGTCCGCGGAGTCCTCGCCCCACCGGCTCCAGCGGTCGTCCACGTGGATCGAGCGGACCTTCCACACCCCGAGGGGCTGGGTCCCGGCGCCCTCGCCGGAGAAGCCGGGGGCGAAGGCGAGCTCTCCGATGGCCAGCCCGTCGTGGGCGACCTCGCCCGGACTGCCGTCCTCGCCGGCCGGGGCCACGCAGTGCGCGGCGGTGGCGACGACGTTGCCCTGCGGGCTGTCGACCACGCTCGCCGTGCACCAGTGCTCGCCGCCCGCCATCAGGACGCCCACGGTGGGGAAGGGGTGGGTCGGCCGGTCGCCCGGCGCCCTGAGGAACGCGACGGCGCACACGGCGGCGATCCCGGCGGCGGCGGCCGTCGTCGCCCCCTTCGCCACCGTGCTCACCGCACGTCGGGTGCGGGTGTCGGAGCCGTCATCACCTTGCTGATCCACTCCAGGGAGCCCTCCCTCATGCCTCGTACGTACGACTTTCCGTTGTGCTCACCATCCTGGATCACCTGGAGCCGGGTGTGCACGGGACCCCTGCCGTACTCGCGCATGAACTTCTCGGCCTTGTCGCGGCCGGTCTCCGCGGTGCCGATCTGGAAGTTGATGTAGACGTCCGGGCCGCCCGCCGCGATCAGCTTGGCGGCGAGCTTCTCCGGGTTGTCCGCGTCCATGGCCTGCGTGTTGCCGTTCCACAGCGGGGAGTCGGGGACGATGTCGACTCCGCTCGCGATGGCCGCCTTGAACCGGTCGGGGTGCTTCAGGACGTGCTTGAAGGCGCCGAACCCGCCCGACGAGGAGCCCATGAAGGCCCAGCCGTCACGGGAAGTGAAGGTGCGGAAATTGGCCTTCGTGAAATCCGGGACGTCCTCGGCCATCCAGGTGCCCATCTTGGGCCGGCCGGGGATGTCTGAGCCGTCGAAGTGGTTCTTGGTGTCGCCGTTGATCACCGGCATGACGAGGACGAAGGGCAGGCTCGTACCCGCCTTCACCCCGTCGCTGACCGCCTGCTGGAGCCCGAGTCCGGGTCCGGTGCCCCAGTAGTTCTTGGGGTAGCCGCGGCCGCCGGGCAGGGAGATCAGGACCGGGAAGGCGCTCTTGGCGTACTTCGGGTCGTCGTACTCCTTGGGCACCCACACCCACACGTCGCCCGTGAAGCCGGACTTCTTGCCGACGAGGGTGGTCTTGGCGATCTGCGTCCCGTCCGGCAGCCGGCTGGTACGGACGAACTCGGCCGCCGGGCCGGTGGGCATGGTCATGTCCGGCTTGACGTCGGTGGCGGTGGCGGGCGCGGCCTTGCGCTGGACCTTCCCGTAGGAGACCGGATCCCCTATGTCGGAGAAGAGGCCGAGCTTGTACGCGGTCGCGCCGCCCGCCGCGACGGCGAAGGCCAGGCCGCCGCTGATCAGAAGCAGGCGCAGGCGCTTGGAGCGACGGCCGCCCGGGGTCGTGGGGGCGCCGTCGCCTTGCTGGTCATGCTGCACGGTTGTTGTCCCGTTCCTTCTCCGGCGCTCTCCCGGGAGCGCGGGTCGGACCGATCGGTCCCCCTTACACCCCTCACAGAGGTGTCAACGACCGGATGGGTTGCCTGGGACGGGTGTGACATGGCGCGCCCACCCGGAGCCCTGGGGCCGACCCGTGGTCAGCCGGCCTCGGGCTTCGGCCCCTTGAGCACCTTGCTGATCCACTCCAGCGAGCCTTCCTTCATGCCCCGGACGTAGTGCCAGCCGTTGTGCTCGCCGTTCTGGATGTCGCGGACGGTCGTCTTGACCGGCCCCTTGCCGAACTGCTCCTGGAACTTCGTCATCCGGTCCTTCCCGCCCTCCTTCGTCCCGATCTGGAAGTTGATGTAGACCTCGGGGCCCTTGCTGTCGATCAGCTTCTTGGCGAGCTTCTCCGGATTGTTCGCGTCCATCTCCGCCTGGTGGCCGCGCCACAGCGGGGAGTCCGGGACGATCTCGCCGCCGCTGGCTATCACGGCCTTGAACTTGTCCGGGTGCTGGAGGACCGTCTTCATACCGACGAAGGCGCCCGACGAGGAGCCCATGAAGGCCCAGCCGTCACGGGACTTGTACGTACGGAAGTTGGCCTTGGTGAAGGCCGGGACGTCCTCGGCGATCCAGGTGCCCATCTTGGCCTGGCCGGGTATGTCGGAGCCGTCGTAGTAGTACTTGTTGTCCGGGTTCAGCACCGGCATGATCACGACGAAGGGCAGGCTGGTGCCCGCCTGGACGCCCTCGCTGATGGCCTTCTGGAGGCCGAGGCTGCGGTCCGACCAGTAGTTGGCCGGGAAGCCGTTGCCGCCGGGGAGCGCGATGAGCACCGGGAAGCCGCTCTTGGCGTACTTCGGGTCGTCGTACTCCTTGGGCGCCCACACCCACACGTCGCCCTCGAACCCGGACTTCGCGCCCGCGAGCCGGGTCTTGGCGATGATCGTGCCGTCGTCGAGCTTGGTGGTCTGCTTGAAGTCGGACTTCGGGCCGGTCGGCATGAGCACGTCCGGGTCGCCGGAGGGCTTGACCGGGGCGTCGCTCGGGGTCTTCTTCTCCGGGGCGGCGGCCGGCGGGGTGGAGCCGAAGCTCACGGCTTCGCCGTTGCCGGAGAGCCAGTCGAGCTTCCACGCGGCGAAGCCGCCGCCGCCGAGCAGGAGCGCCAGGACGACCACCGCGCTGATCCATATCGCGCGCCGGGACCGCGCGGGCGGCCGGGGCGGCTCGCCGTACTGGGCATGCGCGGCGTTCCCGGGGTACTCGGCGTGCTCGGCGTACTGCTGCTGGTACCCGTACTGCCCCTGCGGCCGGGCCGGGTACTCCTCGTGCTCCGGCCGCAACTGCTGCAACTGCTGGGTTTCCTGGGACTGCTGGTCATCAGGCCGCGGGCGCTGCGGGTACTGGTGCACGAACTTCGCTCCGAACGGTCATGACTGCCCCTTGGGCAGAACGGCTGGGCATCCCCTTTAGTCCTGATGTCCGAATCCCCCGCGCAGTTCCGAATCCGAGCGAAAATATCGGGGAAACCTCCGGGGAACTCCGGAATCTCAACGCTGGGCGTCGAGGACCTCCGCGCACCGCCCGAGCAGCGCGATGAGCAACTCCCGCTCCTCGCCGCTGAACGCGGCCGCCAGCGCCCGCTCCACGCGCACCGCACCGGAATCCGCCAGCTCCATCGCCGCGCGGCCCTCGCCGGTCAGCCGGGTCTCCAGCACGTTGCGGTGCCACTCGTGCGGAGTCCGCTCGATGAACCCGCGCTCCTGGAGGTTCTTCAGGACCGTGTTCATGGTCGGCGGCGTCACCCCGCACAGCCGGGCCAGCGCGGCGGCCGAGATGCCGGGCTTCTCGGCGAGCCAGAGCAGCGCGGCGTACTGCGGAACCGTTACTGCGGCCGGCTTGCACGCGGCGTTCTTCGCCGCGAGGAGCGCTTGTTCCGCGCGCTTGAGATGAGAGCCGATGCGCTCCTCGGGGGCCATGGAGGTCATGCCCGCATCCTACGACCCACCCTTGCGAACATTAGAGCTCTTATATACATTCGACCCCACACGTCAAGTAGAGGACATCCGATGCAGCGCTCGGCGAAGACGATCAAACTGCTCCTGACCACGGCGGCGACCACGGGCCTGACCGCGGGACTGACCCTCGCGGCCGCCCCCGCCCAGGCCTCGGACGGCCGGGCAGCGGACGGCCGGGTATCGACGGCCTTCTCCCTACCCGGCGGGAAGGTCTACCCCGAAGGCATAGCCGCCGATCCCCGGACGCGGACCGTGTACGTGGGCTCGTACGCGGACGGCACGGTGTACCGCGCCCGCCCGGGCCGGCGTACGGCGGAGGTCTTCCTGCCCGCCGGCACCGACGGCCGTCGCACGGCGAACGGCCTGCGGGTCGACGCCCGGGGCCGCCTGTGGGTGACGGACTCCACGACCGGCGTCACGGTCTACGACACCGCGAGCGGAGCCCGGCTGGCCCACTTCGAGGTGGCCGGCGCCGGCGCCGCACCCGACGGGGCCCCGCGCCACTTCGTCAACGACCTCACCGTCACCCCGGACGGCACCGCGTACCTGACGGACAGCGTCCGCGCGGTGATCTACCGCGTGACCCCGGACCAGCTGGCCGCCGGCAGCGGGACCCTGACCGTCGCCCACGACCTCGCCCCGGCCCTGCGGCCCCGGCCGGCGGGCACGTTCAACCTCAACGGCATCACCTCGGACCCGGCCGGCCGCTTCCTGCTCACCGTCGACATGACGGCGGGCGACCTCTACCGCGTCGACCTGGCGACCGGTGCGATCCGCCGGGTCGCCCTCACCGGCGCGGACATGAAGGCCGCCGACGGCCTCGACCTCGCCCCCGACGGCAGCCTGCGCGTGGTGCACAACGTCACCAACACGCTGACCCGCTGGCGGCTCGCCCCGGACGGCACCCGCGCCCGCCTGACCCGCACGATCACGGACCCGTCCCTCCAGATCCCGACGACCCTCGCCCGCATCCCGGGCCGCACCCTGGTCGTCCGCTCCCAGTTCGACAAGGGCGGCCCCCTCACCCCGAGCACGGGCTCCCCCACCACCTTCACGGTGGCCTCGGTCCGGGGCCTCTAGCCCTTCCGCAGCACCCGCAACTCCGGCCGTACGAGGACCCGGACCCACGGCGCCCCTGTTCCCACCCGGCCGAGGAGGCCCGAGCATGATTCCTGCGCCGGGCCGCCGAGGCTCCCACCACCGCCGGCCTCGTCACCCTCACCGGGATCGACCGCACCGACCCCGGCCCGTGACCGCTACCGTGATGGCATGACCGCACTACCCGACTGGATGCGCCCGCCGCGCGCGGAGGGCTGGTTCGCGGAGGACCTGGACCGCCTCCCCGAGGCACCCCGCCACACCGAGCTCATCGACGGAGCCCTCGTCTTCATGATGTCGCCCCAGCGGTGGTGGCACGGCCACCTCGTCACCATGCTCACCGTCGCCCTCATGGAGCAGGCGCCCGCCGACTCCAGAGTCGGCCGCGAGATGACGATCAAGCTCGACCGGCGCAACAGGCCCGAGCCGGACCTCTTGGTGACGACGGCCGGCTTCGACGGCGACCGAACCTGGTTCGCACCGGAAGAAGTCCAGCTCGTCATCGAGGTCGTGTCCCCCGAATCAGCACACCGCGATCGCACCGTCAAGCTCCGCAAGTACGCGGAGGCCGGCATCCCGCACTACTGGTGCATCGAGGACGAGGACGGGGCACCCGTCGTCCACGTCTACGAGCTCGACGAACCCACCGGCGCCTACGCACCCGCCGGGATCTTCCGTGGCACCCTCCAACGCCCGGTGCCCTTCGAGGTCACCCTGGACCTGGCCATGCTCACACCGCCCCGCAGCAGCTGAAAAGTCAGCACCACGTCAGCACGGGAATGCAGAAGGGGTCGGACTCACCCGAGTCCGACCCCTTCTGACCTGCCCGTTTGAAGAAACCGTCTAACGTGCGGTAACGAGGAACTACACGTTGAAGCGGAACTCCACCACGTCGCCGTCCTGCATGACGTAGTCCTTGCCCTCCATGCGGGCCTTGCCCTTCGCGCGGGCCTCGGTGACCGAGCCGCAGGCGACCAGGTCGGCGAAGGAGATGACCTCGGCCTTGATGAAGCCGCGCTGGAAGTCCGTGTGAATGACGCCGGCGGCCTCGGGGGCGGTGGCGCCCTGCTTGATGGTCCAGGCGCGCGTTTCCTTCGGGCCCGCCGTCAGGTAGGTCTGCAGGCCCAGGGTGGCGAAGCCGACGCGGCCGAGGGTGGCCATGCCGGGCTCTTCCTGGCCGACCGACTGGAGGAGTTCGAGGGCCTCCTCGTCGTCCAGCTCGACCAGGTCCGCCTCCAGCTTGGCGTTCAGGAAGATCGCCTCCGCCGGGGCGACCAGCGCGGACTGCTCCGCCTTGAAGGCGTCGTCCGTCAGCTCGTCCTCGTCCACGTTGAAGACGTACAGGAAGGGCTTGGTCGTCAGCAGGTGGAGCTCGTGCAGGAGGTCGCCCTGCTCCGTGCCCTTGGTGATTCCGCGGGAGAAGAGGGTGTGGCCCTCCTCCAGGATCTTCTGCGCCTTCTCGACGGCTGCCAGGACCGCGACCTTCTCCTTCTGGAGGCGGGACTCCTTCGTCAGGCGCGGCACCGCCTTCTCGATGGACTGGAGGTCGGCGAGGATCAGCTCCGTGTTGATCGTCTCGATGTCGTCCTTCGGCGAGACCTTGCCGTCGACGTGCACGACGTTCTCGTCCTTGAAGGCGCGGATGACCTGGCAGATCGCGTCCGACTCGCGGATGTTCGCCAGGAACTTGTTGCCCAGGCCCTCACCCTCCGAGGCGCCGCGCACGATACCCGCGATGTCGACGAAGTCGACCGTCGCCGGGAGGATCTTCTGCGAGGCGAAGATGCCCGCGAGGACGGCCAGGCGGGAGTCCGGGACGCCGACGACGCCGACGTTCGGCTCGATGGTGGCGAACGGGTAGTTGGCCGCCAGCACGTCGTTCTTGGTCAGGGCGTTGAACAGGGTCGACTTGCCGACATTCGGCAGGCCGACGATTCCGATCGTGAGCGACACGTTGGCGACTTCCCGTAGCTGGAGGGGGCGGCGGCCCGGGAGTGGGCCGTCGGACAGTTTACTTTCCGATGAGTGGGGCTGGATGTACGCGTGTCCGGAGCCCGATACCGCGACCTTCCCGCCTACTTTGGGACCGTGGAGCGATACAGGACGCGACCGGCCCCTCACCCCCAGCGACCCCCTGCGCAGCGCGGGCGCCCGGGCGCGGCCGCGCCCCTGCCCGTACGGGGCCCCGGGCGGCCCCCGCTCGCACGCCGGCTGCCCCGGCCGCGGCTGACCGGACTGGGCGGCGGGCTGTTCGCCTGCGCCGGCACGGTGCTGGCCGGTGGGATCGCCTGGCTGCTGTTCGGCTCCTCGCTCTTCGCCTACGGGCTGCTCTTCCTGCCCGTCGCGGCGGCCACCGCCCTGTGGGTGCGGCCCGCGGACCTGATCACCGCGCCGATCAGCGTCCCCATCGCCTTCGCCGTCGGTGTCTGGCCCATCTCGGGCGGCTCCGGCGGCCTCGGCGGGGAGGTGATGGGGCTGGTGTCCGCGCTGTCCCTGCACGCCGGCTGGCTGTACGGGGGCACGCTGGTGGCCGCCCTGATCGCCCTCGTGCGCAAGGCCGTGCTCATCGGGAAGCGGCGGCCGCCCCCCAGGCGGACCGCCTGACACGCGGACCGCCTGACACCACGGGCAACCGCCGCTCCACGAGCCGCGCCTAGTGCTTCGCCGCCATGGCCGCCCCGACGATCCCCGCGTTGTTCTGGAGCTTCGCCGGCACGATCTCGGCCCGGATGCCCTCGATCAGCGGCAGGAACTTCTCCGGCTTGCGGCTCACGCCCCCGCCGATGATGAACAGGTCGGGGGAGAACAGCATCTCCACGTGTTCGAGGTACTTCTGGACCCGGTGCGCCCAGCGCTCCCACGTGAGCTCGTGGTCGTCCTTCGCCTTCACCGACGCGCGCGTCTCCGCGTCGTGCCCGTCGAGCTCCAGGTGACCGAGCTCCGAGTTGGGCACCAGGTGCCCGTCCGTGAACAGGGCGCTTCCGATGCCCGTGCCCAGGGTGAGCAGGACGACCGTGCCGCCCCGCCCGCGCCCGGCGCCGTAGGTCATCTCGGCGATCCCCGCCGCGTCCGCGTCGTTGAGGACCGTCACCGGCAGCCCGCCCAGCTCCCGCGAGAGCAGGCCCGCCGCGTCCTGACCGATCCAGCCCTTGTCGACGTTGGCCGCCGACCGGGTGATGCCGCCCGTGACCACGCCCGGGAAGGTGACCCCCACCGGGCCGTCCCAGTCGAAGTGGCGCACCACCTCGCCGACACAGCCGGCCACCCCGTCGGGGGTGGCCGGCTGCGGTGTCAGTACTTTGTGGCGCTCCTGCGCCAGATCGCCCCGGTCCAGATCGACCGGAGCGCCCTTGATTCCGGAACCACCAATGTCCACACCCATGATCTGCATGGACATACCGTACGAAACGAGCTACTTGTCGGCGACCAGTTCGGCCGCTTCGGCACGCAGATCGCGGCGCAATTCCTTCGGGAGCGAGAAGACGATCGACTCCTCGGCCGTCTTGACGATCTCCACGTCGGCGAAACCGCGCACGGTCAGCCACTCCAGCACTTCCTCGACGAGCACCTCCGGCACCGAGGCGCCCGAGGTCAGGCCGACCGTGGTGACGCCCTCCAGCCAGGCCTCGTCGATCTCGCTCGCGAAGTCGACGAGGTGCGCGGCGCGCGCGCCGGCGTCCAGGGCCACCTCGACGAGGCGGATGGAGTTCGAGGAGTTCTTGGAGCCGACGACGATGACCAGGTCCGAGTCGGCGCCCATCACCTTGACCGCGGCCTGGCGGTTGGAGGTGGCGTAGCAGATGTCGTCGCTCGGCGGCGACACGAGCAGCGGGAACCTGGTCTTCAGCGCGTCGACCGTCTCCATCGTCTCGTCGACCGAGAGGGTGGTCTGCGACAGCCAGACGACCTTCGACTCGTCGCGCACCTCGACCGCGGCCACGTCGTCCGGGCCGTCCACGATCGTGATGTGGTCCGGGGCCTCGCCGGAGGTGCCGATGACCTCCTCGTGGCCCTCGTGGCCGATGAGGAGGATGTCGAAGTCCTCGTTCGCGTAGCGGATGGCTTCCTTGTGCACCTTGGTGACCAGCGGGCAGGTCGCGTCGATCGTCGCGAGCTTGCCGCGCGCCGCCTCCTCGTGCACCACCGGCGCGACGCCGTGCGCGGAGAACATCACGATGGAGCCCTCCGGCACCTCCTCCGTCCGCTCGACGAAGATCGCGCCCTTCTTCTCCAGCGTCTGGACGACGTACTTGTTGTGCACGATCTCGTGGCGGACGTAGACCGGCGCACCGTACTGCTCGAGGGCCTTCTCGACAGCGATCACGGCTCGGTCCACGCCCGCGCAGTAGCCGCGGGGGGCGGCGAGCAGAACGCGACGGGAAGCGGGAGCGGGGGCGGGAGCAGTCATGGTCTCCATCGTACGGGGGTCTCCAGGAGGCCCGCCGTCGCCCGTTCGGCACAAACCGGTTCGAATGTCCGTACCGAATGTCCGTACCGACCGTCCCCCCGAGGAACGATGGCGTCCGTGACGGATTCGGCACTCCGGCCACCGCCCTGCGGCGGAGCCTGGGATTGCGCGACCTGGTCGTCCACGGCCTCCTGTTCATCGCCCCGATGGCCCCGGTCGGCGTCTTCGGAACGCTGGACGCCAAGTCCCACGGCGGTGGCGCTCGTCTACCTCGTCGCGACCGCGGCGATGGCGCTCACGGCGTCCGGCTACGCCCAGATGGTGCGGGTGGCGCCGCAGGCCGGGTCCGTCTTCACCTACGCCCGCAAGGGGCTCGGCGAGGGCCCGGGGCTGATCGCCGGCTGGATGGCGATGCTGGACTACCTGCTGGTCCCGGCCGTCGCGTACCTGTTCTCGGGCATCGCCGTGAACGCCCTGGTGCCGGAGGTGTCCCGGTGGGTGTGGACGGCGCCGGCGGTGGTGGTCACCACCCTGCTCAACCTGTGGGGCGTACGGGCGGCCGCGCGCGTGGGCTTCGCCGTGCTGGCCATGGAGATCCTGGTCCGGAGTCCTCGGTGGGGCCCTGGCTGCACGACCTGGTGGCGGTCAGCAAGGCGATCGGAGCGGCCTTCGCGGCGCCGGCCGGCCAGGCGGCGGGACGGCTGCTGTTCGCGATGGCCCGCGAGGGGCGGCTGCCGCGCGCGCTGTCCCGGACCTCGGGCGGGACGCCCCGCCCGGCCTGCTGCTGGCGGCGACGCTCACGCCGGTCGCCGCCGTGTGGGCGGCCCGGCGCGACGACGGGCTGGACCACCTGGTCTCCGTGGTCGACGTCGGGGCGCTGGTGGCCTTCACGCTGCTGCACGCGTCGGTGATCGGCTGGTTCGTGGTCAAGCGGCGCGGGGGCGCGCCGTACTGGTGGAAGCACTGGTGGCGCCGGTGCTCGGCGCGGTCGTGACGACGGCGGTGATCGTCGAGGCCTCCTGGACGGCGCAGCTGGTGGGGGCGGTGTGGCTGGCGGTGGGGCTGGGGGTGCTCCTCGTACAGCGCGGGCGGACCGGCGGGGGTCGTTCGGGGCCCGACACCCGCCCCGGGGCCTGAGGCGCTGTCAGTCGCGCCCGTTAGCCTGCATGCATGGCTCTGAATACGTCGGCCGAGGCGCCGCTGCCGGTAGGCCAGGTGTCCCGGCTCATCGGGGGCTGGATCGAGCGGCTCGGCCAGGTGTGGGTCGAGGGGCAGATCACGCAGCTCTCGCGGCGGCCGGGGGCGGGGGTGGTCTTCCTGACGCTGCGCGACCCCTCGCACGACATCTCGGTGAGCGTGACCTGCTTCCGGCAGGTCTACGACGAGGTCGCGGACGCGGTCTCGGAGGGCGCGCGGGTCGTCGTACTGGCCAAGCCGGAGTGGTACGCCCCGCGCGGGCAGCTGTCCCTGCGGGCTACGGAGATACGGCCGGTCGGCATCGGCGAGCTGCTCGCGCGGCTGGAGCGGCTCAAGCGGTCCCTGGCCGCCGAGGGGCTGTTCGCGGCGGACCGCAAGAAGGAGCTGCCCTTCCTGCCCCAGCTGATCGGGCTGGTGGTGGGGCGCGCCTCGGCGGCCGAGCGGGACGTCCTGGAGAACGCCCGGCGCCGCTGGCCGGCGGTGCGCTTCGAGGTGCGCAACGTCGCCGTCCAAGGGGTGCACGCGGTGCCCCAGGTGATCCGGGCGGTCCAGGAGCTCGACGCCGTGCCCGAGGTCGACGTGATCATCGTGGCCCGCGGCGGCGGCAGCGTCGAGGACCTGCTGCCCTTCTCCGACGAGCAGGTCGTGCGGGCCGTCGCGGCGGCCCGCACCCCGGTGGTCTCGGCGATCGGCCACGAGCCCGACTCCCCGCTGCTGGACCTGGTCGCCGACCTGCGGGCCTCGACGCCCACGGACGCGGCGAAGAAGGTCGTCCCGGACGTGGGCGAGGAGCTGGAGCGGGTACGCCAGCTCCAGGGCCGGGGGCTGCGCGCGGTCCGGGGGCTGCTCGACCGGGAGGAGCGCGGGCTCGCACACGCGCTCGCCCGGCCGGTATTCGTGCATCCGCAGCGGATGGTGGAGACCCGCGAGGACGAGCTGGACGCGCTGCTGGCGCGCAGCCGCCGCACGCTCGGGCACCTGCTCGACCGGGCCGATTCCGAGCTGGGCCACACCCTCGCCCGGGTGGTGGCGCTGTCGCCGGCCGCGACCTTGGAGCGCGGGTACGCGGTGCTCCAGCGTGCCGACGGGCACGTGGTGCGCTCCCCCGAGGAGGTCTCGGCGGACGACGTGCTGCGGGCCCGGGTCGCGGAGGGCACGTTCTCCGTCCGGGTGGCGCCCGAGTAACGGCCCACCACGCCGCGGAGAGCCGCGTCGCATGACGCCACCCCGCAGGACACCACGCATGACACCGCACGCGCGACACCGCATCGCATGACGCCACAACGCCGCAGCACGTTCGTCGCACGACACGCAAAGGATGGATACGGGAATGACAGAGGCCGGATCGGCGCTGGGGTACGAGCAGGCCCGGGACGAGCTCATCGAGGTCGTCCGCAAGCTGGAGGCAGGCGGGACCTCGCTGGAGGACTCCCTCGCGCTCTGGGAGCGCGGCGAGGAGCTGGCCAAGGTGTGCCGGCACTGGTTGGAGGGGGCCAGGGCCCGGCTGGACTCGGCACTCGCCGAGCGGGACGCGGCCGAGGGGGATGCGGAGTGATCCCGGTCACCCACGGCCAGAGATAGTTGAAGGTTCACCTAATTTCGCCGTACAGTCGGGGACATCGCTTCACCTCCGTATGGAAGAAGGCTTTCCGATGTCCCTCGTTCTTGACTCCGCCGCCCAGGACCTCCTGTTCCGTGAGGCCCGCACCGCCAACTCGTTCGCCGACGAGCCGGTGACCGAGGAGCAGGTCCAGGCCATATACGACCTGGTGAAGTACGGCCCCACCGCCTTCAACCAGACCCCGTTGCGCATCACCCTGGTCCGCTCCCCCGAGGCCCGCGAGCGCCTCGTGAAGCACATGGCCTCGGGCAACGACGCCAAGACCGCCACCGCGCCGCTGGTCGCGATCCTCGCCGCGGACAACGAGTTCCACGAGGAGCTCCCGCACCTGCTGCCGCACTTCCCGCAGGCGAAGGACGCGTTCTTCTCGGAGCGCCCGGTGCGCGAGCAGTCCGCGCTGCTCAACGCCGCGCTGCAGGCCGCCTACTTCATCATCGGCATCCGCGCCGCCGGCCTGGCCGCGGGTCCGATGACGGGCGCGGACTTCGCCGGCATCCAGAAGGAGTTCCTGGACGCCGACCACACCCCGCTGATGGTCGTCAACATCGGCAAGCCGGGCACGGAGGGCACCTTCCCGCGCTCCCCGCGCCTGGAGTTCGACCAGGTCATCACCACGGTCTGAGCCGCCGTACGGCGCACCGCGTACGGCGCCGCGCACGAAGCCGCCCGCCCCGGTCTTCCGGGGCGGGCG
>NZ_JBSGQV010000037.1:0-71150 GCF_053606025.1 Streptomyces sp. NPDC055254 | reverse complement strand
ACCAAAACTTTGGTGGGTGTGGTCTGTGTTTTTGTTTATAAGCCCCGGGGGGGGGGGGCCCGGTCGCTGCGGGGGGGGGGGGGCCCGGGGGGCGCCCGGGGGCCCCCGCGGCCCGGCACCGCCGCCGGCCTACGGCTCGAACTTGTAGCCCAGGCCCCGGACCGTGACCAGGTAGCGGGGCGCTCCCGGGTCCGGCTCGATCTTGGCGCGCAGGCGCTTGACGTGGACGTCCAGGGTCTTGGTGTCACCGACGTAGTCGGCGCCCCAGACGCGGTCGATCAGCTGCATGCGGGTCAGTACGCGGCCCGCGTTGCGCAGCAGCATCTCCAGCAGGTCGAACTCCTTGAGCGGGAGGTCAACCTTGCCCCCGGCGACGGTGACCACGTGGCGGTCGACGTCCATCCGTACGGGACCGGCCTCCAGCGCGGCCGGCGTGACCTCCTCCGGCTCGCCCCGGCGGCGCAGGACGGCGCGGATGCGGGCGACCAGCTCCCGCGAGGAGAAGGGCTTGGTCACGTAGTCGTCGGCTCCTATCTCCAGCCCGACGACCTTGTCGATCTCGCTGTCCTTGGCCGTCACCATGATCACGGGGACGTTCGAGCGGCCACGCAGCTGCCGGCACACCTCGGTGCCGGGCAGGCCGGGAAGCATCAGGTCGAGCAGGACGAGGTCGGCGCCGTTGCGCTCGAACTCGTCGAGCCCGTCGGGCCCCGTCGCGGCGATCGCCACTTCGAAGCCCTCCTTGCGGAGCATGTAGGACAGGGCGTCGCTGAAGGATTCCTCATCCTCGACGACGAGCACTCGGGTCACGGAAGGACCTCCGGGGCAGGAATGGCTGGTGCTGTGTGGTGTTCCGCTGCGAGCAGCGAGGGGGTGGTCGTGCGGGCCGCCGCCCGTGCGGCGGCTTCGGGAAGGCGCAGGGTGAACGTCGAGCCCTGGCCCTCCGAGCTCCACACCGACACCTCCCCGCCGTGCGAGGCCGCCACATGCTTCACGATCGCGAGGCCGAGGCCGGTTCCTCCCGTGGCGCGGGAGCGGGCCGGGTCCACGCGGTAGAAGCGCTCGAAGATGCGCTCGCGGTCCTTTTCCGGGATGCCGATGCCCTGGTCGGTCACGGCGATCTCGATCAAGTCTCCCCCGGGTGCCGCGATCCTGCGTCCGGCTATGCCGACGCGGGTGCGGGCGGGGCTGTAGTTGACGGCGTTCTCGACCAGATTCCCGAGGGCGGCCGCGAGCTGTCCGCGGTTGCCCCAGACCTTCAGGTCGGCGGTGCCGCCCGCGGCCATGATGATCTGCTTGGAGGACGCCGTGTGCCGGCAGCGGTCCATGGCCTCCGCCACCAGCGTGTCCACCCGTACGGGCTCCGCGTCCTCCAGCGGGTCGTCGTTCTGGACCCGGGAGAGGTCGATGAGCTCCTGGACGAGGTTGATCAGCCGGGTGGACTCGATCTGCATGCGGCCGGCGAAGCGGCTGACCGCCTCGGGGTCGTCGGCCGCGTCCATCACGGCCTCGGAGAGCAGGGAGATCGCTCCGACCGGCGTTTTGAGCTCGTGGGAGACGTTGGCCACGAAGTCGCGGCGCACCGCCTCGATGCGGCGCGCCTCGGTGAGGTCCTCGACCAGGAGCAGGACCAGCCGGGAGCCGAGCGGGGCGACGCGCGCCGAGACCGCGAGGGCCTCGCCGCGGCCGGTGCCGCGCCGGGGCAGGTCCAGCTCGACCTGCCGTATCTCCCCGTCGCGGCGGGTGTCGCGGGCCATGTGCAGCATGGGCTCCACGGCCAGCTTCCCGCCACGGACCAGCCCGAGGGCGTACGCCGCCGAGCTGGCCTTGACGACGGCGTCGCCCTCGTCCAGTACGACGGCGGACGAGCGCAGTACGGAGAGCACGGTGTCCACGCCGGGCGGGAGCACCGCATTGATGTCGGGGCGCATGGAGCTCCGGGTGGGGCGGGCCTGGTCGCGCTCGCTCCAGCGGAACGCCAGCATCGCGATGACGCCGGTGCAAAGACCGGCGATCGCTGCAGCTGCGGCGACCGCCGCGTTCACGTCCATGTATCCAGGTTAAGCAGGCACGACGACACTTCCACAGCCGTTCGGGTGGCACCTCGAACAGTCGTCGCCCAGAGTTCACTCTGGCGACGGGGTTGATTCACTTGTGGTGCCGGAGTCGGACGCGTTTGCGGCTCACCGTGGCACCGTGGGGCCGATGGCGCCCCGGGCCCGCCCCCGGGCAGCAGTGCAGTAGCAGGTAGTAGGTCGAGAGAGGGACACGAGACATGCGCGACGCGTACCACGAGGAACTGGACTCGATCGGAGAGAGCCTGGTCGAGATGGCCCGGCTCGTCGGTTCCGCGATCGGGCGGGCCACGACGTCCATGCTCGACGCCGACCTCAAGCTCGCCGAGAGCGTCATCGCCGCGGACCAGAAGGTCGACGACCTCCAGCACGACCTGGAGGCGCGCGCCATCGCGCTGCTGGCCCGCCAGCAGCCCGTGGCCACGGACCTGCGCATCGTCGTGACCTCCCTGCGCATGAGCGCGGACCTGGAGCGCAGCGGCGACCTGGCGCAGCACGTGGCGAAGCTCGCCCGGCTGCGCTTCCCGGACACGGCGGTGCCGCGGGACCTGCACGCCACCATCCTGGAGATGGGGCAGCTGGCGCAGCGGCTGATGGCGAAGGCCGCCGAGGTCATCATCACGAAGGACGTCGACCTGGCCCTCCAGCTGGAGCAGGACGACGACGAGATGGACCAGCTGCACCGGACGCTGTTCCAGCACCTGATGGACGACCGCTGGAAGCACGGCATCGAGACGGCGGTGGACGTGACGCTGCTGGGCCGGTACTACGAGCGCTTCGCGGACCACGCGGTGTCGGTGGCCAAGCGCGTGGTCTACCTGGTGACGGGCGAACACGCGGACGAGCTCCAGCCGCCGACCCCGGTCGAGGGCGTCTGACGAACGCACGCCGGGGCGGGGCGAGGCCCTGCGGCGGGGGCGGGCCGGGCCGGGCCGATCCCGGCACTCGCCGGGCCGGGGTCGGGGTCGGGCCTGAGTCGGGGCGGGGCCGGGTCGGCGCCGGTACTCGCCCTTCGGGCCGGGCCTGAATCGGGGCGCGGCCGGCGGCGGCACTCGCCGGGGCGGACCGGGGCCGGCCCCGAGTCGATACTTGGGCCGGGGCCGGGATCGGGGCGGGGGCCCGGACCGAGGCCTGAGCCGAGGCCCGGGCCAGGAATGCGACCTCAGCTGGGACGGGGCGTCCCAACGGGCGAGCCCCAATGCGCCGTTGACGCGCCGGTGCGGGTGGGCATGAATGAGGCGAAGGCCCCGTACACCGCCCGCGAGGAGGAACCATGCCCGATTCCCCCGTCCCCATCACCCCGGAGCAGGAGCAGCCCCCGAGGTCGGAGCCGCTCCGCCTCCCGCTGCTCGCGGCCTGCGGCTGCGGCTCGGGCTGCGGCTGCGGCTGCCAGTCCGGCGCCCCGTGCCAGTGCGGCGGCTGACCCCGCCCACCCGGACCCGCGCCCGCGAGGGGCCCCGCCCGACCGTGGTCGGCCGGGGCCCCTCGCCGCCGGTTTAGCCGATCGGGTCAGTGGCAATCGTGAGTTGACGGGAGCCGTCCTCGAACCGCTCAATCGTCACGTATTCGCCGACGTGATCCTTGTCCCGGAGATACTTACCAAGGTAGTCCCCCCAATGAAGCCAAGTGGGCACATTATTCTGATTCGACACACGATGGGGAGCATGATCGAGGAACAGAGCGTGGACGCCATGGTTCTTCGCGCCGACGATCACTTGAAACGAGACGCTGGCTTGCTCGTGGACCTTGCTACCTTTCTGGACCTTCTTCCATTCGAGGTCGGAGAAGAAGTGGTTCCGGAAGTACGTCTTGTGATCGAGGGCGTGCTTAGCCTGTGACAGCTTGATGTGACCGGTGGGATTACTCTTCTCTCCCTTCGGTTGTTGGGCATCGCTAGCCGTCATCTTCTTGTGCCAGGCGTGCGTGATGATCTCGGATTCCCCGAGCGGCACGTCCTCCAGCGTCGTGTCGTCGCCCTCGAGGTAGGCCGGCTCGGGCGACAGGTCCGAAGACAGTGGCGCGTCGGCTCGCCGAGGGCGCTTGGCCGGATCGGGATGCTTTGCGTTCTTCGAACGTCCAAACAGTAGGGGCCCCTCGAGGTACGCAGGACCTGCGGCCGGGCGCGCCCCACGCGCATTGATCCGATCCTCATTACCGATCCTGCACTCCGGATCAAGGACCAGTTGCTCGATGAGTTTCTTCGTCAGTGGCAGGCAGACCTCGGTGTCCCTGATGAGCTTCCCGAACCAGCCCTCCAGATCCGATACGACAGTGCGCGAGTCTGCATCTGCTCGATCTCCGGAGACAGCCAGGGATGCTTCGTAGTTCCAGTACAGGCCACCCGCGGTCAGATTGCTGGAACCAACCAACGCAGACCAATGGTCAGGGCCGGTAAAGAGGTAGATCTTGGGGTGGAAGGTCCGCCCGGAGTCGTGGAAGACGTAACTCTCACCGGGCAGGTCCAGGGTCGCGGACAAGCCCTGCCGAGTCGCGCCGCCCTCGCTGATTCCGACGACCGAGGTGATCAAGCCTCCGCGAGCTGCGAACCCCTGCAGGGCGGTTTCCACACGTCTGAGACCACTCCGCTTGGCCCAGGCCGCAGCGAAGGACAAGTGTGTGAACCGCTCGTCCGCACATCCCTCGATCAGGTATCGATGAAGGCTGCCGGAGTCGGCGTACGGCTGACCGATCAAGTTGATCTTCATGGCCCGCACAGTGCACGACGACTAGGAGGTCTGGCAACCATGGTTCGGTTCCCCCTCTAGACTCGTCTGGTTCCACCCCCTGGCCACTGGAGGCAACCGCGTGAGAACCATCGATCAGGTCTCCGCAGACAAGCTGCGAGGTGGGTTCTACTCACCGGAACCGCTCGTCGCAACCTGTTTCGAGCGCGTACGCGAGTTGCTCGACGGCAACGTCGATGGCTTGAAGGTGTTGGAGCCCAGCGCCGGAGACGGTGCGTTCGTCCGGGGCCTCCAGAACGACCCACTCGCCTCTCGTGTGTCCGAGATGGTCGCTGTGGAAATCGATGGCGTTGAAGCCGCTCACTGCGAGGAGGCCGGCCAGGCGGCCCCCTTCAGCGTGGACGTGCGGCAAGGGAGCTTCCTCGCGCCGCAGCGCGTGGTCGAGCGAGACTTCGACGTCGCAGTGGGCAATCCGCCCTTTGTGCGTTTCCAGTTCGTCTCAAACTCAGAACGCACTTACTCGGACGCCATCGCCGCCGAGCTGGGCGTTACGTTCAAGGGAGTTTCGAATCTATGGATTCCGATGCTTCTTTCCGCTCTGAGTAAACTCCGAGACGGTGGTGTTTTCGCATTCATCATCCCCGCTGAATGCCTGACCGGGATTTCAGCATCTGTCATCCGCCGCTGGGTACTCCAAAACAGCACGTCCCTCCGAGTGGATCTATTCGCTCCTGGATCTTTTCCCGGCGTACTGCAAGAAGTCGTAATCCTGAGCGGGCGGAGGAGCCTATTCGGAGGCGATGCCCTGTTGGAAGTACGGGAAACCGGTGGGCCATCCGTGCGGGTCTGGTCACACCACGCGACCGCTGATGCGCACACCTGGACTCGCTACCTGCTGAACCCGCGGCAGGTAGAAGCCCTCGATGCAGCCTCAGACTTGCCGCTCGCAGGCACGGTCGGGCAGTTCGCCCGGTTCAGCGTTGCAACCGTCACAGGGGCCAACGACTATTTCTCCGCCAGCCCGGACATGGTCAAGGACTACGACTTGGAGCAGTGGGCGATCCCCCTGCTACCTCGGATCAGGAACGCCAAGGGCCTCGTCTTTACTCGAACCGACCAGCGGCAGAACGCCGAAGAGGGAATCAGGTCCCATCTCCTTGACTTCTCCAGAGGCGATGACCCTATGGAATATCCCCTTGCTGCCGAATACATCCGGCAGGGCGAAGCCCAGGAGCTCCACCTCAGATACAAATGCCGAATCCGCAGCCCTTGGTACCACGTCCCGGTGGTTGCCCCCGGTGCGTTGCTGATGTCGAAGCGCTCGCACTTCTACCCACGCGTCGTTGCCAACGAGGTCAGCGCCGTCACGACTGACACGATCTACCAAGCGCGCATGCTGCCAGGAGCAACCAAATTGGCGCGCGCCTTCGCGGGTTCCTTTCACAACTCCCTCACCCTGTTGTCCGCCGAGATCGAAGGACGCAGCTTCGGGGGCGGGGTACTGGAGCTCGTCCCGAGCGAGGTGAGCCGGCTACAGGTCATAGTGCACGAGGCGATGGAGGGGGAACTGCCGCTTCTGGACGACATCTCCCGCTCCGAAGTGCCCGGCGTCGAGGACCTACTCGTCGAGGAAACTGACCGTCGCCTGTGCAAGGTGGTGCCGGGCCTGGAACCCTCACTGCTTGAGCCCTTGGCCGAAGCGCGCCTGGAACTTCAAAAGCGGCGCCTCGATCGCACGAAGCAGTCCGCCTGACTCGTACGAGGAAGCCCCCGCCCGCCGGGAAGCGGCAGGGAGGGGGCTGTTCTCGTGCGTCAGGGCTACTTCTTGCCCTGGTTCTTGACGGCCTCGATCGCGGCCGCGGCCGCGTCGGGGTCGAGGTAGGTGCCGCCCGGCTTGAGGGGCTTGAAGTCGGCGTCCAGCTCGTAGGCGAGCGGGATGCCCGTCGGGATGTTCAGGCCCGCGATGTCGGCGTCGGAGATGCCGTCCAGGTGCTTGACCAGCGCGCGCAGGGAGTTGCCGTGCGCGGCGACCAGGACCGTGCGGCCGGCCAGCAGGTCCGGGACGATGCCGTCGTACCAGTACGGCAGCATGCGGACGACGACGTCCTTGAGGCACTCCGTCCTCGGGCGCAGCTCCGGCGGGATCGTCGCGTAGCGCGGGTCCCCGGACTGCGAGAACTCCGTGCCGTCCTCCAGGGCCGGCGGCGGGGTGTCGTACGAGCGGCGCCACAGCATGAACTGCTCCTCGCCGAACTCGGCGAGGGTCTGGGCCTTGTCCTTGCCCTGGAGGGCGCCGTAGTGGCGCTCGTTCAGGCGCCAGGAGCGGTGGACCGGGATCCAGTGACGGTCGGCGGCCTCCAGCGCCATCTGCGCGGTGCGGATCGCGCGCTTCTGGAGCGAGGTGTGCACGACGTCGGGGAGCAGGCCGGCGTCCTTGAGCAGCTCACCGCCCCGGACCGCCTCCTTCTCACCCTTCTCGTTGAGGTTGACGTCCACCCAGCCGGTGAACAGGTTCTTCGCGTTCCACTCGCTCTCGCCGTGACGGAGGAGGATCAGCTTGTACGGTGCGTCGGCCATGCGTACGAGCCTAATGGACGCCCCGGCCCCCTCGCTCGCGGTGTCCACCGCCGCCGATTGACGGTCGGCGTCAATCCGGTGGCGCCCCCGGCCCCTCGCCTCGTAACGTGCTGACTGCGCGAGAGCCACTTACACCACCCGGGGGGATTCCTTATGTCCGTTGCCAGTGCGAGACGGGCCTTCCGGGAGAGCGTGTCGGGGCTGCCCCCCGCGTTCTGGTGGCTGTGGACGAGCACGCTCGTCAACCGGCTCGGGGCCTTCGTCGCCACCTTCATGACCTTGTACCTGACCCTCGACCGGGGCTACTCGGCCTCCTTCGCGGGACTCGTGGTGGCCCTGCACGGGCTCGGCGGTGTGGTCTCCTCCCTCGTCGCCGGGGTGATGACCGACCGGCTGGGCCGGCGGCCCACGATGCTGGCCGCCCAGGCCTCGACCGGCCTCTCGGTGGCGCTGCTCGGCTTCATGGAGCACCCGGCGGCGATCGGCGCGGTGGCGCTGCTGGTCGGCATGACGTCGAACGCGTCCCGGCCGGCGGTCGCGGCGATGATGGCGGACATCGTGCGCCCGGAGGACCGCGTACGGGCCTTCGCGCTCAACTACTGGGCCATCAACCTCGGCTTCGCGATCAGCGCGACCGCGGCGGGGTTGATCGCGGAGTACAGCTACCTGGCCGGCTTCCTGGGCGAGGCGGTGCTGACGCTGACGTGCGCGGTGCTCGTGTACGTCAAGCTGCCGGAATCCCGGCCGGAGCGCTCCGCCGCGGGGGCCGGTGCGGGTGCCGGTGCCGGTACGGGGATGGGTGCGGGTGCGGGTACGGGCAAGGGCGTCGGCCGCGGGCCGGAGATCGGGCTGGGGACCGTGCTGCGCGACGGGCGGTTCATGGGCGTGGTCGGGCTGTCGTTCCTGATCTCCCTGATCTTCACCCAGGGGTCGGTGGGGCTGCCGGTGGCGATGGGCGCGGCCGGGTTCTCGCCCGGCGACTACGGCCTGGTCATCGCCGTGAACGGGCTGCTGATCGTGCTGCTGCAGATCCCGGTGACCCGGTTCATCGAGCACCGCGACCCGCAGCGGCTGCTGGTGATCTCGGCTCTGCTGGCCGGGTACGGGTTCGCGCTGACGGCCTTCGCCGGGCCGCTGTGGACGTGGGCGCTGACGGTGTGCGTGTGGACGCTGGCCGAGATCGTCAATTCGCCGACCCAGATGAGCCTGGTGGTGCGGCTCTCGCCGGTGCACGGGCGCGGGCGGTACCAGGGGATGTACACGATGTCCTGGGCGGTGGCCTCGCTGGTGGCGCCGCTGATGGCGGGGTTCGTTATCGACCGGTACGGGGCGGGATGGCTGTGGGCCGCGACGGCCGTGCTGGGCACGGTGGCGGGGGCGGGGTACTGGCTGCTGATGCGGGCGCTGTCCGGTGGGGGCGAGGGGGATGCCGCTCCGGAAGCCGGTGCCGCTCCCGCTACGGCTACCGGTGCCGCTCCCGCTACGGCTGCCGGTGCCGCTCCCGCTACGGCCGGAGCGTCGGTGCCGCTGCCGGCGCGCGCCGAGGCGTAGCCGGACTCCGCCCGGGCCGTACGGGGCGGGGTCCCGTACGTGGCCCGTACCCGGGAGCGGCGCCGCTCCCGGGGATTCGCCCCGGACCTCTTACGGCGCCCCGGACCCCTTACGGCGCTCCGCCCGCGCCCCGAACGCCGGCGGGGCCGGGGCCCTCAGCCCGGAGCCGCCGACAGGGCCGGGAGCCGTCAGGACGGGCGGGTCAGGTGTTTGAACGCGTCCAGGTTGTGCGTGGGTTCGCCGCGCGAGACGCGCCAGTCGTACTCGCGCCGGATCGCGCTCGCGAAGCCCAGTTCCAGCAGGGTGTTGAAGGCACCGTCCGCCGCCTCCAGGACCGTGCCGAGCAGTTGGTCCAGGTCCTCGGGGGTGACGACCGACAGGGGGAGGCGGGCCGTCAGGTACACGTCGCCGAGGCGGTCCACCGCGTAGCTCATCCCGTACAGCTTGAGGTTGCGCTCCAGCAGCCAGCGGTGGACGCCCGCCTCGTTCTCGTCCGGGTGCCTGATCACGAAGGCGTTCACGGACAACGAGTGCCGGCCGACGCGCAGCGAGCAGGTGGTGCTCAGCTTGCGCGTGCCGGGGAGCTGGACGACGTACGAGCCCGGTTCGGGGCTCTCCCAGCTCAGCTCGGCGCCGTTCAGGGCGCCTTCGATGATCGCGGCGGTGTCAGCCATGGTGGGAGCGTACGCGACGGCGATGATCATGCATGGCAGCGGTGTACACGTCCGCCGTGCCGCTCGCCGCCGTGTCCCAGCCGAAGGACTGCGCGTGCCGCGCCGCGTCGGCGCCCATCCGGTCCGCCAGCCCGGGCTCGTCCACGAACCGCCGCAGCTCGCGCGCGTAGTCCACCGGGTCGTGCCCGGGTACGAGGATCCCCGTGACCCCCGCGTCGACGGCGACGGGCAGTCCGCCCACCGCGGCGGCGAGCACCGGCGTGCCGGCGGCCTGGGCCTCTATGGCGACGAGCCCGAAGGACTCGCTGTACGAGGGCATGACCAGCACGGACGCGGCCCGGAACCAGTCGGCGAGCCGGTCCTGGCCGACCGGCGGGTGGAAGTGCACGAGGTCGGCGATGCCGAGCTTCGCGGCCAGTTTCTGCAGGCCCTCCGGCTTGGCGAGGCCGCTGCCGCTGGGGCCGCCGACGACGGGGACGTGGAGCCGCCGGCGCAGGGAGGGGTCCCGGTCCACGAGTTCGGCGACGGCGCGCAGCAGGATGTCGGGGGCCTTGAGGGGCTGGATCCGGCCCGCGAAGAGCGGGATGACGGCGTCCTGGGGCAGCCCGAGGCGGGCGCGGGCGGCGGCCCGCCCGTCGGCCACGGCGAAGCGCTCCAGATTCACGCCGGGGTGGACGACGGCCACCTTGGCGGGGTCGGCCTCGTAGTACCGGACGAGTTCGCCGGCCTCCTCGGCCGTGTTCGCGATGAGCCGGTCGGCGGCGGCCACGATCTGGGTCTCGCCGATCACGCGGGCGGCGGGCTCGGGGGTGTCGCCCCAGGCCAGCGCCGCGTTCTTGACCTTCGCCATGGTGTGCATCGCGTGCACGAGCGGCACGCCCCAGCGTTCGGCGGCGAGCCAGCCGACGTGGCCGGAGAGCCAGTAGTGGGAGTGCACGAGGTCGTAGTAGCCGGGGCGGTGGCCGGCCCAGGCCTGCATCACGCCGTGGGTGAAGGCGCACAGCTGGGCCGGGAGCTCCTCCTTGGCCAGGCCCTCGTACGGGCCGGCGTCGACGTGCCGCACCAGGACGCCGGGGGCCAGCTCGACGACGGGCGCCAGCCCGCCCGCCGTGGCCCGGGTGAAGATCTCGACCTCGATGTTGATCGCGGCGAGCCGCTTGGCCAGCTCCACGATGTACACGTTCATGCCGCCGGCGTCGCCGGTGCCGGGCTGGTGCAGCGGTGAGGTGTGCACGCTCAGCATGGCCACGCGGCGGGGTTTGCGGTGGTGGCCGACGGCCGGCAGACGCAACCGGGGTGGTTCGTGGCGGGCGGCGCGGGCGGCGGCGAGACGTCCGCTGAGGCTGCCGCCGAGGCGTGACACGTACTGGCTCAAGGGAGCAGTTCCTCTCGGCTCGGCCGACGCTCGGACGGGCTGCTGCCGCACGGGGGCGCGACCGCGTTCGCCCTGGGGGCGTCCCCGGGACGGCATGACGGCAGGAGCGCGCCGGGCGCCCTGCAAGGATTGCAACCCGGATGGCCGTCCCCCGCATTCCGGGGGACCCGGTTTTCCTGCTCGGTTTGCCGGATTTTTATCCGGGACCGACCCTCCGCTTACTCTCGCCCCATGGCCTCCCGCAGTACCCCGCCCCCCAGCCGAGCCCCCGGCCGCCCCGTGGGCGCGGTGACGCGCGGGACGACGAACCCGAACCGGTTGCGCCGGATGGACCGCTGGATCGCGGCGACGCACGGGGCCGCGCTGCGGCGCGCGCGGGCGCCGGTCGCGGTCGACCTCGGCTACGGGGCCGCCCCCTGGACGGCGGTCGAGCTCCTGGCGCGGCTGCGTGCGGCCGCGCCCCGGGTACGGGTGGTGGGCATCGAGATCGAGCCGGCGCGGGTGGCCGGGGCGAAGCCGTACGAGCGGGAGGGGCTGAGCTTTCGGCACGGCGGGTTCGAGGTGCCGCTGGACGGGCCGGGCGGCGGGGAGCGGCCGGCGCTGATCCGCGCGGCGAACGTACTGCGCCAGTACGACGAGGAGCAGGTCGCGGACGTGTGGGCGCGGCTGTGCTCCCGGCTGGCCCCGGAGGGGCTGCTGGTGGAGGGGACCTGCGACGAGATCGGGCGGCGGCACGTATGGGTCGCGCTGGGGCCGGAGGGGCCGCGCACGGTGACGTTCGCGACGCGGCTGGGCTCCCTGGAGCGCCCGTCGGACCTCGCGGAGCGGCTGCCGAAGGCGCTGATCCACCGGAACGTGCCGGGCGAGCCGGTGCACGCGTTCCTGCGCGACTTCGACCGGGCGTGGGCGGCGGCGGCGCCGTACGCCTCGTACGGGGCCCGGCAGCGCTGGATCCGGACGGCGCGGGCCCTCGGGGGCGACTGGCCCCTGGCGGACGGGCCGGTGCGGTGGCGGCAGGGGGAACTGACGGTGCGGTGGGAGGCGTTGCGCCCGTTGGGGTGAAGGGGGCGCGGTGGGGAACCGGGGGCGGGGGCGGGCCGTTGTGTCGTCCGGGGGACGGGGTGGCGGTTTCGGGGCGGGGGGTCACGGGGCGGGTTTCGGGGCGGGGTTTCGGGGCCGGGTTTCGGCGCGCGGCGGGGCCGGTTTCGGTACGCGGCGGGGCGGCATCCGGGGGTGGCATCCCACAGGGCATCCGACATGGCATCCGACAGGGTGGACAAGATCGGAAGAAGCCCCCGAGGGTGTTGGAATTCACCGAGTCGTGGCACCATCCCGAAGGCAGTAACAAGTTACTGATGAATAGTCAGATCTGATACGGGGTCTGACGCGGGGTGCCTGGGGGGACCATGGTGGCCGTAAGGCGACGACGGGGCGCGAGCGCTCTCGTACTGCTGTGCGCGATGACGGTGGCGGTGTTGACGGCACCCGGCCTGGCTGCGGGGACCGCGCACGCGGCGCCCTCCGCTCCCGGGGCTCCCGCCGCTCCCGCGCCCGAGCCGGGCGTCAAGACCCTGGAGCAGGTCCGCAAGGAGATCGAGGAGCTGTACCGGCAGGCCGGCACCGCCACGGACGCGTACAACCTCGCCGAGGCGGAGACCAAGGCCCAGTCCGACAAGATCGTCGAGATCGCCAACCTCGTCGTCGCGGGCCAGGAGCGGATCAGCTCCCTGAAGGGGCGCGCGGGCGCCGCCGCCCGCGCCCAGTACCGCTCGGGCGGACTGCCGCCGGGCGCGAAGCTCGTCCTGAGCGAGGACCCGAACCAGTTCCTGGACGCCAAGGACCGGCTGCGCCAGGGCGAGAAGGCCACCTCGGACCTCCTCACCGAACTGGACCGCACCCAGGCCGACCTGAAGCGGTACGCGCAGGACGCCGCCGCGCACTGGTCGACGCTGGAGGCCAACCGGATCAAGCAGGAGGAGTCGAAGAAGCAGGTCGAGGCGAAGATCAAGGCGGCGGAGGAGCTGGAGAACAAGCTGGAGGCCGAGGAGAAGGCCCGGCTGATCCAGCTGGAGCAGGAAGCCCAGTACAAGGCACAGAAGGCGTGGCTGTCGACGGGCGCCATGAAGGACGTCCAGGGCACGGCGACGGACGCCGGGAAGCGGGCCGTGCAGTTCGCCACCGCGCAGATAGGCAAGCCCTACGTGTGGGGCGCCGAGGGCCCGGGCTCGTTCGACTGCTCCGGCCTCACCTCGCAGGCGTGGCGGGCGGCGGGCAAGGGCATCCCGCGCACGTCGCAGGAGCAGCTGCGGCTGCTGCCGAAGGTCGAGATCAAGGACATGCGGCCGGGCGATCTGATCATCTACTTCGACGACGCGAGCCACGTCGCCATGTACGTGGGCGACGGCGCGATGGTCCACGCCCCGCGCCCCGGCCGCGACGTGACGATGGCGGGCGCGGGCTCGATGCCGATCAAGGCGGTAGTCCGCCCGGACGCGTAGCCGCCCCCGCGGGGCGCCGAGGCCCAACGGCGGCGGCCCGGCGGCCGGGCTCCGGGGCGCCGCAGCCCCGGGGGTCAGGTCCGGGGCGGGCGCCGCAGCGTGGAGCCCTGGGGTCGCCGCAGTCCCGGGGGCCGGGGGGCCCGCAGCCCCTCGGGTGCCGCAGCAGCGCCGCAGCCCGGGGGGCGGAGGCCGGAGGCACCGCAACCCCGGGGGCGGGGGCGCCGCAGCGTGGGGCCTGGGGTCGCCACAGTCCAGGGACCCGGAAGACCCGCAGCTCCGGGGGTGCCGCAGCAGCGGGGGCCGGGGCTGCGGCGCACCGCAGCGTGAGGCCTGGGGTCGCCACAGCCCAGGGACCCGAGAGGGCCGCAGCCCCGAGGGCGCCGCAGCCCGGGGCCGGGGGTGCCGCAGCGCCGGGGCGGGGCCGCCGCCGTCCAGCGACCCGGGGGCACCGCAGCCCGGGGGCTTGGGGCCGCAGAGCCGCGCCGCCGTGCCAATCCCTCCGGGGGCGGTGGACCCCCGCACGGCAACCCGGAGGGCGGTGGACCACCCGCACGGCTTCCCCGGGGCGGCAGGGGCCCGCGCACGGCCGCGCCGCAGCGCGACTACCGGGATGGCCGGCCCCGCACGGCTACCAGCCGGGACCGGGCGGCGGGGCACGCAGGGCGGGACCGGCGGCGGCTCGCCGGAACGGGACCCGGGGGTCCCCCGGCAGGGCCCGCAGGGCCGAGAGCCGCCCGCAGGGCTCGCAAGGCCGGGACCCGCCCGCTGGGCGCGCGGGGCCGGGAGCCACCGGCTGTGGCGCGCGGGCCGGGACCCGGCGGCTGTGGCGCGCGGGGACGGGAGCCGGAGGCGGATCGCGGGGGCGGGGCGCGGTGGGCCGGCGGCGCGGCTCGCGGGCCGGGGTTCGACGGCGGGGGCTCGGAGGCAACCAAACGGGGGGCGTCGACGTCTCGCTCCACGGGACGGATCGCGGCCCCTCCGTGACGTTTGTCATCAGTGCGGCCGATTTTCCCCCGGGATAACGGCATATGACGGCGGCCCCGGCCCCGAGCGCATTCCGTTTGCCGGGCCGGGACCGCTAGGGTCGCCCGGACGAGCGCACCCTCGGGGGGAGGGAAGGAACCGGAGACGATGCCCGTACCCGTACCGCGGCAGAGGGACACCCCGGCCACGGAGAGCGGTCAGGCCGTTCTGCCCACAGCCGCAGCGACAGCCACAGCCGTACCGACCGCCGCGCACACCGCCGCCGCGCCCCAGGTCACCGCACCGCCGGTCACCCCACCGCCGGGCGCCGCGCAGGCGACCCCGCACACGACCGCGCTGACCCTCCTCGTCATCGAGGACGACCCCGCGGGCGGCCTCACCGTCCCGGAGATCCTCGACCGGGACGGCCACCGCATCCGGCTCCGTACTGCCCGCAACCTCACCGAGGCGCAGCGCCTGCTCACCCCCGACGTGCACTGCATCCTGCTCGACCTGGCCCTCACGGACACGGGCCCCCGCACCTCCGCCGCCCCCTCCCCTTCCGGAACGGGCGCCACCACCGCCGCCCCCGTGGACGAGCTGGCCGCCCTGCGCCACGTGCTCCGCATCGCGCCCCGCCACGCCGTCCTCGTCCTGACCGCCGAGGCCGACGCCGACCGCGCCGCCGAGGCCGTCCGGGTCGGCGCCCAGGACTTCCTCTTCCGGGACGAGCTGGACGGCCGGCTGCTGAGCCGCGCCATCCGCTACGCGGTGGAGAGAAAACGGGCGGACATCGCCCAGTACAAGCTTGCAGAATCGAAACTGCGCGCCCAGGAGAACGCCCGCCTGGAACGCGGACTGCTCCCGAACCCCCTCCTGGAGGGTTCCGACCTCCGCTTCGCCGCCCGCTACCGCCCCGGCCGCAGCCGGGCGCTGCTCGGCGGCGACTTCTACGACACCGTCCGCACCCCCGACGGCACCGTCCACGCCATGATCGGCGACGTCTGCGGGCACGGCCCCGACGAAGCCGCCCTCGGCGTCGAGCTTCGCATCGCCTGGCGCGCCCTGACCCTGGCGGGACTGTGCGGCGACGACCTGCTGGCCACCCTCCAGCAGGTGCTGGAGGTGGAGCGCCCGTCCGAGGAGATCTTCGCGACGCTGTGCACGGTCGACATCGCGCCGGACGGCCGCCGCGCCGGCCTGTGCCTCGCCGGGCACCCCAGCCCGCTGATCGCCCGGCCGGGCCGCCCCGCGCAGCTCCTGCCGTACGAGAGCAGTGGTCCGGCGCTCGGACTGCTGCCGCGCGCCCGCTGGCCGCGCCGGCAGGTCGAGCTCGGGGGCACGTGGAGTCTGATGCTGTACACCGACGGTCTGATCGAGGGGCGGATCGGTGAGGGCAAGGAACGGCTCGGACAGGACGGCATGGTCGAGATGATCAACCGCCACCTGGACCGGGGCCTGACCGGCGAGGGCCTGCTGGAAGCCTCCGTCACCGAGGCCCGCCGCCTCAACGGCGGCGAGCTCACGGACGACGTGGCCGTGGTCCTGCTCTCCCGCGCCGAGAGCTGACCCGGGGCCGGGCCGCCCGCTCGGAGCCGGCCCGCAACCGGACCGCCGCCCCGCAGCCGGACGCCGCTCGGTCCCGGCCCGCGACCGGACCGACCCGTTGGCGCGCCGGCGCCGCTACCGCCCGCCGTTGTAGGGCCCGTACGGGCCGTCGCTGCTGCTGCCGCCGCTGCGACGGCCGCCACCGCCGCCCGAGACCTGCTTCAGGGCCGGGCGGACGTCGACGAAGAACACGATGGTGGCGACCAGGCCGGCGATCTGCAGGAACAGCATGCCGAGGAAGAAGTCCACGAGGACGGTGATGCCGAGGATCACCAGCCAGAAGGTCTTGGACTGCTTCTCGGCGGCCCGGTACGCGTCCTCGCGCGCCAGCAGCGCGAACACGAAGGCCACGACGGCGAGCACCAGCATGGCGAGCCCGAGCATCGGGATCACCCCTCGATCGAACCCGTCCATCAACATCGTCCCGACCGCCTTCTCATGCCGCTGCTTCTCACTCCGATGCCACTTGGATCCACGCTACCGGCACGGGACCCGTCACGAACCACAACGGGCCGGACACCCTTTCGGTGCCCGGCCCGCCGTCGTTCATGCGGTTCAGCTCTCGTCGGCCGTCACCGAGGCGGCCTTCTTCGCCGTGTTCTTGCGCGTGGCGGTCCTCTTCGCGGCCGGCTTCTCCTCGTCGGCGGCGGCATCGACCGCGACCGGGTCGGACGCGGCCTCGGCCCCGGCGCCGCCCTTCGGCTCCGCCGGCGCGGGCTCGACGGCCACGGCGATGTCGACGATCTCCTCGGAGACCTCGCCCCGCCAGGTCCGTACGGCCTGCTCGCCGTGCTCGGCGACCTTGTCGTAGGTCTCCTTGGCGCGCACGGCGTACTCGGCGGCCACGCCGACCCCACGCAACGCCAGGTCCTGGGCGGTCTCCCCGAACTTCTTCGCGTCGATCGCGCCGAACACCTCGGCGACCTTGGCGGTGACCGCCTCCTGCGCCTCCTTGGCCGCTTCCTTGGCCTTCTCCTGCACGACCTTCGGGTCGGTGTTCTTCACGGCCTCGATGCGCGCGGGCGCCTCGGCGCGCAGCTGCTCGATGAGCCCCGGCACCTTCTTGGCCTGCTGCACGGCGAGGTCGGCGGTGCCGGCGGCGAAGTAGAGGGGGGTCGGGTCGGTGAGGGTCTTCTTCAGGTCATCGGCGATGGCCATGCGGTGGTCCTCCCGGATCAAGTTCAGTTCGTTTGCGACGGCATCTGCCCGTCGGTACCGACGGTGTCGTCGGCGGTTACGGCGGATACAGCGTTCTCGGCGTCGTCCGGCCCGTCGGCCGCGCGGGTCTCGCCCGCCGTCGAGTCGAGCGCGTTCTCCTTGCGGAACGACTCGTAGATCTGGAGCAGCACCTGCTTCTGCCGCTCGTTGATGGACGGGTCGGCGAGGATGACGGCGCGCGTCTCCACCTCGTCCCGGTCCCGCTCATCGAGGATCCCGGCCTGCACGTACAGCGTCTCCGCGGAGATCCGCAGCGCCTTGGCCAGCTGCTGCAGGATGTCCGCGCTCGGCTTGCGCAGCCCGCGCTCGATCTGGCTCAGGTACGGATTCGACACCCCCGCCGCTTCTGCCAGCTGCCGCAGCGAGAGCTGAGCCTGCCGGCGCTGCTCACGGAGGTACTCGCCGAGGTTTCCGACGTTGAGCGATGCCATGCCCCGATCCTGCCCGACTCTGCTAACTATTGCAAGCAGACTGCTTGCAACACCTCCCACTCGCCCCGAGTGCACCGTGGACGAGCAAGGGGGCGTGACGGCGCCACGGCACCCGCCACGGGCGCCGCACCGGCGGCACCGGGCACGCCTCAGCGCGTGCCGATCACCACCGTCGCGCACAGCTCCTGCGAGGTGACCGCGCGGACCGCGAGGCCCGCCGAGGTCAGGGCGGAGGCCGTCACCGGGGACTGGCGGGCGCTCGTCTCGATCAGGAGGCGGCCGCCGGGGGCCAGCCAGGCGGGGGCGTCCGCGGCGACCCGGCGGTGGACGTCCAGGCCGTCGGCGCCGCCGTCCAGGGAGACCCGCGGTTCGTGGTCCCGGGCCTCCGACGGCATCAGCCCGATCTCCTCCGTGGGCACGTACGGGGCGTTGACCACCAGCACGTCGACCCGCCCCCGCAGGGACGCGGGCAGCGGTCCGTACAGGTCGCCCTCCCACACCCGGCCGCCGTACGGGGCCACGTTGCGCCGCGCGTACGCCAGCGCCGCCGGGTCGATGTCCGCCGCGTGCAGTTCCACCCCGCCCGGCACGCCCGCCGCGACCGCCGCGCCCAGTGCCCCGACCCCGCAGCACAGGTCGAGCACCACGGCGCCCGGCCGGGCCAGCGCCACCGCCTCCCCGACCAGGAACTCGGTGCGCCGGCGCGGTACGAAGGCCCCCGCGCCCACCTCCATGCGCAGGCCGCAGAACTCCGCCCAGCCCACCACGTGTTCCAGCGGTTCGCCGCCCGCCCGGCGGGCCAGCAGCTCCGCCAGGTGGCCGTCGTCGGTCGCCGCCTCGACGAGCAGGTCCGCCTCCTCCTCCGCGAAGACGCAGCCCGCCGCGCGCAGACTCTCCACCAGTGACAGGGACATCGGATGCCTCACGCAACTCCGTTCGGGTTCATCGGTCGTCGACGGGCGGGTGCTCAGAAGATGTCCGGGCACCAGGGGCGGCGCGCCGTGCGGAACACCGCGTCGGCCAGCTCCACCGCCCCCGCCCGCTGCTGCGTCACCCGGCCGAGCGCCGCCAGCCGCACCGCCGACTCGTCGCCGAGGTACAGGGAGCCCAGCGCGGACACGTCCATCCGAAGGTCCGCCGGCTCCGCCGTCCGCTCGCACACGCCGGCGCCCGCGTCCAGCCGGTAGCGGCCGCCGGCCGGTCCCGCCGCGTCGCCCACCTCCAGTACGAGCACCCCGGGCACGGCGTACGTCCGCGCGCCCAGCGCCCCTACGACGTCCAGCAGCCGCACCCAGAGGAAGTCGGCGGCCGTGAGGATCCCGGCGGAGCGCGGGTCGGGCAGCAGCTGGGTGACCAGGTCGTCGGGGGCCCGGTAGCCGGTGCGGACCCGGGTCACCCAGTCGACGGAGCACAGGAAGTGCCACAGCGAGCGCTGCGCGTCCGGGCCGACCGCGATCAGGTCCTTGACCTGCAAGGTGTTCTGCGGGACCTTCGCGTCCGTCCAGCGGTCGTCGGTCCGGTACGAGGCCAGGCCTTGCACCTCCCCCGCCGCCGACCGGTACACGGCGTAGAACTTCTCCTTGTACGGGCGGTGCGAGAACTCCTCCAGGCCGGTCGCCATGCTCCACCAGCGCGCGTCGCGGTTCACCACGCCCGGCGTGAGCGCCCGCATCCGCTCGTGCAGCTCCGGGCCCACGCGCCGGACCTCTGCCGCGTCCACCAGGTCGACGCGCCCGCCGCCGGCCGGGACGCAACCGCGCGGGTCCAGTCCGGTGCGCGGGACGTCGATCTCCCATTCCGAGATCGACGCGGCGGGCCCGTACCCGTAGCGCCCGTAGATCGGGTACTCGGCCGCGACCAGGGTCGACAGGATGTCGCCGCGTGCGTGGGCGGCGGCCAGTTCGGCCGCCATCATCCGGCTGAGCAGTCCCTGGCGGCGGTGGGTGGGCAGCACGGCCACGTTCGACACGGCGCTCGCGGTGACGGCCGCGCCGCCGGGGACGGTCAACTCCTGCGCGAAGGACCGGAAGGCCGCCACGCAGCGACCGGTCCCGGTGTCGAAGGCGCCCTGGATCCGGGTGAGGTCGCCGTGCTTCGACCGCTGGGCGACGTCGGACTCCGTCGGCCGTTCCGGGGTCAGGAACCCTCGGTTGAGGGTGTGCATCCACTCGGGGAGTTCGTGTTCGGCGATCGGCCGCACCTCAGCGCTCATAACCGGCCACGCTAATCCCCCGGACGGTCCGGGGCGCCCGAATTTCCGCCCGGTTCCGCCCGCTTGAGCCGCCGCACCGCGCACCGCACCGCGCACCGGCCCGGCCGGCGGATCAGGCCAGCAGGTCGTCCACCTGCGCCTCGCCCTCCCGGTACCGCCGGGTGATCTCCGCGATGCAGTCGTCCACCGTGCGCTGGAGCTGCTGCCGGCGCCACGAGACCTGCTGCTCGTACCCCACCAGCCGGCCCATCCCGTCGTACAGCTCCGCGTCCGTTCTGGCGGTCAGGTCCGACAGCTCCACGTCGGACAGCATCTCCGCCGCCAGCCGCCGGTACTCCTCGCTGTGCGGGGTGCCGAGCGTGACGTGCCGGGCGGAGGCGCTGCGGCTGGAGGGGGCGTCGGCGAGGATCTCCGAGAGCCGGTCCACCACCGGCGTCTCGGGGTCGGACCGGCGGGCCAGCTCGGCCCGCAGGATGTCGATGCGGCCCTGCAACAGGCGGCGTACGTAGCTCAGATCGGCCTCGTCGCGCTGCGCGTCGCGCCGCAGCGCGCGCAGCTCCGGGAGCCCCAGGGCGCTGGTCGGCGCACCCACCGGCTCCTGCGGCTCGGCGGTGCGCTGCGCGGGCGGTCGTACCGCGGCGGCACACATGGAAGCGGGTGATGCAGGTACGGAGGTACCTGAAGTATTCATACGAACGAGTCCGTCCCCTCGACCGGTGCGGCGCACCCGCACCGCCTGCCTGCATCGTGCCACTGTCCGTGGCCCCGACGCAGTCCCACTGCACCCGATCGGCCCCGGACGGGTGCACGCCTGGTACACAGGTGGTATGCGAGCAGTGGTGCAGAGGGTGGACGGCGCGCGCGTCGTCGTGGACGGCGAGACCGTGGGCGAGGTCGTCGGCGAGGGATTGTGCGTGCTGGTGGGCGTGACCCACGACGACACCCCGGAGAAGGCGGCGCAGCTGGCGCGCAAACTGTGGTCCGTGCGGCTGCTGGAGGGCGAGAAGTCCTGCAGCGACAACGGAGCTCCGCTGCTGGTGATCTCCCAGTTCACGCTCTACGGGGACGCCCGCAAGGGCCGCCGGCCCACCTGGAACGCGGCCGCTCCCGGTGAGGTCGCGCAGCCGCTGGTCGACGAGGTGGTGGCGCGGCTGCGCGCGTTGGGCGCGACGGTGGAAACGGGCCGTTTCGGGGCGGACATGCGGGTCTCGCTCACCAACCACGGCCCGTTCACCCTCGTCATCGACATCTGACCCCGACGCGACGGGGCCCCGCAGCCCAGGAGCCCAGGACCACGGGGGGCGCCGCTACGGCGCTACGACGACCTCTTGCGCGGCGGCCGTCCCCCCGGCCAGCAGCGGCGCGTCGACAGGAACGTTCCGCTTGACCAGCGCGAGCGCGATCGGACCGAGTTCGTGGTGGCGGACGGCCGTGGTGACGAAGCCCAGTTGGCGGCCCTCCTCCCCGTCGGCGGCGAGCCGGATCGGGGCGCCGTGCGCCGGGAGCAGCACCTCGGAGCCGTCCAGGTGCAGGAAGACCAGGCGGCGCGGGGGCTTCCCCAGGTTGTGGACGCGGGCGACCGTCTCCTGGCCCCGGTAGCAGCCCTTCTGCAGGTGCACGGCGGTGCCGATCCAGCCCAGCTCGTGCGGGATGGTGCGGTGATCGGTCTCCAGACCGAGGCGCGGCCGGTGCGACTCCACGCGCAGGGCCTCGTACGCGAGGAGTCCTGCGGCCGGGCCGTGCGCGGCGGCGAACGCCTCCAGCTCGGCGCGGGGCAGGAAGACGTCCCGGCCGTGCGCGGTCTCGCGCACGGCGGGCTTCTCGGCGAACGCGGCGACCTCTGCGATGGAGCCGGCCGGCAGGTGGACGACCGCGAACTCCTCGGTGCGGTCGGCGACTTCGACGCGGTAGAAGAACTTCATGGACTCCAGGTAGGCGATCAACTCCCCCTGCGTGCCGGGCTCCACGTGCGCCCACGTGGTCTCGCCGTCGTCGACGAGATAGAGCGCGTGCTCGATGTGTCCGTTGGCGGAGAGGATCAGCGCCTCGGTGGCCTGCCCGGCCGGCAGCTCGGTGACGTGCTGGGTGATCAGCAGGTGCAGCCAGCTCAGCCGCTCCGGTCCGGTGACGGTGACGACCCCCCGGTGCGAGAGGTCGACGAAGCCTCGGCCGGCCGCGAGGGCGCGCTGTTCGCCGTACAGCTCTCCGTAGTGGGCGGCGACGCCCTCGTCACGGCCTTCGGCCTGCACGGCGCCGGGGAGATGGAGCAAGGGGCTGGTCATGGAAACAAGCCTACGACCCTGCTACGCCTGAGCGGCACGGTGCTTCGCGGAACACTTCGCGCACAGCCCGAAGATCGCGAAGTGCTTCATGTCGGTCTCGAACCCGAAGGTGGTGCGGAGCTTCGAGGTGAAGTCGGCGGCGATGTCCACGTCCGCCTCGATGACGTCGGCGCAGTCCCGGCAGACCAGGTGGATGTGGTGGTGCCGATCCGCGAGGTGGTACGTCGGGGCGCCGTGCCCGAGGTGGGCGTGCGAGACGAGCCCGAGCTCCTCCAGCAGCTCCAGCGTCCGGTAGACGGTGGAGATGTTGACCCCGGAAGCCGTTTTGCGCACCTGCGCGAGGATCTCGTCCGGGCTGGCGTGCTCCAGGGCGTCGACCGCCTCCAGCACGAGCTGGCGCTGCGGGGTCAACCGGTAGCCGCGCCGGCGCAGGTCGGTCTTCCAGTCGACGCCTTCGGGACCCCCGGCGCTCGCGCCGCCGGCGCCGCTGCCGCCGCTCCCGGTGCTGTCGCCGCTCCCGGTGCTCTCGGTGCTCACCACCGGGCCAGTGTAAGCGCGCGACGGGGACCGGGAGCCTGCCCCGATCCCCTTCTTCGCACGGCTTCCGATCAGCGGAAGAAGGCGATGCCGTCGTCCGGCATGTCCGGGAGGTTGCGCGCCATCTCGGCGACCTCCTCGGGCGTGACGACCTTCTTGAGCTGCGCCGACATGTACGGGCGCAGCTCGACGTCGGGGGTGGCCTTCTCGCCGACCCACATCAGGTCGCTCTTCACGTAGCCGTAGAGCCGCTTGCCGCCGGTGTACGGGCCGGAGGCCGCGGTGCGGGCGACGGCGTCCGTGGCGAGGTCGATCTGGGGCTTCTGGTCGGCGAGCTCGCCGTACCAGACCTCGATGACGCCCTGGTCGCGGACCATGACGATCTCGACGTTGCGGTCCTTGTCGATGCGCCAGTAGCCCGCCTCGGACTCCAGCGGGCGCACCTTGTTGCCCTCGGAGTCGAGGACCCAGGTGCGGGAGGTGTACTCCAGGAAATCCCGGCCGTCGTGGCCGAAGGTGACCTCCTGCCCGAAGTTGCACTTCTCCTCGCCGGGGAAGTCGAAGACGCCCGCGCCCTCCCAGGTGCCGAGGAGGAAGGCGAGGGGGACGAGGCCCGGGTTCAGGTCGGACGGAATCTGGATCATGAATGGCTGCTCAGGCTCTGTGGGAGGGGTTCCGGAATCCGGGGCGGGCGGCGGCTGATCGGACGATCAGCGCTGGCCCTGGTACAGCTTCTTCACGGCCAGGCCGGTGAAGGCGAGAACGCCGACGCAGACCAGGACCAGCAGGGAGGTGAAGACTGCCTCAAGCACGGGGTGCTCCTCGGAATCGGTGGGGCTGTACGGGGCCGGTCCCCAAGCCTACTGGCCCGGGGACCGGCGCACTCCGTGAGGTGGACCGTACGGGCCTCAGCCGAGCAGCTGGCCCTGGAGGATCACCGTCTGGTGGAAGGGGACGGCGGGCAGCCCGCCCTTGCGGGACTGGACGATCACCGCCTGGACGTCACCCGCCTGGAGGCAGCCGAAGCGGACCTGCTCGTCACCGAAGGGCTTGCCCTCCTCGTAGACGCTCACGTCGCCGGAGCTGACGGTCCCCGACCCGGCGAAGCCGCTGCTCCCGACGGGGCCGGGCTGCTCCGTCTTGGCCTTGCTCCACGACAGGTCGACCGAGAGCGCGTCGGCGCCGGTCAGCCGGGTGTTGGTGCCGCAGCCGCGGAAGGTGTCCACGAAGCCGGAGGAGTGGAAGCGCAGCAGGTAGACGCGGCTCCGGGTGCCGTCGGGCATGGTCCAGGACCGGCCGGTGATCTGGCGCAGCCCCTCGTACTCGAAGCCTTCCTTGAGCTTCGGCCGGTCCTCGGGGGCGTACTCCTCCAGGAAGGCGTCGGGCGCCACCTTCCCGTCCTTGTCCGCCCTGACGGCGTCGTCGGGCCGGGCCCCCTCGGGGGCGGGGAGCAGCAGGCTGCTCAGCGCGGCGTAGTGCGTGCCGTCCTGGTTGTCCGGGCCGCCGGGCAGCGGGGCTCCGGCCGGCAGCTCGGGCTTGGCCAGTTCCGGGTAGGTCCAGCGGCCGTCGGGCAGGGTGGACAGCCCGGGGATCTCGGTCCGCTCGGGCTGGACGACCGCGTACGCGGCGCCGGCGCCGGCGGCGGCGAAGACGAGGACGGCGGCGGTCCACCGCAGGGCGGCGAACAGTTTGCGGCGGTCCTTCGGCGCGGCGGGCACCGGCTCCGGCTCCGCCGCGTCGGGCACCGGCTCCGGACCCGGCTCCGCCGCGGGGCCCGGCCCGGCGGGGGGCGCCTGCTGCGCAGCGGCCGCGTCCCGCGGGGTCGCGTGGGCCGCCGCGTCCGGCTCTGCGGCGGGTGCGGCGGCGGTGGTGTTCTGCTCGGTCACACGGACTCCCCGGGGGACTTCAGGCGGTTCAGCTGCCTCGTGAACAGCTCGGCGGCTTCCTTCACGTCGAGCCGGGGCCGGGGACCGTACGTCCGGAAGGTCACCAGCACGTCTCCCTCGACGGCCACGCAGTCGAGGGACTCGATGGTCTCGGGCTTCGGCGAGCCGGGGCGTTCCTCGACGATGTCCAGCAGGACGCACTTGGCCTGCGGGAATCCTTCGACGGCCGGCGCGTCCCGCTTCTTCTCGCCCAGGGCCACCAGGACGTCGAGGAGCTTCTTGCTCAGGTCCGAGAACGAGGTGAGTGCCTGCGGGTCGGCCTGCGTGAGCTCGATCTCGGTGACCGGGCCGACGTACGACCTGGTGTAGCTGCGGCCGGCCAGGCCCTTGAGCTTCATGTCGGCCACGGCCTTGTCCCGCTCGGCGCGCTCGGCGGCGGACAGGCCCGTACGGGAGTCCTTCAAGGCCTGGACCGCGCGCTCGCCGGACACGTAGAAGTCGTTGCCCTCGTCCTCCAGGTCGGGACCCAGCTCGTAGCCCGCGGGCACCGGCATCAGCTTGCCCGTGAGCTCGTTGGGCGGCACGGTCGGCGCCGTCGGCGCCGGAGTGACCACCGGCTGGGAGCCCTTCGGCACCCAGTAGCGCGTCGGGGAGGTCCGGTCGGCCTGGTCGATCCTGCCCGACGCCCAGAAACCGCCGCCCGCGAGGACGGCCAGGCCGAGCCCGCCCGCGACCAGAGCCAGGGTCCTGCGGTGGCCCGGGCGGCGCGGCGGGCGCGCGGAGTCCGGAGCGTCCTGCTCGGCCGCCGGCCCGGTCACGGCATCGTTGTGCTGCTCGGTCACAGCCGCTCCCACTGTCGCTCGGCCAGATCGGTGATCTCGCCCTCGGAGACGTCACCCCGCTTGTTCGTGATCTCGACGTCCATGACGATGTCCCCGCGCCGGAGGATGGCCCGGGCCGACCGCAGCGGGTGGTACCCGGCCCGGGTCCGCGTCTTGTAGAGCCAGCCGCGGCCGTAGCCGTCGGGTACGCCGGGCAGCGCGAAGCCGTCGTTGCCCGCGCGCTTCTCCTCGTCCTGGTACGCGGACTGGCCCTCCTGGTACCGCTGGGCCGCGTGCTGGTTCTGGAACTGGAGCAGCCGGATCTCGATGAAGTCGTGCTCGCCCTGCCGCCAGCCCGCCGTGGCGATCCGCCGCACGTCCTTGGCGATGGAGTCGAAGCCCCGGTCGGGGGACTCGTAGTAGGTCGCCGCGAACCGGTCCAGCGACTCGTAGTCCGAGTAGCCGTCCGCGGCGCCGCTCGGTGCCTCCAGGAGCTTCTTGGCCAGGTCCTCCTCCGACGCGTCCCACCGGTTGGCGTTGACGGAGCGCCGGCTGGTCGCGTCGTTCGGCGCGACGGGCGGCGGCGCGGCCACCTGCTGCTGGGCCAGCGGCGGCAGCGGGGTGGGCGCGCGGTGGTACTGGACCGTGTAGCCGGTGATCGTCCCGGCGAGTACGCCGAGGGCGGCCGCGCCCGCGATCAGGAGCGTCGTACGGCCCCGGCGGCGGGGCGGGGCGCCTTCCGGCTCGGGTGCGGGAGCAGGCGCGGGCTCGACGACCGGCGCGGGCTCGACGACCGGCATGGGCTCGACGACCGGCGCGGGCTCGACGACCGGCATGGGCTCGACGGCCGGCGCGGGACCGGTCTCCCCCTCTTTCCGCCGCTCCGGGATGGTCTGTTCGTGTTCCAAGAAAGTCCCCCCACAGGCCTGGACGCGCCGGTTCGATTACCCGCGCGTACCCATGACCCGCCCTGGAGGGGAGTAGTTGTACAAACCTCTATTACATTTTTGTCTCACGGCGTTTCATTCCTCGTGCCGCCGCTTTCCGTCCAGTTCGTCCCACCACTCGTCGGACTTCGGGTCGCCCGAGGGGTCGTCCCACCAGCGGTCGTCCGGCCCGCGCCGGTTGGCGACCATCGCCGCGACCGGCGGGATGACCATGGCGACCACGCACAGGGCCACCGCCGCCTCCACCGAGAAGAGGCGCACGAAGGTCCAGGCGGAGACGAAGAGGACCAGGCATCCGCCCATGAGCAGGAAATAGGCGCGCCGGCGCCGGGCGTACATGCTTCCAGCGTAGGCCCGGCGCCCGGCCGCACAAGGGTTGCCGGGGCCGGACGGCACGAAGGGCCGCACCCCGTTCCAGTGGCGTCCAACCCCTGGGGTGCGGCCCTCCGGCCGATCGATCGGGCGATCACACGGCGGTGCTCAGACCGCGATCGCCACGTCCGTCACGCCGCCCGCTTCGGCGACCACGACGGCACGGTCCGCCTGGGCACCCGGGACGAGCGCCCGAAGCGTCCAGGAGCCGGTGGCGGCGTAGAAGCGGAACTGGCCGGTCGCCGAGGTCGGGACCTCCGCGGTGAACTCGCCGGTCGAGTCCAGCAGCCGGACGTACCCGGACACGGGCTCGCCGTCCTTGGTCACCTGGCCCTGGATGGCGGTCTCACCGGGCTTGAGCGTCGCGAGGTCGGGCCCGCCGATCTGTGCTCCACACATGTTCTCTGTCCTGTCCTAGAGAGGTCTTACGGGTACTGCGTCGCGGCGGCCGCGTCTGCCCGCCGCGGTGCCCGGAACGAACTACTTGTTGGGGCCGAGCTCGATCGGCACGCCGACCAGCGAGCCGTACTCGGTCCACGAGCCGTCGTAGTTCTTGACGTTCTCCTGGCCCAGGAGCTCGTGCAGCACGAACCACGTGAGCGCGGAGCGCTCACCGATGCGGCAGTAGGCGATGGTGTCCTTGGTGTCCAGCTCGACCTGCTCCGCCTCGTAGAGGGCCTTGAGCTCGTCGTCCGACTTGAAGGTGCCGTCGTCGTTGGCGTTCTTCGACCACGGGATGTTGCGGGCGCTCGGCACGTGGCCGGGGCGCTGCGACTGCTCCTGCGGGAGGTGCGCCGGGGCGAGCAGCTTGCCGGAGAACTCGTCGGGCGAGCGGACGTCGACCAGGTTCTGGGTGCCGATCGCGGCCAGGACGTCGTCGCGGAAGGCGCGGATGGAGGTGTCCTGGGCCTGGGCCTTGTACTGGGTGGCCGGGCGGTTCGGGACCTCGGTGCCGTCGACCAGGTCGCGGGAGTCGAGCTCCCACTTCTTGCGGCCGCCGTCGAGCAGGCGGACGTCCTGGTGGCCGTAGAGCTTGAAGTACCAGTACGCGTAGGAGGCGAACCAGTTGTTGTTGCCGCCGTAGAGGACGACGGTGTCGTCGTTGGCGATGCCCTTGGCGGAGAGGAGCTTCTCGAAGCCCTCCTGGTCCACGAAGTCGCGGCGGACCGGGTCCTGGAGGTCGCTCTTCCAGTCGATCCGGACGGCGTTGGTGATGTGGTTCTTGTCGTAGGCGGACGTGTCCTCGTCCACCTCGACGATGACGACGTTCGCGTCGTTCAGGTGGGCCTCGACCCAGTCGGCGTCTACGAGGACGTCGCTGCGGCTCATGGTGTTCTCCTCCGGGGCAGTGTGCGGCGGGGCTGTGCTGGTACGGCTGCCCACCTGCCGGATGGCCGGCGGGCTGCGCGGGTGCTGCTGGGTGCGTGCGTCCGTCCGGGTGCGCTCACGGGGTCCTGCGCGGGGAGGCGGCAGGGATCAGGAGGCGGGTACGGTCACGCGGGAAGGGCTGTCGCCCGGCGGGTGGAGCGGATGCGCTCACACGTCACATGGATCGACAGAGCATGGCGGCGACGCGACACAGGTCTACTGCCCGCCGCTTCGTGAGGTCCGCCTGCTGATGCTTCATAGCCATGGATCGTAGGGACGAATCGGCCGCCCTGTCACCGGTGTGTCATATACCGAGACAGGATCGTCCGAATATTGGGATGCGAGTCCTCCGGACGGCCGCCGCGCCGCCCCCGGAAGCCTTCGTGCGGCCCTTCCTTCTGCGGATCGGACCGCGCCGTCTCACGATCCGGCCACCACCACGTCCGCCCCGCTCAGGGTGAGATGCACGCCGCCCTCGTCCGAGGTCAGCGCGGACAGCTGGAGGCCGGTCGGCAGGCCGCCGTCGAGACGGCGGTCGAAATCGGTCTTCTTGCGGATCTCCTTCTCGATGACGGCGACGCCCTCGCCCGGCACCTCGTCCGCCCGCACCCGGACGATCTTGCCGCCCTCGCCGTCCTGCGGGTCCACGAGAGTGACGGTCGACACCACGCTGCGCGTCAGGGTCCTGCCGAACACCTCCACGCCCGCGGTGACCTTCACCTTGCCCGGCGCCCCGCCGTAGGTAAGGGTCGCGCCGGTCTGCGAGGCGGCCGTCAGATCGGCGTACGTGATGAGCGCGGTGCCGTCGGCGCGCTTGGCCGTACCGCCGCTGTAGTCGCTGTTCAGCGCGACGTCGTAGAAGCGCGCGTCGAGCTCCGCGAGCCGCGTCTTGCGGCCGTCCGCCGTCGCCTCGACGCCCCGGAGCCTCAGATCGACCCGGTCCAGGTCGCGGCTGAGCGCCTGGGTCAGGAAGGGGAAGCCGTGGATCTCCACCTCGGAGGTACCGGCCGGCCCCTGCCGGGCCTGTATTCGCTCGGCCAGCCGGTTCTCGGCGTAGCCGACCGCCCAGCGGTCCACACCGACGAGGAGGGCGCCCAGCACCACTCCGATGATCACAACGACGCGCAGAGCACGCACGTGCCCTCCCCTCCTGGCCGGTTCGTGCGTCCCAGTGGAACATGACCGGTCGTCAAGGGAACGTCAGCGACGGGGTGGCGGGGTGGCGGACCGGGGGCCGGCGCGCCGAGCCGTCAGGCCACCACCCGGCCGATCAGGTACACGGCGGGCGCGGCGATCGCCAGCGGCATCGCGACGCCGGCCGTCATGTGGACGAACTTCGACGGGTAGTCGTACGCCGCCACCCGCAGGCCGATCAGCGCGCACACCCCGGCGACGAGGCCGAGCAGCGCCCCGTCCGCCCCGATTCCGGTCAGCCCGCCGATCGCGATGCCGGCTCCGGCAGCGGCGCCCAGCGAGACCCCGATGGACGGCCCCGCGGGCAGCGGCAGCGCGCGGGCGAAGACGGCGACCGCGACGGCGGCGGCGCCGACGGTGACGGCCTCGGACTCGGCCGCGAGGTAACCGGCGCAGACGACGGCGAGCGCCGCGGAGGCCACGGAGGCCATCAGGCCGTACATCCGCTCGTCGGGGTCGGCGTGGCTGCGCAGTTGGAGGACGAGCGTGAGCAGCACCCAGGCGCCGAGGGTGCCGATGATCGCGCCCGGACCGTGGGTCGGGTCCACGGCGAGCACGGCCGCGTCGGCCACGAGCGCGCCGGCGAAGGCGAGCGCGATGCCCTGCCGGGCGGGCCACATGCCGTTGAGGCGGAACCAGCCCGCGGCCGTGAGGCCCTGGAGGGCGATCAGCGGAAGCAGCAGGGCGAAGTCCCCCAGGACGGCGGCGAGGGCCAGCAGCACGCCGAGGACGGCGGTCAGCACGGCCGACTGCGGACCGGGGTCGATGATCGGCGACCGGCCCTCGGCGCGGGCCTGGGCGGGGTCGACGGCGCGCAGGGTGTTCCCGGCGAGCGTCGGAGGGGAGTACGCGGGCTCCTCGCCGGGCGCGAGGAGCGGCCCGGGCCCGTCGCCCGCGGGCCCGCCGGCGGGCGGCTCCGCAACGGGGGCCGCCGTCCGGGCCTCGGCGTCCGGGCCGGGGTAGGGCGGCAGGTACGCCGTCTGCTCGGCGGACTCCGGGGCCGCCGCCTGGGGCGGGAGGTAGGCGGTCTGCTCGGCGGCGGTCGGGGCGGTCGGGGCCGCCTCCGGCCGGGGGACGCCCGTACCGCCGCGGGACCAGTCCGGCGCCGGGGCGGGAGCCGGGTCCTGCGCCGGGACCTCGTCGCGGAACCACCCCTCGGGAGCCGCCGCCTGCCGCGGCTCCGCGGGACCCGGGTAGGGCGGCAGGTACGCGGTCTCCTCGGCCGGGACCGCCGCGTGCTGCTGAGCGGGGCCGGGGTTCGGGGACGGGTACGCCGCCTCCTGCTGCACCGGGTGCGGGTACGGGGACGGGTGCGCCGCCCCCTGCTGCACCGGGTACGGGGACGGGTGCGCCGCCCCCTGCTGCACCGGGTGCGGGTACGGGTACGCCGCCTCCTGCTGCGCCGGGCCCGGGTAAGGCGACGGATACGCGGCAGCCTGCTGCGCCGGGCCCGGGTACGGGGGCAGGTACGCCGTCTCGGCCGCCGACACCGGAGCGCCGGGGCCCTGGGACCAGTCCTGCGCCGGGGCGGGAGCGGGGACCTGCGCCTCGTCGCGGTACCAGCCGTCCGGGACCGCGGCCTGCTGCGGCCGGAGCTCCTGCGGCGCGGCGGGGTACCAGTCCTGGGCGGGGGCCGGGGCCTGCGCCTCGTCGTGGTACCAGCCGTCCGGGGCCGCGGCCTGCTGCGGCGGGAACTGCTGCTGCGCCGGCGACTGCCCCGGATACCCGCCCGAGGCGGGGTCCTCGTCGCGGAACCAGCCCTCGGCCGCGACCGGCTGCCCCGGCATCCCGCCCAGCGGCGGATGCACCGGCTGGTGGCTGGTGTCCCAAGTCTCGGCCTGCCAGGTCTGGGTCCCGTGGAGATCCTGCCGGCCCTCGTGACCCGGCCGGCCCTCGTGACCCACGTGACCCTGCTGGCCCTGCCGGCCCTGCCGGCCCTCGTGACCCTGCTGCTGCGCCTCCTGCTGCCGGCGCTGCTCTTCCTCAGGCGTGCTCATCGGCTTCCGCTCACCCGCCCGCGAACGGCGGGAGCACCTCGACGGTGCCCCCCTCGGTCAGCGGTACGGCATCGTGCGGGCGCTTGCCCACGGGTTCGTCGTTCACGAGGAAGGAGCAGCGCAGCAGGACCCGGGTCAGCTCCCCGGGGTGGCGCTCCCGCACGGCGTCGAGCGCCTCGGCCAGGGTCCGTGCCGAGTACGGCTCCTCCGCCGTCTTGGCCGCGGCCTTGGCCGCCGCCCAGTAGCGGATGGTTCCGGTTGCCACTGCTGCTCCTATCGTCGGCTCTCTACCGTCGGCCTCCATGATGGCCCCTCCCGCCAGTGCCCCGGTGTGCCTCCGCGCGCCCCGTGTGCGCCCGGACCGCCGCCGGGGCCCGCCGCGGGGCCGCTCGGACCGCCCATCGGGCCCGCTGATCCGCCAAAACCGGGGCATACGGGGGCCAGGGCGTGGCAGGAACCACACAAGTGGAATCGGAAGAGGCCTCGGCCCCGAAAGGAACGGTGGGCTATTCTGCTGGCGAGAGGATCCGGGCAACGTTGCCCCCGGGTCCTTTTGTGCTTTCAACACGTTGAACGGACCGAGAACAGTGGTGACCGTCCGGCCCCAGGGCGCGGGGGCGAACGGCCGCCGCACCAGCGACACCGTACGAAGCAGTACCGCGCACGTCCTCGACGGGACCGAGGAGGAACCGACGTGATGGACCAGCGAACCGTGTTCGACCGGCCGACCGCAACCGGGCCGGGTGGTCGCGCATGAGCTCTCTCCTGCTGCTGACCAACGCCCTGCAGCCGTCCACCGAGGTGCTGCCCGCCCTCGGCCTGCTGCTGCACAACGTCCGGGTGGCCCCGGCCGAGGGCCCGGCCCTCGTGGACACCCCGGGCGCCGACGTGATCCTCGTGGACGGCCGCCGCGACCTGCCGCAGGTGCGCTCCCTGTGCCAGCTGCTGCGCTCCACCGGACCGGGCTGCCCGCTGATCCTCGTCGTCACCGAAGGCGGCCTCGCGGCGGTCACCGCGGACTGGGGCATCGACGACGTCCTCCTGGACACCGCCGGCCCCGCCGAGGTCGAGGCGCGGCTGAGGCTGGCCACCGGCCGGCAGCAGCTGGGCTCGGACGACTCCCCGATGGAGATCCGCAACGGCGACCTGTCGGTGGACGAGGCCACGTACTCCGCCAAGCTCAAGGGGCGCGTGCTCGACCTCACCTTCAAGGAGTTCGAGCTGCTCAAGTACCTCGCGCAGCACCCGGGCCGGGTCTTCACCCGCGCGCAGCTGCTGCAGGAGGTCTGGGGCTACGACTACTTCGGCGGCACCCGTACGGTCGACGTGCACGTACGGCGGCTGCGGGCGAAACTCGGGCCCGAGCACGAGTCGCTGATCGGTACGGTCCGCAACGTCGGCTACCGCTTCGTCACGCCGGAGAAGGTCGAGCGGGCGGCGGCGGAAGCGGCGGCCCAGGCGGCCGCGCAGGCCGCCGCGCAGACCTCCTCCCAGGCGGCTCCGGTCGTCACCCGGTCGGCGGAAGACGCGGTGGGCGTCCATTCCGCAGGACGCCCTGCCCAGAGGTAGGTCACCCCGCGTAGACTTCCGCGCGTGGCCAAGGTGACGAGGGATGACGTAGCGCGACTCGCGGGTACCTCTACCGCCGTCGTGAGCTACGTCATCAACAACGGACCCCGGCCGGTCGCCCCGGCCACGCGCGAGCGTGTCCTCGCCGCGATCAAGGATCTGGGCTACCGCCCGGACCGGGTCGCCCAGGCGATGGCGTCGCGGCGCACCGACCTCATAGGCATGATCGTTCCGGATGCTCGGCAGCCGTTCTTCGCGGAGATGGCGCACGCGGTCGAGCAGGCCGCCGCCGAGCGCGGGAAGATGGTGCTCGTCGGGAACTCCGACTACCGCGACGAGCGCGAGGTCCACTACCTGCGGGCGTTCCTCGGCATGCGGGTCTCCGGGCTGATCCTGGTCAGCCAGGGCATGAGCGAGCGCGCGGCCTCGGAGATCGAGGCCTGGGACGCCCGGGTCGTGCTGCTGCACGAGCGCCCGGAGGCGATCGACGACGTCGCCGTCGTCACGGACGACGTGGGCGGCGCCCAGCTCGCCACCCGGCATCTGCTGGAGCACGGGCACCCGTACGTCGCATGCATCGGCGGGGTGGAGAACACCCCGTCCGTCGGCGACCCGGTCGCCGACCACGTCGAGGGCTGGCGGCGGGCCATGCAGGAGGCCGGCCGTTCGGTGGAGGGCCGGCTCTTCGAGGCCCCGTACAACCGCTACGACGCGTACAAGGTCGCCCTGGAGGTCCTCTCCGGGCCGGACCGCCCCCCGGCCATCTTCTGCGCCACGGACGACCAGGCCATCGGGGTGCTGCGCGCGGCCCGGGAGCTGCGGATCGATGTACCCGGAGAGTTGGCGGTCGCCGGCTTCGACGACGTGAAGGAGGCGGCCCTCACGGACCCGCCCCTCACCACGATCGCCTCGGACCGCCCGGCGATGGCGCGCGCCGCGGTGGACCTGGTCCTCGACGACGGGCTCCGGGTGGCCGGGTCGCGCCGGGAACGGCTCAAGCAGTTCCCGTCGGCGCTGGTGATCAGGCGCTCCTGCGGCTGCCGCTAGCTCCGGCGGTGGCCGGCCCCCACCGGGGCCGCGCCTCCGCCCCGGAACCGGGTTGCTCATATCGGGCATACGCGGTTCTGTCGGGCTTCTCAGGTCAGGCTCAGGAAGCTCTCATGATCGAGCAGCACAGTCGGGGTCATGACCGAGAGCTTCCGCCGCGAAGGCGAGTACCCGCAGGAGAACCGCCCGGAGAGCCGCCCGGCCCAGGACGCGCCCCTCGGCGCGCGGGGGGAGCACGGACGTGAGCACCGGGGACGGGGGACCGCGGCGGAGGCCTACCCGCCGCCGCCCTCCTACCCGCCCGCCGCGCCGCCCGGTTGGCACGAGGCGCACCGGCCGCCGGTCATCCGCGGCGAGACCCTCCCCGCCGACGGCGCCGGTCCCGCGCCCTCGGCCCCCGCGGCCCACCCCGCGCACGCCGCCCCGCCGGCCCGCGCCAAGAAGCCGGTCGCGCTGATCGCGGCCGTCGCGCTCGCCGCGGCCGTGGTCGGCGGTGGCACCGCCGCCGCCGTCCAGCAGCTGATGGGCGCCCCGGGCACCACCGGGGGCGGGATCAACGGCACCAACGTGTCGCAGACCGGCACCGGCACCGTCTCCGGCGTCGCCGAGCAGGTCAGCCCGTCCGTGGTCCGCATCGACACCCGTACCGGTTCGGGCCAGGGCACCGGCTCCGGCATCGTCCTGACCGCCGACGGCGAGATCGTCACCAACAACCACGTGATCAGCGGCGCGGCCGAGATCCAGGTGACGATGAGCGACGGCAAGAAGTACGCCGCGAAGATCGTCGGCACGGACCCCGACAAGGACCTGGCGCTCATCCGGCTCCAGGGCGCCGCCGGGCTCAGGCCCGCGAAGCTCGGGAACTCCGGCGGCCTCAAGGTCGGCGAGGAGGTCGTGGCGATCGGCTCCCCCGACCGGCTGACCGGCACGGTCACCAGCGGCATCGTCTCCGCGCTGGACCGCGAGGTGAACGTACCGAAGTCGGAGCAGCAGTCGCCCCGGCGCCAGCAGCAGGACGGCGGCTGGCCGTTCTCCTTCGACGGCCGGCAGTTCAACGGCGACACCGGCTCGAACACCACCTCCTACAAGGCGATCCAGACGGACGCCTCCCTGAACCCCGGCAACTCCGGCGGCGCCCTGGTCGACATGAACGGCGAGATCGTCGGCATGCCCTCCGCCATCTACTCCCCCGCGAGCGACGGCTCCGAGGCGGGCAGCGTCGGCCTCGGCTTCGCCATCCCCGTCGACACGATCAAGGCCGACCTGGACTCCCTGCGCAAGGGCGGCCCCGGCGGCGCGGGCGGTGGCTCCGCCTCCGACGGCGGCTCCGGCACCGGCAACGGCTTCGGCACCTCCTTCTGACCCGCCCGTGCGAGGCTGGGAAGCGCCGCCGAGTACCGACCACCACCCCTGGGGGACCGAGATGAATCCCGCCGAAGGCGAAGCGCGCATCCTCGTCGTGGACGACGAGCCGGCCGTACGCGAGGCCCTGCGCCGCAGCCTCGCCTTCGAGGGGTACGCCGCGCAGACCGCCGTCGACGGCCTCGACGCCCTCGACAAGGCCGCCTCCTACGAGCCCGACCTGATCGTCCTGGACATCCAGATGCCCCGGATGGACGGCCTGACGGCGGCCCGCCGGCTGCGCGCCGCCGGCAGCGTCACGCCGATCCTGATGCTCACCGCCCGCGACACCGTCGGCGACCGCGTCACCGGCCTCGACGCGGGCGCCGACGACTACCTCGTCAAGCCCTTCGAGCTCGACGAGCTCTTCGCCCGGGTCCGCGCCCTGCTGCGCCGCAGCGCGTACGCGACTCCCCGCCCCGGCGGCGAGGAGCCCGAGGACACGCTGGCCTTCGGCGACCTGCGCATGGACCTCGCCACCCGCGAGGTCACCCGGGGCGGGCGCCCGGTGGAGCTGACCCGCACCGAGTTCACGCTGCTGGAGATGTTCCTCGCCCATCCCCGCCAGGTGCTGACGCGCGAGCAGATCCTCAAGACGGTCTGGGGCTTCGACTTCGAGCCCAGCTCCAACTCCCTGGACGTGTACGTGATGTACCTGCGCCGCAAGACCGAGGCCGGCGGCGAGCCCCGCCTGGTCCACACCGTGCGCGGGGTCGGCTACGTCCTGCGCGCCGGCGAGGGCGGGCCCGAGTGAGCCCGGCGGCGAGATTCCGGGCCCTGCCGCTGCGTTCGCGCCTCGCCCTGCTGGTCACGGTCGCCGTTGCACTGGCCGTGGCCGGGGTGGCGGCGGTGTCCTGGGTCATGGTGCGGACCCAGCTGCGGGACCAGCTCGACAGCAACCTGCGCGCCACCAACGCGGAGGCCCAGGCCAACCAGGTGTACCGGGCGCTGGGCTGCGTGTCCGGCAGCACGCTGCCGGACCGGCCCGCCAACAACCTCAGCGCGCAGGTGCAGATCGTGCTGCCGGACGGCGGCCACTGCTGGGTCGACGGCAGGAGCACCCTGCGGGTCAGCGGCACCGACCTGGAGGTCGCCCAGCGCCGGCGCGGGGCCGTGCTCTACGACGCCACCACCTCCGACGGGGTCGCCGTGCGGGTCTACACCCAGCCCGCCCTGCTGGGCGGGCAGGCCGCCGCGCTGACCGTGGCCAAGCCGCTCGCCGACATCGACCGGCCGTTGTCCACCCTGGCCTGGGTCCTGCTGCTGGTCTGCGGCGTCGGCGTGGTCGGTGCGGGAGCGGCCGGGCTGTGGGTGGCCCGTACGGGGCTGCGGCCGGTCGACGAACTCACCGGCGCCGTCGAGCACATCGCCCGTACCGAGGACCTGACCGTACGGATCCCCGACACGGGGGACGACGAGATCGCCCGGCTGTCACGTTCCTTCAACTCCCTGACGGTCGCGCTCGCCTCCTCCCAGGCGCGGCAGGCCCAGCTGATCGCGGACGCCGGGCACGAGCTGCGCACCCCGCTCACCTCGCTCCGGACGAACATCGAACTGCTGGCGCGCAGCGAGGACACCGGCCGCGCCATTCCGCCCGAGGACCGCAGGGAGCTGCTGGCCTCGGTCAAGGCGCAGATGACGGAACTGGCGGCGCTGATCGGGGACCTCCAGGAGCTGTCCCGCCCGGACGCGGTCTCGCCCGGCCCACTCGGGGTGGTGGCCCTGCACGAGATCACCGGGACCGCGCTGTCGCGGGCCCGGCTGCGCGGGCCGGAGCTCGGCTTCACCTCGCACCTGGAGCCCTGGTACGTACGGGGCGAGGCGGCCGCGCTGGAGCGCGCGGTCGTCAACGTCCTGGACAACGCGGTGAAGTTCAGCCCGCCGGGCGGCTCCGTCGAGGTGACGCTGCGGGCGGGCCGGCTGACCGTACGGGACCACGGGCCGGGCATCCCGGACGAGGACCTGCCGCACGTCTTCGAGCGGTTCTGGCGGTCGCCCTCGGCGCGCGCGCTGCCCGGCAGCGGGCTGGGCCTGTCGATCGTGGCCCGTACGGTGCACCGCGCCGGCGGCACCGCCGAGCTGCGGGCGGCGGCCGGCGGCCCGGGGACGGAGGCCGTGCTCCGGATGCCGGGCGCGCCGACTCCGCCGCCGCCCGGCCCCTCAGTTGTGCCGGATCAGTGAGGCGACCAGGCCGGAGCGGGTGTTCGGGAAGTCCATCGGGACGATGCCGAGTCCGGTCCGGCCGGCCATTTCGCCGCCGTCGACGAAGGCGTGCGCCTGCGGGTTGAGGCGGTCGGAGTTCCACCGCGGCGGCAGGTACGCGGAGGTGCTGGTGTAGTTCACGAAGAGCTTGCCGGGCTGCTGGACCGCGCGCCGGAAGTGGTTCTCGATCCTGCCGCGCTTGGCGAAGGGCTCGGCCATGTAGTCGTCCTGGATGTCGAAGACGTTGCCGTCCCCGTACCGAAGGCCGGGCAGGCCGCCGTTGTCGGCGAGCAGCACGACCTTGCCGCGGGCCTGGCCGAGCGCGGGCAGGGTGTCGGCGATGCGGAACAGCGGGCGCCAGCCGCGGGAATCGAGGTAGTCGTCGAAGACGGCGCGGAACGTCGCGTCGCTGTCCTCGGAGTACTCCTGCTTGACCCGCATCAGGACGGTCTCGGAGGGGTGCGCGGCGAGGAAGCCCGCACAGGCCGCGAGGACGTCCCCGAACATCAGGTTCTGGAAGAACGAGCCGTGGTGGATGGCGAAGGACCCGCCGGTGACCCGGCAGCGGACGTCGAGGAAGCGGATGCCGGAGTCGAGCTGCTGGGCGATCGAGGTGTTCTGGCAGGCGACGTAGAGCCCGCCCTGGCGGGCTCCCGAGTCGTGGGTGCCGGGGATGGTCATCCGCTGGAGCGCGGTGGAGTCGGCCAGGCCCGCCATCCAGTCCTGGGTGCCGAGGGTCCGCGCGGAGGCCGCGCGGGCCGTCCCCAGTCCCACGGCCGCGCTCGCGCCCACCGCCAGCGCACCGGACAGGAACGCCCGCCGGTCCAGCGCCGTGCCCGTGCCCGCCGTGCCCGTGTCCACTCGGCCCGTATCCGCTCGGCCCGTGCCCGCCGTACCCATGCCCGCCGTAGCCATGCCCGCCCCTTCGCCGACCCGGTGATGGGCCGGATTATGGCGTGCCGGACCACGGATGACTACCCGTCGGTAGGTCTCACCTCTCGAGCAACTCCGCCATGGTGCGCAGGCCTTGGGCGAGCTCCCGCCCGCTCGGCGCCCGCTCCGGGTCGGTCAGGGACTGCACCATCACCCCGGACAGCAGCGCGATGTGCAGCGACCCCAGGGACCGGACGTCCTCCTCGGCGACCGCGTCCTCGGACACGCCGAGCAGGTGCGCGGCCACCATGCGCCGCGACCGGCGCTGGCCCTCGGCGAGGACCGCGAGCAGTTCGGGCGAGGACTGGGCGTGCACGAAGGCCTCGACGTTGGCCAGCCACAGCCACCGCATGTCGCCGAAGTCCCGGATCTTGCGGTCCCACGTGTCGGCGTACCGCGCCTCGGCGCTGTCCCCCTGCCCGGCGAGCCGGCCGGAGCCCGCGGCCCACTCGTCCATGGCGGCGAAGAGCGCCTGGTTGAGCAGCGCCTCGCGGGACCCGAAGTGGTACCCGATGGCGGCCATGCTCACCTGCGCGGCGGAGGCGATGTCGCGCACGGTCGTGCGCAGGTATCCCTTCTCCTCCAGGCAGCGGCGCGCTCCGGCCAGCAGGTCCTCGCGATTTCCCATGTCGGGATCGTATCCGCGCCCCGTCTTGGGCAAGCGCGCTACACAATCGTATTGCACGCTTGCCCAAATCCTGGCAGGCTTCGAGGACCGAAGGACGCGCGACCGCGGACGACGCCGGCGCGGAAACCGCCGCGACGCCGCTGAACAGGGGAGAGACAGCATGCGCCAGGAACTGAGGATCGACGACCGCACCCTGTCCTACCTGGACTTCGGCGGCCCCGGCCGACCCCTGCTCGCCCTGCACGGCGGCCTCTCCGAGGGCGCGCACTTCGCCGGCCTGGCCGCCGCCCTCGGCGCGGACTGGCGGGTCGTCGCCCCGGACCAGCGCGGCCACGGGGACTCCGACCTCGCCCCCGACTACCGCCGCTCCGGCTACGTCGCCGACGCCGAGGCCCTGCTGGAGCACCTGGACCCCGGCGGACCCGTCGCCGTCCTCGGCTTCTCCCTCGGCGGGCTCAACGCCTACCACCTGGCCGCCGCCCGCCCCGATCTGGTCGGCGCGCTGGTCGCCGTCGAGGCACCGGTCGAGATCGGGCGCCCCGACGGCCCGGACTTCTGGGCCTTCCTGCACGACCTCCCGTACACCGCCGCGACCCGCGAGGAGCTGATCACCGCCGCCGGCCCGCTGGCCGAGCTCGTCGCCCCGGGCCTGCGCCCCCTGGCCGACGGCACCGGCTGGCGGCTGCCGTTCCACCCCGAGGCGACCGCGGCCACGGTCGCCGAGGGCTACGGCTCCCACTGGGACACCTGGCTCGCGAGCCGCTGCCCCGCGCTGCTGCTGCACGGCCTGCGCAGCGACGTGCTGTCCCGGGAGCAGGCCGCCGCCATGGTGTCCCGGCGGCCCGGGACCTCGTACGCGTCCCTCGACACCGGGCACCACCTGCCGTTCGAGGACCCGAAGGGCTTCACGGCGGCCGTCGCCGCCTTCCTGTCCGGGGTCTAGCGGCGCCCGGCCCGAGAACGCCGGAGGGGGCGGCGGGCCCGTGGGCCCACCGCCCCCTCCAGGGGTGGCGCGACGGTTACTTGACGACGGTGATCCGCCCGCTCGCCGGCGGGGCGATCGGGGAGCTCTGCGAGGAGTTCGCCGTCAGGTAGGCGTTGAAGCAGTCCAGGTCGGACGCGCCCACCAGCTTGTTCTTGTGCTCCTTCAGGACGGTGAAGCCGTCACCGCCGCCCGCGAGGAACTCGTTCATCGCGACCCGGTAGGTCCGGGCGGGGTCGATGGCCGCGCCGTCCAGCTTCACCGAGTCCACGACGATGCGGTCCGCGCCCGCCTTCGTCGTGTCCAGGGTGTAGGTGAAGCCCTTCGACACCTGGAGGATCTTCGGGCTCGCGCCGTTGACCGGACCGCTGACCTGCTGCTGGAGCGCGGTGATCAGCTGGGCGCCCGTCAGGTCCACCACGTTCATCATGTTGTTGAACGGCTGCACGGTGAAGGACTCGCCGTACGTCACCACACCGTCGCCCTCGGCGCCGGAGGCCTTGTGGGCCAGGTCCGAACGGATGCCGCCCGGGTTCATGAGGGCCAACTGCGCGCCGCCCTTGTCGGCCGGGGCCAGGGCCGCCAGCTGCGCGTCGGCGATCAGGCTGCCCAGCGGCTTCTCGAACTCCGGCGAGCCGCGGCCCGGGATGTCCGCCGAGATGAAGCCCTGCGGGCGGTTGGCGATCGGGGCCGCCAGCTCGTTCCAGCGCCCGATCAGCTCGGTCATGTCCGCGGCCTTGGGCTGGTCACGGGTGACGGGCTTGTTCACCGGCTTCGGCGACTTGGCCGCCGTACGGACGATGTCCTTGGTCGTGCGGTCGTACGTGAGGGTGGTCTCCGTGTACAGCCGGCCGATCGAGGCGGCCGAGGTGACCGTGCGCGGGTTGCCCGCCGGGTCGGGGATGTTGCAGGCGTACGCCTGGTGCGTGTGGCCCGTGACCAGCGCGTCGACCTTCGCGTCCACGTTCTTCGCGATGTCGACGATGGCGCCCGAGATGCCGGCGCCCGCGCCGGGGACGTCGCAGTCGTAGTTGTACGCGCCGTTGGCGGGCAGACCGCCCTCGTGGACCAGCGCGACGATCGACTTCACGCCCTGCTTGTTCAGCTCGGCCGCGTACTTGTTGATCGTCTCGACCTCGTCGCCGAACTTCAGCCCCTTGACGCCCTCGGCCGTGACGACGTCCGGGGTGCCCTCCAGGGTGACGCCGATGAAGCCGATCTTCACGTCGCCCTTCTTCCACACGAAGGTGGGCGACATCATCGGACGCTTGGTCTTCTCGTCCGTGACGTTGGCGGCGAGGTACTGGAACTCGGACCCGGTGAATTCCTTGCCGTACTCGTAGCAGCCCTCCACCGGGTGGCAGCCGCCGTACTGCATGCGGCGCAGCTCGGCCCGGCCCTCGTCGAACTCGTGGTTGCCGACGCTGGACACGTCCAGGTCGAGCTTGTTCAGCGCCTCGATGGTCGGCTCGTCGTGGAAGAGCCCGGACAGCATCGGGCTGCCGCCGATCATGTCACCGGCGGCGGCGGTGACGGAGTACTGGTGGCCCTTGCGGGCCTCGCGCAGGCTGGTCGCGAGGTACTCGACCCCGCCCGCGGGTATGGATTTGGTGGTGCCGTCGGCCTGACGCTCGGTCACCGAGCCGGAGGATCCCTGCGGGGGCTCCAGGGTGCCGTGGAAGTCGTTGAGCGACAGCATCTGCACGTCGACGGTCCGGCTCTTGGCGGCACCGCCACCACTCGCGGCTCCGGCCGGGAGGGCGGCGGCGACCATCGCACCGGCGCCGGCCGTGACGGCGAGGGCGCTGAGGGTCAACCGGCGGGCTCGGCGGTGCCGTTGTGGCGTCGCAGACATCTGTTCCCCTTTGTGGACAGCGGGACAACTTGGGAGGTCCGCCGCAGCCTATTGTCAACGCGCGTAGCACGACAGGGGGTAACGGGTATCGAGGTGGTTACGCGCGGAAGACGGGACGACGCGGAGCAGCACTCCGCCGCACGCCCGCGGCGGTCGTAGGCTCGTGCCATGACTGACGCAGCAGCGGCCCTGGAGCCCGGACGGCAGATTCAGACCCTCGACGAGCTGACGGAGGAACAGGCCGAAGCGGTCCTGGGCCTGATCGCGGAGGCCGCGCGCACGGACGGCACCACCGCCGTCTCGGAGCAGGGCCGCCTCCAGCTGCGCGGCGGCCCGCGCGCGGGCATCCGGCACTTCCTGCTCACCGAGAACGGCAGGCTCGCCGGCTACGGGCAACTGGAGGACACCGACCCGGTGGAGGCCCCGGCCGCCGAGCTCCTCGTCCACCCCTCGCTGCGCGGACGCGGCCACGGCCGGGCCCTCGGATCGGCGCTGCTGGCCGCCTCCGGCAAGCGGCTGCGGGTGTGGGCCCACGGCGGGAAGTCCGCCGCCCGGCACCTGGCGCAGGTACTCGGGCTGACCCTCTTCCGCGAGCTGCGCCAGCTGCGCCGGCCACTGGGCCCGGAGGCCGACCCGCTGCCGGAAGTGGTCCTCCCGGCCGGGGTGACGGTGCGCACCTTCGTCCCGGGCGCCGACGACGCGGCCTGGCTCGCGGCGAACGCGGCCGCTTTCGCCCACCACCCCGAGCAGGGATCACTGACGCAGCGGGACCTGAACGACCGGATCACGCAGCCGTGGTTCGACCCCCGCGGATTCTTCCTCGCCGAGCGCGCGGGGGAGCTCGTCGGCTTCCACTGGACCAAGGTGCACGCGGCGGAGCGGCTGGGCGAGGTGTACGTGGTCGGCGTCCGCCCGGGCGCCCAGGGCGGCGGCCTCGGCAAGGCCCTCACCTCCATCGGCCTCCACCACCTCGCGGACCGGGGCGTGCCGACCGCGATGCTCTACGTGGACGCCGACAACCCGGCGGCCCTCGCCGTCTACGAAGGCCTCGGCTTCACCACGCACGAGGTCGACCTCATGTACCGCACGGAAAGCTGACCCCCCGAGGCCCGGGGGCCGCGGCGCAGCGCCGCTCCTCCAGCCCCGCCGGCGTTCGAGGCGCGGGGGCCCGGGGGCAGCGCCCCCGGCAACAGCGCCGCACCGGCACGCCCCCGCCGGGCCCGGCGCGGCCGCACGGCACACCCGGGAAGCCACACGCCATTAACCACGCATTCAGAACCGCTTGCGACCCTCCCCCCATGTACCCGCGACTGCGGCTGACCGCCGACACCTCCGACGCGCCCGTTCTTCCGCGCGCGCGGAACAATGGAGTCATGAGCCACCAGCCCAGCGCGGGCCCCAGCGAGGTCCCGGCACAGCACCCGTCCGCCACGTCCGCGTCCCGGGCCGTCACCGGCTCCCACGCGCGGATAGGTTCCATCTCCGCGCACCGGCCGCACGTCGATCTCGAACCGGACCTCGACGCCGACCTGGACGCCTACGACGACAAGGACGGCGGCGAGCTCCCACCGGGCCGCTTCCTCGACCGGGAGCGCAGCTGGCTCGCCTTCAACGAGCGCGTGCTGGAGCTCGCCGAGGACCCGACGACCCCGCTGCTGGAGCGGGCGAACTTCCTGGCGATCTTCGCGAGCAACCTGGACGAGTTCTTCATGGTCCGCGTGGCCGGCCTCAAACGGCGTATCGCGACCGGCGTCGCCACCCGTTCGGCCTCGGGCCTCCAGCCCCGCGAGGTGCTCGACCTGATCTGGACGCGCTCGCGCGAGCTCATGGCCCGCCACGCCGCCTGCTTCCAGCAGGACATCTGCCCCGCGCTGGCCGAGGAGGGCGTCCACCTCATCCGCTGGCCGGACCTCACGGAGAAGGAGCAGGCCCGCCTCTTCACGCTGTTCCGGAACCAGATCTTCCCGGTACTGACCCCGCTGGCCGTGGACCCCGCGCACCCGTTCCCGTACATCTCGGGCCTCTCGCTCAACCTCGCCGTGGTCGTCCGCAACCCGGTCAGCGGCCACCGCCACTTCGCCCGGGTCAAGGTCCCACCGCTCCTCTCCCGCTTCCTGGAGGCCTCCCCGCAGCGCTACGTCCCGCTGGAGGACGTCATCGCCGCGCACCTGGAGGAGCTGTTCCCCGGCATGGAGGTGCTCGCGCACCACATGTTCCGCGTGACCCGCAACGAGGACCTGGAAGTGGAGGAGGACGACGCCGAGAACCTGCTCCAGGCCCTGGAGAAGGAGCTCATGCGGCGCCGCTTCGGCCCGCCCGTGCGCCTGGAGGTCGAGGAGTCCATCGACCCGGGCGTCCTGGACCTCCTCGTGCAGGAGCTGAAGGTCAACGCCTCCGAGGTGTACCCGCTGCCCGGACCGCTGGACCTCACCGCGCTCTTCGGCATCGCCTCCCTGGACCGGCCCGAGCTGAAGTTCCCGAAGTTCATCGGCGGCACCCACCGGGACCTCGCCGAGGTGGAGTCCGCGTCCGCGCCCGACATCTTCGCCGCGCTGCGCGAGCGGGACGTCCTGCTGCACCACCCGTACGACTCCTTCTCCACCTCGGTGCAGGCCTTCCTGGAGCAGGCCGCCGCCGACCCGGACGTCCTCGCGATCAAGCAGACGCTGTACCGGACCTCGGGCGACTCCCCGATCGTCGACGCCCTGGTCGACGCCGCCGACTCCGGCAAGCAGGTCCTCGTACTCGTCGAGATCAAGGCCCGCTTCGACGAGCAGGCCAACATCAAGTGGGCGCGCAAGCTGGAGGAGTCCGGCTGCCACGTCGTCTACGGGCTGGTCGGCCTCAAGACCCACTGCAAGCTGTCCCTCGTCGTCCGCCAGGAGGGCGACCAGCTGCGCCGCTACTCGCACGTCGGCACGGGCAACTACCACCCCAAGACCGCCCGGCTCTACGAGGACCTCGGTCTGCTCACCGCCGACCCGCAGGTCGGCGCGGACCTCTCCGACCTCTTCAACCGGCTGTCCGGCTACTCACGGCGCGAGACCTACCGCCGGCTCATGGTGGCCCCCCGCTCGCTGCGCGACGGCCTGATCGCACGGATCGACAAGGAGACCGCCCACCACCGGGCCGGCCGCCCCGCCTACGTGCGCCTGAAGATGAACTCGATCGTCGACGAGGCACTGATCGACGCCCTCTACCGGGCCTCCCGCGCGGGCGTCCCCGTGGACATCTGGGTCCGCGGGATCTGCGCGGCGCGCCCCGGGGTCACCGGGCTGTCCGAGAACATCCGGGTCCGCTCGATCCTGGGGCGCTTCCTGGAGCACTCCCGGGTCTTCGCCTTCGGCAACGGCGGCGAGCCCGAGGTGTGGATCGGCAGCGCCGACATGATGCACCGCAACCTCGACCGCCGAATCGAAGCACTGGTCAGGGTCGCCGACCCGGCCCACCGCGCGGCACTGGACCGGCTGCTGGAGACCGGCATGTCCGACGCCACCTCCTCCTGGCACCTGGGACCGGACGGCGAATGGACCCGGCACAGCACGGACCAGGAAGGGCAGCCGCTGCGGCACGTACAGGAGATGCTCATAGACGCCCGGAGGCGCCGGCGTGGCTCAGCCAAACCATGACCCGATGGCGGACGCCGGCGAGGTGCTCGGCGCCTACCTCCGCTCCCAGGCCACCGCTTTCCTGCGCGGGCTCCGCCTGCACGAGGCGAGCGCGGCCGGCGGGGCGAACGGGGCCGACGCCGCCGGAGCCGGCGAGGCGGCGCGCGGCCTGCGGGGCGCCGCACGCCGCATCAGCGGATCGCTGGCCACCTTCCGGGGGGTGACCGAGTCCTCCTGGGCCGACGGGCTGCGCACCGAGCTGGTGTGGCTCTCCTCGACGCTGGCCGACGAGCACGCGTACGCCGACCGGCTCGCCCGGCTCATGGACGCCCTGCACCGGTTGTCGGGGGCCCCCGAGGTCCCCTCGCCCCGGGGCTCGGCGGGGGCGCTCACGGTGGGCGCGGCGCGCGCCGGCGCACTGCTGGAACGCCAACTGAACCTGGCCCGCACGCGCGCCCACTCGGCCGGCCTCCAGGCCCTGGGCTCCGCCCGCTTCCACGCGGTGGCGGACGCGGTGGCGTTACTGGCCTCGGAGGTGCCGCTGAATCCGGTCGCGGCGCGCGGGAAGATCGCGGACGTACTGGTCCCCTTGGCAGCGGTGGCCGAAACCCGCCTGTCCGCGTCGGTCGCGGCGCTGCCGTCCACCGAGGACGCGCACCCGTACAACGCGGAGCACGACGGGCGCTGGCACGAGGTGCGCCGCCTGCTGCGGGTGCACCGGTACGCGCGGGAAGTACTGGGCGAGGACGTGACCCGGCTGGCGGCGGCGGGCGAGACCCTGGACCGCCACCGGGACGCCGCCGAGGCCGCGGCCGCCTCCGCGACGGCCGCCCGCACCCCGCGCATCGCCCCTGCGACGGCATACGCCCTCGGCGTGCTGCACGCCGACCAGCGCCACGAGGTCGAGGCGGCCCGGTACGCCTTCCAGCTGCTCTGGCTCCCGGAACCGGCGGCGACGACGGGCTGACGGACCGACGGCGGCCTACGGCGACCGACCGCGCCCGCCGACGGGCCGCCCGACGGCGGCCTGTGCGGGCGGCCGCCGGCGCGAAGCCGGGCGAGGCCGCGCGAGGTGGGGGGAGGCCGGGGACAATGGTGGCCAGAAATCATCGGCGCAACCGCACCCCAATGTCACGCCCCGATAACGGCCGGACAACAGATCCTTACGCTCCGGTGCGCATTCGGGCTACCGCACCAGGCCGTCCGCCACGGTTCACCGTCCGTTCACTCTTCCCGGTCGGCCACTTCACCTGTTCTGCCTAATTTCGGAGGTGCACGGTGCGAGTCGCCCGCAGGACGAGCCGCTCCCGCGCACACCGTAGTCCTCTTCGCACGCCGCCCCGATACAGAAAGCGGCCGGCGGCTTCTGGAAGGAACACCCGAAAGTGAAGCTTCAGCGCAAGAACCGGCTTCGTGCCTCGGCCCTCGGGGCCCTCGTCGTGTCCGGTGCCCTGGTTCTCACGGCGTGCGGCTCGGACGACAACACCCAGGGCGCCGACGGCTCGGCCAAGCCCTCCGCGGCGGCCGCGGGCGACATCAAGTGCGACGGCGCCAAGGGCAAGCTCCTGGCCTCCGGCTCCTCCGCCCAGAAGAACGCGGTCGACCTGTGGGTGAAGAACTACATGGCGGCCTGCTCCGGCGTCGAGGTGAACTACAAGTCCTCCTCCTCCGGTGAGGGCATCGTCGCCTTCAACCAGGGCACCGTCGGTTTCGCCGGCTCCGACTCCGCGCTGAAGCCGGAGCAGGTCGAGGAGTCGAAGAAGATCTGCACCGGTGGCCAGGGCATCAACCTCCCGATGGTCGGCGGCCCCGTCGCGCTCGGCTTCAACGTCGCCGGCGTGGACAAGCTGACCCTCGACGCCGCCACGGTCGCCAACATCTTCAACGACAAGATCAAGAAGTGGGACGACGAGGCGATCAAGAAGCTCAACCCGGGCGTCACGCTTCCCTCCACCGCCATCCAGGCCTTCCACCGCTCCGACGACTCGGGCACCACCGAGAACGTCACCAAGTACCTCAAGGCCGCCGCCCCCGACGCGTGGCCGCACGAGCCCGCCAAGAAGTGGGCCGCCCCCGGCGGCCAGGCCGCCTCCGGCTCGGCCGGCGTCGCCACCCAGGTCAAGGCCGTCGACGGTGCGATCGGCTACTTCGAGCTCTCCTTCGCCAGCTCGCAGAGCATCAAGACCGTCGACGTGAACACGGGCGCCGCCGCCCCGGTCAAGGCCACCGGTGAGAACGCCTCCAAGGCCATCGCCGCCGCCAAGATCGCCGGCACCGGCTCCGACCTGGCGCTCAAGCTCGACTACGCCACCAAGGCCGAGGGCGCCTACCCGCTGGTCCTGGTGACCTACGAGGTCGTCTGCGACAAGGGCAACAAGGCCGACACCCTCGCCACCGTGAAGTCCTTCCTGAACTACACCGCCTCGGACGCGGGCCAGAAGGTCCTCCTGGAGAACGGCTACGCGCCCATCCCCGCCGAGATCAACGCCAAGGTCCGCGAAGTCGTCGCCTCGCTGGCCTGAGTCCCGACCCCTGGCCCGGTCCGCCCCCCGTCCGGGGCGGACCGGCCCGGGAACCCTCCCCCCTCCACCCGGGGGAATCCGGTGCACCGCCGCCCGGGGGCACGCCCCCACTCAGACCGGAAAGACCATGGTTTCCACCACACCCACCCCGATAGACACGGCTCCGCCGGTCTCCAAGAGCGCGAGGTCCACCGGCCGCGCCGGTGACAAGATCTTCGCCGGGCTCTCCAAGGGCTCCGGCATCCTGCTCCTGGTGATCATGGCGTCGATCGCCGCCTTCCTCACCTACCGCGCGGCCATCGCGCTGTCGAAGAACGAGGGCAACTTCCTCACCACCTTCGACTGGAACGCGTCGGCCAACCCTCCCGTCTTCGGCATCGCCGTCCTGCTCTTCGGCACCGTCGTCAGCTCGATCATCGCGATGGCCATCGCGGTTCCGATCGCCGTCGGCATCGCCCTCTTCATCTCCCACTACGCGCCGCGCAAGCTGGCCTCGCCCCTCGCCTACGTGGTCGACCTGCTGGCCGCCGTGCCCTCGATCATCTACGGCATCTGGGGCGCCCTCTTCCTCGTCCCGCAGCTGAACGGCCTGAACCTCTGGCTGGACGAGTACCTGGGCTGGACCTACGTCTTCGAGAAGACCCAGATCGGCGTCGCCCGCTCGCTCTTCACCGTCGGCATCCTGCTCGCGATCATGATCCTGCCGATCGTGACCAGCGTCAGCCGCGAGGTCTTCCTCCAGGTCCCGCGCATGAACGAGGAGGCCGCCCTGGCCCTCGGCGCGACCCGCTGGGAGGTCATCCGCATATCGGTGCTGCCCTTCGGCCGCTCCGGCGTCATCTCCGCCTCGATGCTCGGCCTCGGCCGCGCCCTCGGCGAGACCATGGCCGTCGCCACCGTCCTCTCCCCGAGCTTCCTGATCTCGCTCCACGTCCTGAACCCGGGCGGCGGAACCTTCGCGCAGAACATCGCCGCGAAGTTCGACGAGGCCAACGAGTTCGGCCGGGACGCGCTGATCGCCTCCGGTCTGGTCCTCTTCCTGCTCACCCTGCTGGTCAACGGTGCAGCTCGGCTGATCATCGCTCGCCGCAAGGACTTCTCGGGGGCGAACGCCTGATGAGCCACGCACTCCAGGACCAGCGGCCCACCCGGGCCACCAGGTCCGCCGCCCCCGCCGGCCTCACCCGGGGCGGCCTGCCCCGCTGGGCCCCGGCCGCCATCGCGGTCCTCTCGATCGTCCTCGGCAGCGGCCTCGGCCTCCTCTTCGACCTGCACAGCAAGATCCAGTGGGGCCTGCTCGCCGCCCTGCTCTTCGTCGTCGTCACCTACACCGCCAGCGCGATCGTCGAGAACCGCCGGCAGGCCAAGGACCGCGTCGCGACCTCCGTCATGTGGGTCTGCTTCGTCCTCGCGGTCATCCCGCTGCTCTCCCTGATGTGGACCACGATCAGCCGCGGCCTGGAGGCCTTCGACGGGGACTTCCTCACCCACTCGATGAACGGCGTGACCAGCTTCGAGGAGGGCGGCGGCGTCTACCACGCGCTGCTCGGAACCATCGAGCAGGTCGCCCTCGCCACCCTGATCGCGGCGCCCATCGGCCTGCTGACCGCCGTCTACCTCGTCGAGTACGGCACGGGCTCGCTCGCCAGGGCCGTCACGTTCTTCGTCGACGTCATGACGGGCATCCCCTCCATCGTCGCGGGTCTGTTCATCCTGACGACGTGGAACCTGATGCTCGGCTTCGGTCCCTCCGGCTTCGCCGGCGCGATGGCCCTGTCGATCCTGATGATGCCCGTCGTGGTCCGCTCCACCGAAGAGATGCTCAAGCTCGTCCCGAACGAGCTGCGCGAAGCCGCCCTGGCCCTCGGCGTGCCGAAGTGGCGCATGATCCTCAAGGTCGTGCTCCCCACCGCCATCGGCGGCATCTCCACCGGTGTCATGCTGGCCGTGGCCCGCATCGCCGGCGAGACCGCGCCGATCATGCTGCTGGTCTTCGGTTCCCAGCTGATCAACGGCAACCCGTTCGAAGGCGCTCAGTCCTCGCTCCCCCTCTACATCTGGGAGCAGTACAAGGTCGGCAGTGAAGCCTCCTACGACCGGGCATGGGCCGCAGCGCTCGTCCTGATCGCCTTCGTCATGATCCTCAATCTGGTGGCCCGCGGCATAGCCCGCTGGAAGGCCCCGAAGACCGGCCGCTGACCGCGGCTACGAAAGAAGCAGTGATTTTCATGGCGAAGCGAATCGACGTCAGCGGACTCTCGGCCTTCTACGGCACCCACAAGGCCATCGACGACATCTCGATGACCGTGGAACCCCGCTCCGTGACCGCCTTCATCGGCCCGTCCGGCTGCGGCAAGTCCACCTTCCTGCGCACCCTCAACCGCATGCACGAGGTCACCCCCGGGGGCCGCGTCGAGGGCAAGGTCCTGCTGGACGACGAGAACCTGTACGGCACCGGCGTGGACCCCGTCGCGGTCCGCCGCACCGTCGGCATGGTCTTCCAGCGCCCGAACCCCTTCCCCACCATGTCGATCTTCGACAACGTGGCGGCGGGCCTGCGGCTGAACGGCAACTTCAAGAAGTCCGAGCTGGCCGACATCGTGGAGAAGTCCCTCCAGGGCGCCAACCTCTGGAACGAGGTCAAGGACCGCCTGAACAAGCCGGGCTCCGGCCTCTCCGGCGGCCAGCAGCAGCGCCTGTGCATCGCCCGTGCCATCGCGGTCGAGCCCCAGGTCCTGCTGATGGACGAGCCCTGCTCGGCCCTGGACCCGATCTCCACCCTGGCCATCGAGGACCTGGTCGGCGAGCTCAAGGAGCGCTTCACGATCGTCATCGTGACGCACAACATGCAGCAGGCGGCCCGCGTCTCGGACCGCACCGCCTTCTTCAACCTCTCGGCCGTAGGCCAGCCCGGCAAGCTGATCGAGATCGACGACACGGACCGGATCTTCTCGAACCCGTCCGTGCAGGCGACCGAGGACTACATCTCCGGCCGCTTCGGCTAGACCGGACCCGACGTCATGCGGCCGCGCGCCGCGTGAGCAGACGTCCTGCGGTGCTGCATGGCGGTGCCACCGCGAGGCGAAAGAAAGAAGGGCCGGCTCCCCCTGGGTGGGGGGAGCCGGCCCGCTTTCGTATCCGTACGGCCGTCGGGCCGTCATGCGATCACGCCGTCACGCCGTCATGCGGTCACGCGACCAGGGGCGGTCGGACCGTCAGCTCACGAAGGCGAGGTTCACGATCCAGAAGCTGACCGCGGCCACCAGGGCCGCCGCCGGCATCGTGATGAACCAGCCGAGGATGATGTTCTTCGCCACGCCCCAGCGGACCGCGTTCACCCGCTTCGTGGCGCCCACGCCCATGATCGCCGAGGTGATCACGTGGGTGGTGGAGATCGGCGCGTGGAAGAGGAACGCCGAACCGAACATGATCGAGGCACCGGTGGTCTCGGCCGCGAAGCCCTGCGGCGGGTCCAGCTCGATGATCTTGCGGCCCAGGGTGCGCATGATGCGCCAGCCGCCCGCGTACGTACCCAGCGAGAGCATCACCGCGCAGGCGACCTTGACCCAGATCGGAATCGCCGCGTCGGCCGTCTGCACGTCGGCGATGACCAGCGCCATCACCACGATGCCCATGGTCTTCTGCGCGTCCTGGAGACCGTGGCCCAGCGCCATGGCCGCCGCCGACACCGTCTGCGCGATACGGAAACCGCGCTTGGCCTTGTGCGGGTTGGCGCGGCGGAACATCCACAGGATGACGACCATCACCAGGTAGCCGGCCACGAGGCCGACGACCGGCGAGACGAACATCGGGATGACGACCTTGTCGATGACGCCGTCCCACAGGACGCCGATGCCGCCCGCCAGCGCCGCACCCACCATGCCGCCGAACAGCGCGTGCGAGGAGGACGAGGGCAGGCCGAAGTACCAGGTGATCAGGTTCCAGACGATCGCGCCGACCAGCGCCGCGAAGAGGATCCACATGCCCCGGGTGCCGTGGGGCGTCTCGATCAGGCCCTTGCTGACGGTCTTGGCGACCCCGCTGCCCAGGAAGGCGCCGGCGAGGTTCATCACCGCCGCCATCGCGAGCGCCGCGCGCGGGGTCAGCGCGCGGGTCGAGACCGAGGTCGCGATGGCGTTCGCCGAGTCGTGGAAACCGTTGGTGTACGTGAAACCGAGCGCGACACCGATGGTCACGATCAGAGCGAAGGTGTCCACGAGGTTCAGGACTCCTTGACCGCGATGGTCTCCACCGTGTTCGCGACGTGCTCGAACGCGTCGGCCGCCTCTTCGAGCACGTCGACGATCTGCTTGAGCTTGAGCACCTCCATGGCGTCGTACTTGCCGTTGAAGAGCTGGGCGAGCAGCTTGCGGTGGATCTGGTCCGCCTGGTTCTCCAGCCGGTTGACCTCGATCCAGTACTCGGTGAGGTTGTCCATCGTCCGCAGGTGCGGCATGGCCTCGGCGGTCAGCTCGGCCGCCCGCGCCAGGACCTCGATCTGCTGCTCGACGCCCTTGGGGAGCTCCTCCACGTTGTAGAGGACGACCAGGTCGACCGCCTCCTCCATGAAGTCCATGATGTCGTCGAGCGACGAGGCCAGGTTGTAGATGTCCTCGCGGTCGAACGGCGTGATGAAGGAGGAGTTCAGCTGGTGGAAGATCGCGTGCGTCGCGTCGTCTCCCGCGTGCTCCGCCGCCCGCATCCGCTCCGCGATCTCGACCCGGGCGGAGGAGTCCGCTCCGAGCAGTTCCATGAGGAGCTTGGAGCCCGTGACGATGTTGTCCGCGGATGCGGCGAACATGTCGTAGAAGCTCGTCTCCCTGGGGGTCAGACGAAATCGCACGTGAGGTCCTCGGGGTGCATTGGATTCGGTCAGGCTGATGCTAGGCGCATCCCCCGGCCACGGCTAACCGGCCGTTCCCCAGTGTCCTCCATCGGACAGAGCGAGGACCACGGACCCCTGTCGCTCCAGGCGGAGCCCAGTACCCTATACCCATGAGGGGTATGCGGGTACGCATCCCTCGATCCGGACACGGGAGGACGCATGACGACCATCGAGGCGGAGGGCCCCGGAGCCGACTCCGGCACGCCCGCGACCGCGACCGACCCGGCGGCCGCCCCGATGGGCCCGACCGGCCCCGTCCACGGCTACCACCACCAGAAGGCCGAGCACCTCAAGCGGCTGCGCCGGATCGAGGGCCAGATCCGCGGTCTCCAGCGGCTCGTCGACGAGGACGTCTACTGCATCGACATACTCACCCAGGTCTCCGCGAGCACCAAGGCCCTCCAGTCCTTCGCGCTCCAGCTCCTGGAGGAGCACCTGCGCCACTGCGTCGCGGACGCGGCGGTCAAGGGCGGCACCGAGATCGACACCAAGGTCGAAGAGGCCACCAAGGCCATCGCCCGCCTCCTGCGCACGTAGCCGGCCGGGGCGGGGCTCGGTCCGCAGGACACGGGCGCGGGACACGGCCGCGGGGCGGGGCCGGCGCGGGCGCTCGCACAGCGGGGGTCAGCCGGACCAGATGCCCATCAGCACCTCGTCGATCCGGTCCTGGCTGAGCCGCTCCTCGGCCGCCGCCGAAGCCGCGATGATCAGCTCACCGCACAGCTCGATCTCGGCGAGGGCCACGTGGTCCTGGACCGTCGTACCGCCTGCGGGAGTCACGCGTGTCACCTCGATCTGCCGTCACCGGTCTGCCCTCCGCGCGGTCCGGACCACCCCGCGCCACTCCGCTCTCAGCGTAGGGAGCACCGCCCGTTCCGCGCATGACACGGATGGACCATTTCCGGATACCGGCCCATGACCCGATCGCGTCCCTCCGCCGCCGCCCGCACGCCTATTCGGCGATCTTCCCGGCGAAAATGTCCCCGCTCGGGGGCAATACGACGGTCACCGGCGTCCCGAACCCGTACAGCAGCGTCGTCGACGAGACATCGATCACGCCATTGTTCACATAGGTGAAACGGTGCCGGACCTTCCGCAACCGGCCCTCCTCGTCCAGGTACGCGTCGAACGGCACGGTGTCCGTGCTGAACCCTTTCGCCGCCGCCTCCAGCGCTCCCCGCACCTCCACCGAGGCGCTCCGCGCGGCCCGCCCGATGTCGGTGGTCCCCCGGTAGTGCCGCACCTTGGTGCCCGCCACCTCGGTCTCCCCGACGTACGTCACCTCCTGCGCGCCCCGCAGCAGCTCGGCCGCGGTCATCGGGTCGGTCGCCCCGCCCGTGACCAGGTTCCCGTCGGCGAGGGCGGTCGTATCGACCCGCACCCACTTGTCGGCGGGCACCCCCGCGCCCCGGTTCTTCATGTAGAGCGCGCCGGGAGCGAGCAGTTCGGTGATGGGCCGGTGGCCGGGCTTGCCGGTCACGTCGGCCGGCAGCATCACCAGGAGCTGTCCCATCCGGGTCTTGAAGTCGACCCCGCCCTCGCCGCGGATCGTGACCCGGGTCCCGCCGGTGGCCATTTCCATGGCCGTACGGGCCCGGGCGCTGCCGGTCCTCGACAGCACGTCGGCGGCCCCGCGGACCACCGCCGCCGGGTCCGCCGCCGGAGGCCGGTCGTCGCCGCCGGTGCCCGCGCACCCGCTCATCGCCGTGACCGCCAGCGCGACGCCCGCGGCGAGCACCGCCTCACCCGTACGTCCACGCCGCCGCCTGTGCTGGTGCACCACCATCGCCTGCCAACCCCCAACGCGTGACCGCTGTTTGCCCGAGGCCCCCACCCGCTCCGGTTAACGAGGTCCGGGGTTTCCCGTCACGGGCCGGGATCCTCCCCGGCCCGTGCCCGGCCCGTGCCCGGCCCGTGCCCGGCCCGTGCCCGGCCCGGGTACGGTGGGGATGTGGAACCGCACACCGCAGCGACGCCGCTCCCTCCGCTTCCTCCGCCCACCGCCGCGCCGCTCCCCCGGCCGCAGTCCGCGTCGCCCGACGGGCACACCGGGATCGGCCACACCACCTCCACCGCCGAACGCGGCTCGTTCTGCCTGGCCGTCTGCTCCTGCGGCTGGTCCGGCCCGGCCCGCCGCTCCCGCGACCTGGCCCGCAGGGACGCCGCCCGCCACACGTCCGGCTGACCCGCCCTCCCCGCCACGGCCCGCCCTCGCCACGACGCGACCCCCGCCCGCCGACCCGGAACCCTCCCCGGGGCGCCCGGTACGCCCCCGGCGCGGAGCCCCGGCGGACCTGGGCCGGTCGTGCCGGGTACGGGGGTGCTCACCCGATCGGACGGCCCGGCTGGCCGGGGTCCGGCGGAGCGGATGCCCTTGACTCATGCCAGGACCCGCCGCGCGCTTCACCGCCCTCCTGTGGGCCCTGCTCCTCACCTTCGCCCCCGCCGCCGCGGCCTGGGCCCGCCCCGCGGGCTCGGCGGACGGCCCCGCGGACGTGGCCCTGGCCATCGGACTCACCGCGGCCGCGGCCGCCGCCACCGGCCTCTGGCTGCGCTACCGCTACCGCCGCGACGCCGGGGACGGCCGCAGCGCCGAGCGCGGTGACCGGTGACCCCGCGCTCCCGCCCGCCCGCGGTACTGCTGTGTTTCGCCGCCGCGGCACTGTGCCTGCTGGTGGCCGTACTGCTCGCGCTCCGGGACTCGTACGCCCCCACCTGAGCCGGCCTCCCGAACAGCCGGACAACCGGGCGGTAGGCAGACGGACAGACGGACAGACGGACAGACGGACAGACGGACAGACGGCCAGAAGCACAGCACGCGGGCAGACAGGCGTCGAGCCGAGCCCCAGCCCGAGCCGCCCCCGGCCGGCCTAAGCGGCGAGGTCGCTCTCGCGGGTCCGGTCCCCCGGCGGCGTCGGGGCCTGGGCCAGGCCCACCGCGAGCGGGACCGCCCGCCCCTCGGCCCGCACCAGCCACCCCAGCCGCGGCGAGCGGGCCACCGCCCGCACGACCGGGTTCAGCAGTGCCATCGCGAGCGGCGCCGGCACCAGCACCACGGCGGTGCCGAGCGCGAAGCCGCCGATCACGTCGGTCGGGTAGTGGACCCCCATGTAGAGGCGCGAGAAGCCTTCGGCGAGGGCCAGCCCGAGTCCGACGAACCCGAGCCCGCGGTGGGCCACGAACAGGCCGACGCCCAGCGCCATCGCGAGGGTGGAGTGGTCGCTGACGAAGGAGAAGTCCGTCTCCGCGAATCCCGCGCCGAAGCCGGGGTCGACCACCAGCAGCCCCTCGTGCGTCAGGAACGGCCGTGGCCGCCCGACGAATTCGCGCAGCGGGACGTTCACCACGAGGGCCAGCGCGGCGGCCAGCGGGGCCCAGACCAGCGCGGCGAACGCCTCGACGGCGGTGGTCTCGTCCTGCCGTCGCGTGCCGCGCCAGCACCACAGGACCAGGAGCACCAGGGCCAGCAGGATCCCGTACTCACCGATCAGGGCCACGGCCCGGTCCACCAGCGGCGGGGCCTGCCGCGCCAGTTCGTTGATCTCGTACAGCAGGCTGACATCCACGTTCGGCCCACCGGTCGTGAGTCCAGCCATGGCGATGCGGCCCCTTGCTCTTGCCGTGGTTCCCCTGCGGGCACACGCCGGTGTGCACCCCTGACCCCCTGCGTGATCACACTCTCCGCCCATGGAACGCCCGTTCTGGCGACTACGTTCCACTCTCCACCGAATGATCACTCCAACGTTATCGAAGAGTGACTCATCGTCGCAGCTCAAGGCCTTGGCATCACAGAGAGTTGCTACGGCGCGGGAGTCCCCGCCGGGCGCTCCGGAAGCGCCTCCGCGCCGTCCTTCGTCACCCGCGTCGCACCGAAGTAGTCCGGGGTGTCGATCTTGTCGAAGCGAATCACGGCACCGGTGAAGGGGGCGTTGATCATGTAGCCGCCGCCCACGTACAGGCCGACGTGCCGGATGTCCCGAGAGTTCGTCAGATCATCGGAGAAGAACACGAGGTCGCCGGGCAGGAGTTCAGCGCGCGAGGGGTGCGAACCGGCGTTGTACTGGTCGTTCGCCACGCGCGGCAGCTCGATCCCCACCGTCTCGTACGCCGCCTTGGTCAGCCCCGAGCAGTCGAACCTGCCGTTCTGGTCGGGCGTTCCGTTGCCACCCCACAGATAGGGCGTGCCGAGCTGCTTCTGCGCGAAGTAGATCGCCCCCGCCGCCTGTTGGGAGGGCGCGACCCGTCCCACCGGCTTCGCGAAGCTGCGCGCCAGCGTCGTGATCGTCTTCACATAGCCCTGGGTCTCCTTGTACGGGGGCACCCCGCCGTACTTGATGACCGCGTAGGCACCCGCGTTGTAGGCGGCGAGCATGTTCGACGTCGCGTCCCCGGGCACGCTCGCCACGTCTTTGGACAGCTGGCAGTCGTAGGACGCCGCCGACGGGATCGCGTCGTTGGGGTCCCAGATGTCCCGGTCCCCGTCCCCGTCCCCGTCGATTCCGTGTCCCGCCCAGGTACCGGGGATGAACTGCGCGATGCCGCGCGCGTCCGCCGGGCTGACGGCGCTCGGGTTCCAGCCGCTCTCCGAGTACAGCTGCGCGGCGAGCAGCGCCGGGTTGATGGCCGGGCAGAGGGTGCCCCACTTCTCCACCAGCGACTGGTACTTGGCGGGGACCGCCCCCTTCACGAGCCCCACCGTGCGACCGCCCGCCCCCGCGCCCACGAGCCCCGCCGCGGCCGAGTACGTCCCCACGACGAGCAACAAGAGGAAGCTCAGGCAGAGCCCGATCCCGATCCCGCCGGCCATCCAGAATCTGCGCACCCGTCAACCCTCCCCCATCGTTAACGCTTTTCGGCGTGATTCGCCCGTGTCGCCTGTCTTACTAGCCCACTTGCTACGCCCCCTGCTACGCGTCCCCCGCCACGCCCCCCGGAAACCGGCGCGGGCGGTGCTCGCGTACGTGCTGGACCCATCCTCGACGCGACAGAAGACGACCGTCCAGTCCCCCCGGCCCTCCGCGAGCGCCGGCGCCCGCCCGAAGCCGTCCCGGACACGTCACCGTCGCGCGGTCGGCAGGGCCCCCGTCGCGGACAGATCGAGGGGGCGGGCGGAGGAACCCGCCCGGGTGCTCGGCTGCGGGCGCTGCGCACCGAGGACGACGTACCGCGGTCGCGGGTCCCGGTGCGTCACCTCGTACGCGTGCACGCTCGCCCGCGCCGCGGCCGGAGTCCCCGCCCGCCCCCGGCAGGTCCCCCACAGGTCCCCGGCAGGTCCCTGGCGGCCGCGCTACCTCGGCGCCACGAACAGGCTCTGCGCGCTCCGCCCGATCGGCCCCTTCTCGTCGTGCAGCAGCGCGTCCGCCAGCCCGATCCCCGCGGCGTCCACGCTCGTACGGGCCTCCACGCACGCCCACTCACCCACCGGGTGGCGGTGCAGGTGGACGGTGAGGTCGCCGTTGATGAACACGTAGCGGCCGAAGTCCATCACCGAGCTGATGCCGTTGCCGGAGTCGGCCGCGATCAGCACCCGGTCCAACGCCCTCGGCTCCTCCCCCGCCACCAGCGGCACCTTCATCCGCATCCAACAGGTCCCCGGCCCCAGCTCGACGAACGCGCCCTCCGTGAAGCGGGTCTCCATGGCCGAGTGGTAGCCCGTCTCCCACGGCACCGGGAAGAACGGGGTCACCTCCACCTCTCCCGGCGGCGGCAGCTGCGGCCCCGGCACCACGGCCGGCACCGCATCCTGCGCCACCCTGATCCGCAGGGCCCGCGCGAGCATCACCGGCGCCGCCCCGCCCGCCGGGGCGAGGGCGGCCTCGACCACCTCCGTGCCGCGCCCGGCCCGCACCACGTGGACGGTTACCTCCAGCTCCCCGATCGGCACCGGGCGCAGGATCTCGTACGTGATCCGGGCGAGCCGCATGTCCGTCCGCGCCCCCGGCCGCTCCTCGACGGCCCGCCCGAGCAGAGCGGCCGGCGGCCCGGCGTGCTGCGAGCCCGGGTCCCACGGCCCGCGCGTGTGCTCAGTGGCCAGGAACCGGCCCGCGTCGATCCGCTCGAAGAACCCCTCGGCAGTACCCATACGATCACGCTACCGAGTGGTAACGAGCTCGACCAGCCCCGGCACCCCACCCGTACCGATCTCAGCGCGCGAACCCCAGCCCCACCCCCAGGCCCACCAGCACCGAACCGATGGCCCGGTTCAGCGTCTTCTGCGCCTTGAGCATCCGCTCGCGCAGCCGGGAGTTGGAGAAGAACAGCGCCACGGCCCCGAACCACACCAGGTGCGCCGCCGACATGAACAGCCCGTACCCGGCCTGCTGCCACAGCGGCGTGCCCGGGTTGACCACCTGGGTGAAGGTCGACACCACGAACAGCGTCGTCTTCGGATTGAGCACGTTGGTCAAGAACCCCGACCGCATCGCCCCCAGCCCGGTCAGCTGCGGCTTCGACTCCAGGTCCACCACCAGATCGGCGCGGGCCCGGAAGGTCCGTATCCCGATCCACACCAGATAGGCCGCGCCCGCCAGCTTGATCACCGTGAACAGGGTGGTGGAGGAGGCGATCAGCAGACCGACGCCGAACATCGTGTAGGAGACGTGGACCAGGACCCCCGCCGCGACCCCGGCCGCCGCGCACAGCCCGGTGGGCCGCCCGTAGAGATAGCTGTTGCGGACCACCATCGCGAAGTCGGCGCCCGGACTGATCACCGCGAGGAGGGTGATGACGGCTACTGCGATCACTTCTGTCATGAGCCGATGCTCACCGCCCGCCCCTCCCCCGATCAACCCACGCGGGCCATCCCGGCCCACACCCGCCTCGGCCGCGTACGCCACCAGAAGCCGGTCTTCCGCACCGACCAGGTCCGCAAGGACGTCAAGGACGTCAAGGACGTCAAGGACGTCAAGGACGTGGTGAAGGCCGACGGCGCCGGCCGGAGCATTCCACCTCACCGGTAAGAATGGGACGCGTGTCCCCTTCCTCCCCTGGTCCCCGCGTCCCCCTCCCCGTCCTGCGGGCCGACTGCGCCGACTGCTTCGCGCTGTGCTGCGTCGCGCTCCCGTTCGCCAGGTCCAACGACTTCGCCGTGAACAAGCCCGCCGGCACCCCCTGCAAGAACCTCCGGCAGGACTTCCGCTGCGGCATCCACACCGCGCTGCGCGACAAGGGATTCCAGGGCTGCACCGTCTTCGACTGCTTCGGCGCGGGGCAGCAGGTCTCGCAGGTCACCTTCGGCGGCCGCGACTGGCGGGAGCACCCCGGCACGGCCCGCCGGATGTACGACGTCTTCCCCGTCATGCGCCAGCTCCACGAGCTGCTCTTCTACGTCGCCGAGGCACTCACCCTTCCGGCCGCCGCCCCGGTCCACCCGGGCCTGCGCCACGCGCTCGCCGAGACCGAGGCGTGGACCCGTGCCGACGCGCAGGCACTCGCGGACCTCGACGTCGGCGCCCTGCGCCAGGAGGTCAACGCGCTGCTCCTCAAGACCAGCGAGCTCGTACGGGCCGAGGTGCCGGGCCGCAAGAAGAACCACCGCGGCGCCGACCTGATGGGCGCCCGCCTCTCCGGCGCGGACCTGCGCGGCGCGAACCTCCGCGGCGCCTACCTGATCGCCGCCGACCTCAGCCGCGCCGACCTCCGCACGGCCGACCTGATCGGCGCCGACCTCCGCGACGCGGACCTGCGCGGCGCGGACCTGCGCGACGCCGTCTTCCTCACCCAGCCCCAACTGAACGCGGCCCGCGGCAACCCGACGACCCGCATTCCGCCGACCCTCACCCGCCCCACCCACTGGACCTGACCCCTTCAAGGCGCACCCCCCGGCGCACAACCCCGATCCCCCACCGGCACATCCAAGCCCAGCCGGGGCACACTCCAGCCCCGCCGGCGTTTGAGGCGCGGGGCCCCGGGGCGGAGCCCCGATCTTTCACCCCCCGCCGGGGCGGAGCCCGCACGGCGGAGCGGCACCGCCCCGCAACGGCGCCGCGCCCGGCCGCCCCGCCGCCCGTCACACCCGCGCCAAAAACCCCCGCACCGCGGCGAAATACCCCTCCGGGTCCCCCACCCGCACCGCGTGCCCGGCCGGCAGCTCCACCAACCGCACCCCCGCCCTCCGCACCGTCATCTCCCGCGCGAGCTCCGCCGACAGCACCCCGCTCCGATCCCCCCGCACCAGCAGCGTCGGCCTCCGCACACCCAGCCAGTCCCCCCAGTGGTCCCCGTTCAGCCGGCGCTGGGACTCCACCACGTCCTCCACCACGCACGCGGTCCCCCACCCGTCGGCGTACTCCCGCAGGGACCCGGCCAGGTACGCCGCCGCGCTCCCCACCCCCGCCAGGAACCCGGCCCGGGTGGCGGCCCGCGCCGGCCACTCCCGCGCGAACGTCAGGTCGTCCTCGACGACCGCCCCCACGTCCTCCACCACCACGGCCCGCACCAGATCCGGCCGCCGCGCCGCGAGCTGGTACGCGTTGACCCCGCCCAGCGAGTGCCCCAGTACCACCGCGGGCCCCAGCCCCAACTCCTCCAGGACGAGCGCGGCGTCCGCCACGTACCCCTCCCTCGTGTACTCCGCGGCCCGGTCGGACGCCCCGTGCCCGCGCTGGTCGAGGGCGATCACCCGCCAGGCCGGACCCACCTCCCGGGCCAGCCCCTCGAAGCTCCCCCCGTCCTCGAAGTGCGCGTGCAACGCCAGCAGCGGCGCCCCCGGACCCCCGAAGTCCGTATAGGACAGCCGCCGCCCGTCCGGCGCCCGGACCACCCCCGGCAACGGCCCCAGCTTGTCGATGACCCGCTGCCGCAGCAGCTGGTACTCCTCCCAGCGCCTCGGCAGCCGCCCGCCCGGCCGCCGCCCCATCGGCCGCCCCGGCGTGAGCGTCTGCCCGCGGCGGAACTGCTCCCGGGTCAGGTCGATCCGTATCCCCCCGGGCATGACGTTCCAGCAGTGGAACCCCTGCTGCTCCCCGTCCAGCCAGACCTCCCCGACCATCAACTCGCCGCCGACTACGTCCTGGACGACCAGCGCCGTGATGTCGCAGTGCCCCCAGGCCGGATTGTCGGCCGTCCAGGGCGCCCGCTCGACGTCGTCGGGCGAACAGGTCTCGGCCGACCATCCCGCCCGGATGGCCGCCTCCACATCGGCAAGGGTCCACGGAGTCGTCATGCCCCCACCTTGCCGCACCCCTCTGACAACACTCCCTGACCTGCGACGACAGGCCGAACGCCGGGCAACACAGGTCCGGCAGCACAGGTCCGGCAGCACAGGACGGGCGGGTGCCCGTCGGCAGGAGGGCCGCCCCCGAACACCCGCCCCCGGACACCCGCCGGCAGCGCGCGGCGGCCCTCACCCCTCAGGGGTTGATGACCGACGACCAACCGACCGTGCAGACGAGGCCCAGCGTGCACGAGGTCTCGTGGATGGCACCGGTCGGCGTCAGCACCTTCACGTACACCCGCTCGGCGCCGAGCCTGACGGACACCCCGCACCCCGTACGCGGATACCCGGGCGTCACCCTCAGGTTCGTGAGGTCCCGCCATTCGTACGAGCTGTTCGCCGAGACCCGGTAGCCGACGTACGTCCGACCCCGGAACAGCGCCGCGCTGTACTCGGCGCCCGTCATCGACCCGGGCACTCCGACCGTGTCGATGTCCACGCACGGCCCGGGCGGCCCGGGCCGTCCCGGAGGCCCCGCCGGACCCCGCTCGGGCTTGGGCTTCTGCGCCGCGCGCCGCCCCTGTACCGCGCCCTTACCCGTCCCCCCGCCCTTCCCTAGACAGGAGGCCGCGGCGCCCTTCGGAGCCGCAGCGGACCCCGAGCACTTCTCGCTCCCCGCCGACTCCGCACCCTGCACGGCGGCCACCGACGGGGCCGAGACCCCCAGGAGCACCCACACCAACGGACCCACCACACCACCGGCCAGCCACGCGCGCCGACCCGACTTCACCGCAGAACCCATCCGTTCACTCCTCGCGTCATCACAGCGGACGCGACGGAGCATCGCCCGCAACCGCGCGAACCTATGGAATGACTGACGGAATGTCGGACAAATGTCAGCGAGTCGGACCAACGACACGCGAAACCACTGCGCCGAACGGCGGCCCCACGACCCACCCCCCGTACGCCGGAACGGCGATCAGCCCCACGCGTCACCCCCCGTGATACACAGAGTGACCATACGCACTTTCACATGCCCACCGCCCCGGTCCAGGTCAGAGCGCCCTGACGAGCCGTCGGCCGCAGGATCGGGTAAAGAGAGCCCGCAAGTCGACGACGGCGGCGGTTTCATCAGCGAAGATAGTGCGTGACCCCTGCCGTCGGGCACGGGCTACCGGAACTACCCATGCAGGGGCGGTGAGTTACATGATCCTGGCAGCCGAAAAGGGCGACATCACCACCATCATCGGCGGAATCGCCCCGAACTGGGGGCCTTTCGGCAGTCTCGGCAACGAAGCGAAGGTCATGATCGAGGTGGTCATGGCCGTGGCGATCCTCCTGTGTCTCGGCATCGCCATCTGGGGCGCGGCCAAGCAGCGCATCGGCGCGACCGCGCTGCGCGACACGTTCAGCGCGGAACAGGGCAAGGGCCTCATCGTGGCCGGGCTGACGGGAGTCTTCATCATCGGCTCCCTCGGGACGCTCTTCACGATCGTCTACGGAATGGCCGTATAGCCGGTCCACCGCGGCCGTACCTGATGAGGACTCACCACACCGCACCTACGCGGGAACCAGCGCTACCGTCGTACGACGCGGAGGGGGCCGACACGGAATGAGCAACGACGACCAGTACGGCGGCGGCTACGGCGAGGTCGGCGGCACGGGCCAGACCCGTACCCGCCTCCCGGATTCCCCCGCCGACCCGTACGGCCCCACCCGCCGCACCCCGCGCCCGAGCCGCAGCCTGGTCACGGTGGTCGGCGTGGTGGTCCTCCTCATCGCCGCGATCGCGTTCGCGAACCAGGGCCCGGACACCCCGCCGCCCACGTCCTCGGACAAGCCCCCCACCACCAACTCCACCTCCCCGACGGGCACCCTCCCGGTCCAGGGCAAGAACGGCCCCGTCCCGAAGGGCTTCGCCCACGACGAACAGGGCGCCCAGTCGGCTGCCGCCAACTACGCGGTAGCACTCGGCTCCGACGCCATGTTCAATCCGGGTCGGCGCCGCGCCATCGTGGACGCCCTGGCAGACGAGGGCAGTCGCGCCGCACTGCGGAGCGGCTTCGACGCGGACTACTCGGCAGGCCTGCTCGCACAGATCGGCCTGACCAAAGACGGCACTGCTCCTGCTGGCTCCACGTTCGTCAACCGGACCGTCCCGGCCGGGACCAAGCTGAAGAACTTCGCCGGAGAATCCGCCGCGGTCGACGTCTGGTGCGTCGGCATGTTCGGCCTGACCGGCGAGAAGTCCACTCGTCCCGTCACCAGCGGCTGGTTCACGATCTCGATGACGCTCAAGTGGAACGGCTCCGACTGGAAGGTGGTCGAAACCTCTCAGAAGGACGGCCCCACCCCCGTCACCGGTGACGTCCCCGTATCCACCTCCGACGAGATCGGCAGCGCGGTCACCGAATTCGGAGGGTTCACCTATGCCCGGTAGCACCCGGCTCCCGCTCCGTCGGATCGGCGCAGCGACCGTGGCACTCCAGACTGCGGTCGTTCTCCTCGCGGCGCGCGCCACCGCCGCGCCGACCCCGCCACCCGCTCCCACCCCGGCACCGAGTGCGAGCAACCCCTGCTCGCTGATCGCCGGGCCGGCCCGGGACTACTGCGAACGCGGCAACGGCGGAGCCACCGGCAGTGCCCCCGCCGGGCTCCCCAACGACCCCGCCGACGCCCTCAACCCCCTCGCCTCCCTCGCCCGCGGCTGCGCCGACGCCGCCGCCTGGATCGTCGGCAAGCTCAGCGAAGCGGTCAAGGGCAGCGCCAACGTCGACTTCACCAACCCCACCTTCCTCAAGCAGTACGCCGTCGTCTTCGCCGCCTCCACCATCCTCACGCTCGTCCTGTGGCTCTTCGCCGTCGCCAAACGAGCCGTCCGCGGCGTCCCCCTCACCACCGCCATCTCCGAAGCCATCGGCTTCCTCTGGCTCACCGTCCTCGCCTCCGCCTTCACCCCCCTCGTCCTCTACACCGTCGTCTCCGCGACCGACGGCGTCTCCGAGGTCATCGCCGCCGCCACCGGCGGCCAGACCGACGTCTTCTTCGGCTCCTTCTCCGAAGCCCTCAAGAAGGGCGACGACATCGGCGGCGGCCCGATCATGCTGATCGTCGTCGCCCTCGTCACCGTCCTCGCCGCCGGCGTGCTCTACCTCGAACTGTTCATCCGGGCCGCCCTCCTCTACGTCGGCGCCCTCCTCGGCGTCGTCGTCTACGCCGGCCTCGTCGACCGCAACCTCTGGGGCCACGTCCGCCGCTGGGCCGGCATCATGATCGCCGTCATCCTCGTGAAGCCGGTCATCGTCATCGTCCTCGGCCTCGCCGGCGCCCTCGCCGGCGAACAGGGCCCCAACGCCTTCTCCGCCGTCGTCACCGGACTCGCCATCATCCTCCTGGCGATCTTCGCCTCCGCGATGATCTACCGCTTCGTCCCCGGCTTCGGCGACGAGATCGCCTCCGCCCGCTCCCACCGCAGCAAGGCCACCGACGGCGCCCAAGCGGCCGCCGTCATCAGCTCCCCGGCCTCCCTCGTCTCGCAGGGCATCAAGACCCACAGCAGCCGCGGCGCCCACCGCGGCGGCGACGGCGGCGGCAGCAACGCGCCCCGCCCCGCCAACCCGATCTCCGGAGGCGTGGCCGCCCACAGCAGCCGCCCCACCTCCGGCGGCGGAGCCGGCGGCGGTTCTGTCCCCTCCGCCGCACCCCCGCCCCGCACGAGTTCGAGCACGAGGAACACAGGAGGTGACGGGCGTTGACGACCCAGTCCCACCAGCTGCACCCGGTCGCGCCCCGCCGTACGTATCTCATCGGCCGCGCCCGGCCGAACGCGATCGTCGGCAAGAACCGCGAGACCGGCGAGATCGCCCTGATCATCGCGGGCGCGTTCCTCGGCATGATGAGCGGACTGCTCGTCCCCGACCTCACCCTGCGCATCGTCAGCCTCGCCGGCTTCCCCATGCTCGCGCTCACCGCCGTGTACGTCCCCTACCGCGGCCGCACCTTCTACCGCTGGTTCGAGATCAACCGCAGCTACAAGCGCATCCTGCGCCGCGGCACCACGTACCGCTCCGGCGCCATGGAAGCCGGCATCCGCGGCTCCGACGGCCGCGAGGTCGAGGTCGGCCCGCCCCCCGGCATCGGCCGCATCAGCTGGCTCGCCGCACCCTTCGGCCCCGACGAGATCGCCGTACTCCTGCACGCCGACCGCCGCACCGTCACCGCCGCCATCGAGATCGAGGGCCCCGGCGTCGGCCTGCGCGACAGCGAGGACCAGGAAGCACTCGTCGACCGCTTCGGCACCCTCCTCAAGCACGTGGCGAACGGCGACGGCTTCGTCACCCGCCTCCAGATGCTCGCCCGTACCCTGCCCGCCGACCCCGACGCGCACGCCAAGGACGTGGCCCAGCGCGGCAACACCCGGGCCCCCGGCTGGCTGCGCGACTCCTACGAGCAGCTCCAGTCGATGGTCTCCACCTCCTCCGAGCAGCACCGCGCGTACCTCGTCGCCTGCATGCACTACACGCGCGAACTCGCCGCCGAGGCCCACACCATCGCCCGCGCCGGCACCCCCCACAAGGGACGCAAGCTCGACCGCGACAGCGGCCTCGCCATCGTCATGGCCCGCGAGCTCACCGACATCTGCGCCCGCCTCGCCGAAGCCGACATCCGCGTCCGCCAGCCCCTCGGCCAGGGCCGCCTCGCCTCCCTCGTGCACTCCATGTACGACCCGGACCACCCCATCGACCACATCCAGGCCATGACCAAGCGCAACGCCTGGCCCGCCGAGCTCGACGCCGTCGAACCCACCTACCTCCAGGCCAAGACCCGCGAGTCCTCCACCCGCGCCCCCTGGTGCCACGCCACCGCCTGGGTGAAGGAATGGCCGATGACCCCCGTCGGCGTCAACTTCCTCGCCCCGCTGCTCGTCCACACCCCGGACGTGATCCGCACCGTCGCCGTCACCATGGACCTGGAGCCCACCGAGGTGGCCATCGAGCGGATGCTCACCGAGAAGACCAACGACGAGGCGGACGCCTCCCGCGCCGCCAAGATGAACCGCACCGTCGACCCCCGCGACATCGCCGCCCACGGTCGGCTCGACCAGAGGGGTGAAGATCTGGCCAGCGGTGCGGCGGGAGTCAACCTGGTCGGGTACATCACGGTGTCCTCGCGTTCACCTGAGGCCCTCGCCCGCGACAAGCGGACGATCCGCGCCTCGGCCGGCAAGTCCTACCTGAAGCTGGAATGGTGCGACCGCGAGCACCACCGGGCCTTCGTCAACACCCTGCCGTTCGCCACCGGCATCCGACGCTAGCTGGAGGGAAGTGCCGCCCATGCGAGATCCCATGTCCGCCCTGACGGACGCCTTCACCAGCTTCCTCTTCGGCAAAGTCGAAACCACGCGCCTGCCCGTCCGCACCTCCACCGGGCAGGCGCAAGCCGTCTACCTGCCCACCGCCGCCCCCGGACTCGGCGACTCCGGCGTCATCATCGGCCGCGAGGTCTACAGCGGCAAGGGCTACATCTACGACCCCTTCCAGCTGTACGGCCAGCAGCTCCCGGCCCCCCACTGGCTGGTCCTCGGCGAGTCCGGCAACGGCAAGTCCGCCCTGGAGAAGACGTACGTACTGCGCCAGCTCCGCTTCAAGGACCGCCAGGTCGTCGTCCTCGACGCCCAGGGCGAGGACGGCGTCGGCGAGTGGAACCTCATCGCCCAGCAGCTGGGAATAACCCCCATCCGCCTGGACCCGATCGCCGCCAACGACGACGGGATCCGCCTCAACCCCCTCGACCCGGCGATCACGACGACCGGGCAGCTCGCGCTGCTCCGCACCATCATCGAAGTTGCCATGGGCCACGGCCTCGACGAGCGCGCCGGCTTCGCCCTCAAGGTCGCGCACGCCTACGTCGTCGCCACCATCCGCGAACGCCAGCCCGTACTCACCGACATCGTCGAGCAGCTGCGCCACCCGGAGCCCGAATCCGCGGAGGCCATGAACGTCGACACAGACGATGTCCGGGCCTGGGGCCTCGACGTGGCCCTGGTCCTCGACCGCCTCGTCGACGGCGACCTGCGCGGCATGTTCGACGGCCCGACCACCGTCGGCATCGACCTCGACGCGCCCCTGATCGTCTTCGACCTCTCCCACATCGACCGCAACTCCATCGCCATGCCGATCCTGATGGCGATCGTCGGCGTCTGGCTGGAGCACACCTGGATCCGACCCGACCGCAAGAAGCGGATCTTCCTGGTCGAAGAGGCCTGGCACATCATCAACAGCCCCTTCGTCGCACAGTTGTTCCAGCGCCTCCTGAAGTTCGGCCGCCGCCTCGGCCTGTCCTTCGTCGCCGTCGTCCACCACCTCTCCGACGTCGTCGACGGCGCGGCCGCACGCGAGGCCGCGGCCATCCTCAAGATGGCCTCCACCAGAACCATCTACGCCCAGAAGGCCGACGAGGCCCGCGCCACCGGCCTCGTCCTGGGCCTGCCCCGCTGGGCGGTCGAGATCATCCCCACCCTCACCCCCGGCATCGCGGTCTGGGACGTCAACGGCAACGTCCAGGTGGTCAAACACCTGATCACCGAAGCCGAACGCCCCCTCGTCTACACCGACCGCGCCATGACCGAGGCCTCCACCCCCGACCGACTCCCCGACGACCTGCTCGCCGCCGAACTGGAGGCGGAGGAGCGGGCCCTGTCCATCGAACGCCGCCGGGGCGCCGGCGGTGGTCCCGGATCCGCGACCACGGTGGCCTGACCATGTACGACGCACGACGTACGGAGACTCCCGCGCGGGGCGGCATCCCCGACGGACTGCTGGTCGGCCTCCTGGCCTTCCTCCTCGGCCTGGCCGTCCTGGTCTGGTCCGCGACCGGCCTCGGCGCCCGGTTCAGCAAGGGCGCCTGGCCGGACACCGTCACCTTCGGCCGGACGCCGGAGGCCGTACGCGCGCTGATAGCCCAACCGCACGACCTGGCCGCCGCCTGGCCGGAGACGGACCCCGCGGCCCTCTCGGGCTGGGGCCTGTTCTGGGGCCTGTTCCTCAGCCAGCTCCTGGTGCTGTTCGTCCTCACCGTCTTCGCCATCGGTGTGATCGCCCGGACCAAGTCCCGCCGCGCCCTGGCCCGCCGGGCCCGCCAGGCCCGCACGCAGCCGCAGCCGCAGCCGCAGCCTTACGATCCCCCGCCCGCGACGGCGCCGGTACCGGCCCCCGCCCAGGCACACGTCCCCGCACCGGCACCGGCACCGGCATCGACACCGGCCCCCGTACCAGCCCCCGCCCAGCACGCGGCCCCGGCGCCCTCGGCCCCCGCTGCGGTACCGGCCGCACCGGCCCCTACCGCGCCGCCCGCGGCGGACGAGGCCTACCGCTACGGCTTCGGCTACGCCCCCGCGCCCCGACCGGCCGCCCTCACCGAACCGCCGGCGCGGCTGACCTACGCCACCCCCGCCGAACGCCTGCGCCTCGCGGCCCGCGGCCTCGCGTCCGCGGAGGGCGCGGCACTCGTCGTGACCTCCTCGCCGACCCTCTGGGCCGAGACCAAGGACGCCCGCGCCAAGCTGGGACCGGTCCTCCTCTACGACCCCTCCCACCTGTGCGACACCCCGGCCCGCATGCACTGGAACCCGGCCGAGGGCTGCGCCGACCGCGACACCGCCGCCGCCCGCGCGATCGCCCTGCTGACCCCCGTACGTCCGCAGGCCCGTATGGACGCGGCGATCGCCGACACCGCCGAAACGCTCCTGCGCAGCTGGCTCCAGGCCGCGGCCCTCGACAACCGCCCCTTCAAGCAGCTGCACCGCTGGACCCAGGGCACGAGCGCCCAGGAACCCGTCCGCATCCTGCGCACCCATCCCCAGGCCGCACCCGGCGCCGCCGGCGAGCTGGAGAGCGCCCTCACCGCCCACCCGGAACGCCGCGAGCAGGCCCAGAACCTCACGGCCCGCGCCCTCTCCTGCCTGACCTCCATCCACATCCGCGAAGCCTGCAACCCGAATCGAACGGATTCGCTGACGCTGGCATCGTTCCTGGCGGAAGGGGGCACCCTGTACGTGGTGGGCGAACCGTTGGAAGATCCCCGTACCCACCCGGGTGCGATGCCCCTGCTCACCGCACTCGCCGCGCACGTGGTCGAGCACGGCCGCCGCATGGCCGCACGGTCATCCCACGGTCGGCTCGACCCACCACTGGCCCTGATCTTGGACGACGTGGCCGCGGTGGCTCCGATCCCCCAACTCCCGGACCTGCTCCGGGACGAGACGCTCCCCCTGCTCGCCCTCTGCCGCAGCCGCGAGCAGGCCCGCGCCCACTGGCCGGACGCCGAACTCCCCTAGAGCGCCGGCCGCCCGTACACGTACTCGCGCTCCTTCGCGCCGCTGTCGCCGGCCAGCAGCACCATGCCGCTCGCCACGAACCCGAACCGCTGGTAGAAGGCTTCGGCCCGCCCGTTGTCCTCGTGCACGAACAGCCGCACCCGCTCCAGCGCCGGCGCCTCCAGCGACCAGGCCCACTCCAGCGCGGCCGTGAACAGCCGCTCGCCGAGCCCCGTGCCCCGCTGCTCGGGGTGCACGAACACTCCCACCACGTGCCCCTGCTCCTGCGCGACGACCTGCTCGAAGTAGTCGGTGCTCCCCTCGGCCTCCACCAGCACGGTCACGCTCCCGACCCACCGTCCGTCGCCGGCCTCGGCCACGAACTGCCGGCACCCGCGCCCCTGCGCGACCCTCTCGGCCCGCTGCTGCCAGAACGCATCGGGCTGCGCGGCGGCCTTCTGCTCGGTATCCAGGAAGGCTATGGGCGCCACCGGATCGCGGAGCGCGGTCATCCGCAGCTCCTTGACCTTCTCCCATTCGTCGCCGCGTACGGGCCGGACCACATAGTCGCTCATGACCGGATCCTAGTCAGCCCGCCCTCCAGGCTTCATCCGGATTTCCGGCCCGGCCGCCGACGACCAAGGCCGAGGCCCGGGAACGCAGAAAAGCCCCGCACCGAACCCTGGACGGGTTGGTGCGGGGCTTTCCCACAATGATTGTTCGGCGGCGTCCTACTCTCCCACAGGGTCCCCCCTGCAGTACCATCGGCGCTGAAAGGCT
>NZ_JBSGQV010000036.1:0-71683 GCF_053606025.1 Streptomyces sp. NPDC055254 | reverse complement strand
GACCCTGTGGGAGAGTAGGACGCCGCCGAACAATCATTGTGGGAAAGCCCCGCACCAACCCGTCACGGGTTCGGTGCGGGGCTTTTCTGCGTTCCGGAGCAGGTGTGGGGTCTCCTGTAGGGTCAGGGGGCCATCGAACGACCATTTTCTACAGTCACAGTGGAGGCCCCCGGGTGGAGGTCCAGGAGACTCGGGTTCAGACGGACCGAATTTTCACCTTTCCGAACATCCTGAGCATGGCTCGCCTGGCCGGCGTGCCCCTGTTCTTGTGGCTGATCCTGGCCGAGCACGACGGATGGGCCCTGGCCGTCCTCATGCTCAGCGGCATCAGCGACTACCTCGACGGGAAGCTCGCGCGGCGTTGGAATCAGATCAGCAACCTCGGCCGGCTGCTGGACCCGGCCGCTGACCGGCTGTACATCCTGTCGACGCTGTTCGGTCTCACCTATCGCGAGATCCTGCCCCTGTGGCTCACCGGAGCCCTGCTCGCCCGTGAGCTGATGCTGCTGGTCATGGTGTGGATCCTGCGTCGCCACGGCTATCCGCCGCCGCAGGTCAACTTTCTCGGCAAGGCCGCGACCTTCAACCTGATGTACGCCTTCCCCTTGCTGCTCCTCAGTGACGGCACGGGTTGGTTGGCCTGGACGGGGGCAGTTCTCGGATGGGCGTTCGCCGGATGGGGTACAACCCTCTATTGGTGGGCAGGAATCCTTTACGTGGTTCAAGTCCGCCGTCTCGTGAAGGCGGACGCCACGGCCGATTGAGCCTCGTCGGGCGCCGGATGACGCGTAGGCGGAGCCGCAGTCCAAGACGGGTGACGTCGGCGAGAACGTCATCTCTCTAGGAGGACTCTTCCGACATGAAGGCCGTCGTGATGGCCGGTGGCGAAGGTACGCGACTTCGCCCCATGACCTCGAGCATGCCCAAGCCGCTCCTGCCGGTGGCCAACAGGCCGATCATGGAGCACGTACTCAGGCTGCTCAAGCGGCACGGTCTCAACGAGACCGTGGTCACCGTGCAGTTCCTGGCGTCGCTCGTCAAGAACTACTTCGGTGACGGCGAGGAGCTCGGAATGGAGCTCACCTATGCCAACGAGGAGAAGCCACTCGGGACCGCCGGCAGCGTGAAGAACGCCGAGGAGGCACTGAAGGACGACACGTTCCTCGTCATCTCCGGCGACGCGCTCACCGACTTCGACCTCACCGATCTGATCAGGTTCCACAAGGAGAAGGGTGGCCTCGTCACGGTCTGCCTGACCCGCGTACCCAACCCCCTCGAATTCGGCATCACCATCGTGGACGAGGCGGGCAAGGTCGAGCGTTTCCTGGAGAAGCCGACCTGGGGCCAGGTGTTCTCGGACACCATCAACACCGGCATCTACGTGATGGAGCCGGAGATCTTCGACTACGTCGACGCGGACGTCTCGGTGGACTGGTCCGGCGACGTCTTCCCGCAGCTGATGAAGGAAGGCCGGCCGATCTACGGCTATGTGGCCGAGGGCTACTGGGAGGACGTCGGCACGCACGAGAGCTACGTCAAGGCGCAGGCCGACGTGCTGGAGGGCAAGGTCCAGGTCGACATGGACGGCTTCGAGATCTCACCCGGCGTGTGGATCGCCGAGGGGGCCGAGGTCAGCCGTGACGCGGTGCTGCGCGGACCCCTGTACATCGGGGACTACGCCAAGGTCGAGGCCGGGGCCGAGATCCGCGAGCACACCGTCGTCGGGTCGAACGTCGTCGTCAAGAGCGGGGCCTTCCTGCACAAGGCGGTCGTCCACGACAACGTGTACATCGGACCCCACAGCAACCTGCGCGGTTGTGTGATCGGCAAGAACACCGACATCATGCGGGCCGCGCGGATCGAGGACGGGGCCGTCATCGGGGACGAGTGCCTCGTCGGGGAGGAGTCGATCGTCCAGGGGAACGTCCGCGTCTACCCCTTCAAGACGATCGAGGCCGGCGCCTTCGTCAGCACCTCGGTGATCTGGGAGTCCCGCGGGCAGGCACACCTGTTCGGTGCGCGGGGAGTCTCCGGCATCCTGAACGTGGAGATCACCCCCGAACTGGTGGTCCGGCTCGCCGGGGCCTACGCGACGACCCTGAAGAAGGGTGCGATCGTCACGACGGCCCGCGACCACTCGCGTGGCGCCAGAGCACTCAAGAGGGCCGTGATCTCGGCGCTCCAGGCGAGCGCCATCAACGTACGGGACCTGGAGAACGTGCCGCTTCCCGTCGCGCGGCAGCAGACCGCGCGGGGCAGCGCCGGCGGGATCATGCTGCGGACCTCGCCCGGCGTGCCGGACTCCGTGGACATCATGTTCCTGGACGAGCGGGGGGCGGACCTCTCGCAGGCGCAGCAGCGCAAGCTGGACCGCGTGTACGCGCGCCAGGAGTACCGGCGTGCCTTCCCCGGCGAGATCGGTGACCTGCAGTTCCCGTCGAGCGTCTTCGACTCGTACACGGGCTCGCTGCTGCGGCGCGTGGACATCACCGGAATCGGGGACGCCGGGCTCAAGGTCGTCGTCGACGCCTCCAACGGCAGTGCCGGACTGGTCCTGCCCAGCCTGCTGGGCCGGCTCGGGGTGGACGCCCTGACGATCAACCCCGGTCTCGACGAGTCCAGGCCGACGGAGAGCGTGGAGTCCCGCCGGGCCGGGCTGGTACGGCTGGGGGAGATCGTGGCCTCGGCGCGGGCCGCGTTCGGTGTCCGTTTCGACCCCGTGGGCGAGCGGATCTCGCTCGTGGACGAGCGCGGCCGGATCATCGAGGACGACCGGGCCCTGCTGGTGATGCTCGACCTGGTGGCCGCGGAGAAGCGCAGCGGCAAGGTCGCGCTGCCGGTGACCACGACGCGCGTCGCCGAGCAGGTGGCCGCGTACCACGGCACGCAGGTGGAGTGGACGACGACCTCGCCCGACGACCTGACCCGGGTGGGCCGGGCGGAGGACACGATCTTCGGTGGCGACGGCCGGGGCGGGTTCATCGTCCCGGAGTTCAGCAGTGTCTTCGACGGCTCGGCGGCCTTCGTGCAGCTGCTCGGCCTGGTGGCGCGCACCCAGCTCACGCTGAGCCAGATCGACGCCCGGATCCCGCGGGCGCACGTGCTCAAGCGGGACGTGCCGACGCCGTGGGCGGTCAAGGGCCTCGTCATGCGGCGGGTCGTGGAGGCGGCCGGCGACCGCCAGGTGGACACCACCGACGGGGTCCGGGTGGTCGAGGCCGACGGCCGGTGGGCGCTGGTCCTGCCGGACCCGGCGGAAGCGGTCACCCATCTGTGGGCCGAAGGCCCCGACGACACCTCGGCGCAGGCCCTGCTCGACGAGTGGGCGGCGGTCGTGGACGGCGCGGGGCGCTGAGCGCGGGGCCCTGAGGGCGGTCGCTGAGGCGACCAGGACGGCGGCCCGGTGGGGCGGCCGCGGGATACGTGCCGCGGTCGTCCCACCGAGCCGTCCCACCGTGCGGGCGCATTCGGTGAGTACGGGGCCGACATGCGACGATGAGCGGCATGTCGCAGCCGCCCCACCACCGGAGTTCGGCGCAGCCGCGCCCGCGCCCGGACGCTTCCATGTCGCTGCTGACGGACGCGATGGACCACAGCCTCGACGAGGGGTACGCGGAGGCCGCGGCCCGGCGCGAGGCGGCGGGCACGGCCGGACTGCCGCGCACCCTCAAGGCCAAGCTGGCGCTCGCCGCCGGGCTCGTGCTCGCGGCCATGGTCGTGACCCTGGGCGCCGCCGAGGCGCGGATCGCCGCGCCGGTGCTGGCCAAGGAGCGCGAGGAGCTGATCGACCGGGTGGACCGGGCGGACGAGCGGGCGGACGGCCTGGAGCGGAGCATCGAAGGGCTTCGTAGGGACGTGGTCGAGCGGCAGCGGGCCGCGCTCAAGCACCCCGGCGGGGGCCAGGGCGAACTGGTGGCGCTGCTGTCCGGTGCCACGGAGGTGAGCGGTCCCGGGATCAAGCTGGTGGTGGACGACGCGAAGGGTGCCTCCTCCGGTGGCGGCGGACCGCGGGAGAGCGCCGGTTTCTCGGACACCGGGCGGCTCCGCGACCGCGATATGCAGAAGATCGTCAACGGGCTGTGGCAGTCCGGCGCGGAGGCCGTGTCGATCAACGGGCAGCGTCTGACGGCGCTGTCGGCGATCCGGGCCGCGGGTGACGCGATACTGGTCGACAACAGGCCGCTCGTGCCGCCGTACGAAGTGCTGGCGGTGGGGGACAAGAAGCGGCTCGGCACGGCCTTCCAGGACTCGGCCGACGGCCAGTACCTGCACGTGCTGCAGGAGAACTACGGGATCCGCTACACCCTGTCCGCGGCGGACGAGGTGCGCCTTCCGGCCGCGTCGAGCCTGACCGTGCGCACGGCTACAGCAGAAGAGCAGCAGAAGGGTGCATCGTGATCGCGGTACTGGGCCTCGTGGCCGGAGTGGTGGCCGGACTTCTGGTCCGGCCCGAGGTGCCGGCCGTGGTGGAGCCTTATCTGCCGATCGCCGTGGTGGCGGCGCTGGACGCGGTGTTCGGAGGCTTGCGCGCGATGCTGGACGGCATCTTCGACGACAAGGTCTTCGTGGTGTCGTTCCTGTCGAACGTGGTCGTGGCCGCGCTGATCGTCTTCCTCGGTGACAAGCTGGGCGTCGGCTCGCAGCTGTCCACGGGCGTGGTCGTGGTCCTCGGCATCCGGATCTTCTCCAACGCCGCGGCCATCCGCCGGCACGTCTTCCGGGCGTGAGGCCGATGGGTACGAACGAGAACCCGCCCGAGGAACCGGGCGGAGCGGCGCTGCCGCCGGCGGGAACGCCCGGGCGTCCGCAACCGCCGGCGCAGCCGGAGAACGTCGCGCAGCCGGAAGGGCTCCCGCAGCCGCAGGAGCCCGTGCAGCCGCAGGAACCCCCGCAGCCGCAGGAACCCCCGCAGCCGCAGGAACCCCCGCAGCCACAGGAGCCCGTGCAGCCGCAGGAGCCCGCTCGGACGGGCCGCCAGCGGCTCGCCGCCGGGCTGTGGCCGCCGAGGGTGAGCCGGGCGCAACTGATCGTCGCGCTGCTGCTGTTCGTCCTCGGCCTGGGGCTGGCCATCCAGGTGCGGTCCACCAGCGATTCCAGCGCGCTGCGCGGAGCCCGCCAGGAGGACCTCGTACGGATCCTCGACGAGCTGGACGGGCGCACCCAGCGCCTGGAGGACGAGAAGCAGCGGCTGGAGGACCAGCGCAGAGAGCTGGAGAACAGCTCCAACCAGGCCGAGGAGGCCCGCAAGCAGACCGTGGAGAAGGAGCGTCAACTCGGCATCCTGGCGGGTACGGTGGCAGCTCAGGGGCCGGGCATCACGCTCAGGATCAGCGATCCCACGGGCCAGGTGGAGCCGGACCAGTTGCTGGACACGCTCCAGGAGCTGAGGGCTGCCGGGGCCGAGGCGATCCAGATCAACGGGGTGCGCGTGGTGGCGGGCTCGTACTTCTCGGACGAGGACGGCGGGGTCGGGATCGACGGTAAGAAGATCACACAGCCCTACGAGTTCAAGGTGATCGGCAAGCCCCAGGATCTGGAGCCGGCGCTCAACATCCCCGGCGGCGTCGTGCAGACGCTGGAGAAGGAGCAGGCCACCGTCGCCGTCACGCGGTCGGCGAAGATCGTTGTGGACGCCTTGCGGGCAGCGAAGCAGCCTGACTACGCTCGGTCGTCGTCGTCGTGAAGCGGAGTGAGGAGCGGGCCGGTTCACGCGGGCGGATGCCTGCGGGGGGTCGGCGCACCGAAGTCGCGGTGTGTGGTGGAAACTGTCTGGTGGTTACGGACGTTGTGAGTATGTCCGGGTCGGCAGGTTGTGCATTCGGAGTTCGTCCTGCCCCACGGGCGGGTCTGTTTCGGTCAAGGGGAATCGCCCGTGAAGTTGTTTGAGAAGTTGTTCGGCAAGAAGAACCGCGAGGAGAGCGGCCCGGCGCGCCATCGCGCCGGGCACGGTGACGCGCAGGGGCAGGGCGACCGGCCGCTCTTCCGGGACGAGGTTGCCGGGGCGGGTGACATGGCGGGCGCCCACGGCGCGTCGGCTGTTGACCCTGCCGGTACCGGGCGCATAGGTTTTGGTGAACCATCAACCTCAAGTGCGGGTGGAGGGTTTGACCCCGACCCGTATGCCACCAACGCCTCCGCGGGGCAGCCGCGGCGCGAGGAGCCGTCCATGTCGGCCGAGCAGATTTGCAGCAGGTGCGGACACCGCAGCGATGCGGCCAGTCGGTTCTGCTCCAACTGCGGGGCGCCGCTGCGGCCGGGCCTGACGCCGGAGCGTGCCTCGGAGACCACGTCCACCATCTCGATCTCGGGCCTGGAAGCCTACGAGGCCGAGGTGTCGGGACAGCAGCACGTGTCGTCCTCGTTGTCCCCCGAGGCCCAGGCCGCGGTGGAAGCGCTGCCGCCCGGTTCCGCCCTGCTCATCGTGCGGCGCGGCCCCAACTCCGGCAGCCGTTTCCTGCTGGACGGTGAGCTGACCACGGCCGGCCGGCATCCGCAGAGCGACATCTTCCTGGACGACGTCACCGTCTCCCGGCGCCATGTCGAATTCCGCAGGAGCCAGGACGGCGGGTTCACCGTCGGTGACGTCGGCAGCCTCAACGGCACGTACGTGAACCGGGAACCGATCGACTCCGTCGCCCTGCACAACGGCGACGAGGTGCAGATCGGAAAGTACCGGATGGTCTTCTACGCGAGCCTGCGGGGCGTCTGACCTTCCTCCGGGCTCCGTCCGGGGGAATATCCCCAAGGAAGGTCCCATGCTGCGTACCCCGACCGGCGGTGCCCCGAAGAGCGGCACCGCCGGGACCACCGGCCCGGCCGGGCGGCTGGTGAGCATCGGAACGGTGCTCACCACGCTGCGTGACGAGTTCCCCGAGGTGACCATCTCCAAGATTCGCTTCCTGGAGGCCGAAGGGCTCGTGGAGCCCAGACGCACACCTTCCGGATACCGCAAGTTCAGCACCGACGACGTGGAGCGGCTGGCCCGCATCCTGCGGCTGCAGCGTGACCACTACCTGCCCTTGAAGGTGATCCGGGAGCAGCTGGACGCGCTCGCCCGGGGCGAGCAGATCCGTATCCCGGCGCCCTCGGCGCACCGGGACTCCGGCGGCGAAGTGGTGGACCCGGACGGCCCCGAGGCCGTCTACGGCGAGGTGGGCCGGGAGCGCCCCGCGGTGGCGCGGGTCGGCCGGGCCGAGCTGATCGCCGCCGCCGGTGCGGACGAGGTCCAGCTGGTCGAGTGGGAGTCCTACGGCCTGCTCGCGGAACTCCCCGGCGGCGGGTTCGACGCCGAGGCCGTCACGGTGGCCCGGCTGGTGGCCGACCTGGGGCGGTTCGGTCTGGAGCCGCGGCACCTGCGGGCGATGAAGGCCGCCGCGGACCGTGAGGCGGGGCTGATCGAGCAGGTCGTGGCACCGCTGCGGCGACACCGCAACCCGCAGACCCGGGCGCACGCGGAAGCCACCACCAGGGAGCTCTCGGGGCTCTCCGTACGGCTGCACGAAGCGCTGGTGCGGACGGCTCTCGCGGTGCGTTCGCACTGACCGCGCTGGTCGGAGTGGAGCCCCGACTACCCAAACCTGCCGAGCAGGTCCTAGGGTTGCTGTGTGAATGAGCTCGACGTTGTGGGTGTCCGGGTGGAAATGCCCTCCAACCAACCGATCGTGCTCCTGCGTGAAGTGGGAGGCGATCGGTACCTCCCCATCTGGATCGGTCCGGGGGAGGCTACCGCCATCGCCTTCGCGCAGCAGGGCATGGCTCCGGCGCGGCCGCTGACGCACGACCTGTTCAAGGACGTGCTGGAGGCGGTCGGCGAGGAGCTCACCGAGGTCCGGATCACGGATCTGCGGGAGGGTGTCTTCTACGCGGAGCTCGTCTTCGCCAGCGGGGTCGAGGTGAGCGCGCGGCCTTCCGACGCCATAGCGCTGGCCCTGCGCACGGGAACGCCCATCTACGGCAGTGACGGCGTGCTCGACGACGCCGGAATCGCCATTCCGGACGAGCAGGAGGACGAGGTGGAGAAGTTCCGCGAGTTCCTCGACCAGATCTCTCCCGAGGACTTCGGCAGCGGGCCGCAGTGACGCGCCCACCGCGTCGTCCACCGGGATCTGTCACCCCATTCGAGTAGCCTTTCCCCGTCAAGGGATACGGGAAACCACTCTCAGGGTGATTATCACTCGGCGTGCCGAGTGTGGCGATCGTTGACGCACCCCGGGTGACTGCCTACCTTCAAGGTGGCAGGTCAAGGACGGAGGGTCGGCGTGAGGATCACGGGCGACGGTACGACCGGGGGCACCCCCGCACGGAGTGACGGTGGACCGTACCCGCTGCACGGCGGTGCGGTGGGCTCCGCGCGCCGTCAACCGGAGTCGACGCCGGTCGGACCGGTGGACGGCGATCCGGCGCCCGAGCAGGTCGGCTACCGCGGGCCGACCGCGTGCGCCGCGGCCGGCATCACCTACCGGCAGCTGGACTACTGGGCGCGGACCGGGCTGGTGGAGCCCAGCGTGCGTCCCGCGTACGGGTCGGGGACGCAGCGGCTGTACAGCTTCCGCGACGTCGTGGTCCTCAAGATCGTCAAGCGTTTCCTGGACACCGGGGTGGCGCTGCAGAACATCCGTACGACCGTTCAGCACCTGCGTGACCGCGGCTTCGCCGACCTGGACCGGATGACGCTGATGAGCGACGGCGCCACCGTCTACGAGTGCACCTCCCCCGACCAGGTCGTGAGCCTGCTCCAGGGCGGGCAGGGCGTTTTCGGGATCGCTGTCGGCGTGGTCTGGCGCGATGTCGAGAAGGCGCTGTCGCAGCTGCACGGGGAGCGGGTGGACACCGGCGAGACGGTGGTCGGCCACAATCCCACGGACGAACTGGCGGCCCGCCGCAACCGAGCGGTCTGACCGCCGCGCGGCGCGCCCGTCACGGGCGGGTGGTCCGACGGGACGCGCCCGGGCCCCGGAGTCGGACCCGGGCTGATCACGACTGTCAGTGCCGTAGGGGAGCATCGGGGCTGTGAGAGCCGCGCCGACCATCCTGCACCTGGACATGGACGCCTTCTACGCCTCCGTGGAGCAGGCGTCGAAACCGAGCCTGCGGGGCAAGGCCGTCATCGTCGGGGGACTGGGGCCGCGCGGGGTCGTCGCCACCGCCTCGTACGAGGCACGGCGCTTCGGTGTGCACTCGGCGATGCCGACGGCGCAGGCCCGGCGGCTCTGCCCGAACGGCGCCTATCTGATCCCGCGCTTCACCCTGTACCGAGCGGTCAGCGACCTGGTGATGGCCCGGTTGCGGGAGCTGTCGCCACTGGTGGAGCCGCTCAGCCTGGACGAGGCCTTCGTGGACCTGGAGGCGGGCGGGAGCGCCTTCGACTCGGCCGGTGCCCGCGCGGCGGGGGAGCGGCTGCGGGCGGACATCCGGGCGGCCACCGGGCTCAGTGGATCCGTGGGGTTGGCGGGGTCGAAGATGCTGGCCAAGGTGGCCTCCGAGGAGGCCAAGCCGGACGGCCTGCTGTTGATCGAGCCGGGGACGGAGCGTGAGCTGCTCGCGCCGATGACCGTGCGGACCCTGCCCGGCGTCGGGCCGGCCACGGGGGAGCACCTGCGCCGGGCCGGGATCACCAGCGTGGGGGATCTGGTGGAGGCCGGCGAGGACGAGCTGGTACGGATGCTCGGGCGCTCGCACGGCGTCGGCCTGTACCGGATGGCGCTGGGACTGGACGACCGGCCCGTGGTCGCGGAGCGGGACACGAAGTCGGTTTCGGTGGAGGACACCTTCGACGTGGACCTGCACGACCGGGTGCGCATCCGCAACGAGGTGCAGCGGCTCGCGGACCGGTGCGTGCGGCGGCTGCGGGAGTCCGGGCACTCCGGGCGCACCATGGTGCTCAAGGTGCGCCGGTACGACTTCTCCACGCTGACGCGCTCCGAGACGCTGCGGGGGCCCACCGACGACCCCGCCGTGGTCCGGGAGGCCGCGGCGCGGCTGCTGGAGGGCGTGGACACCACGGGCGGCGTGCGGCTGCTGGGCGTGGGTGTGACGGGGCTGGCCGACTACACGCAGGAGGACCTGTTCGCCCAGGCGTCGGCCGCCGAGCCGGCCAGGCCGGACCCCGGGGAGGCGGACGCCCCCGAAGGGGCCGGTGGGGCCGGTGGCGCGGCTGGGGCGGTGGAGGCGGCCGCGGGCGCGGAGCCGCCGGCGGGGGAGGGGGAGCCGGGGCCGGCGGCGGAGCGGAGGTGGGTGGCGGGGATCGACGTACGGCACGCGGTGCACGGGCCCGGGTGGGTGCAGGGCAGCGGGGTCGGGCGGGTGACCGTGCGGTTCGAGCGGCCCGGATCGGCGCCCGGCCGGGTGCGGACCTTCCGGGTGGACGACCCCGAGCTGGAGCCGTCCGATCCGCTACCGCTGGTGGGGGACGCGGGTCCGCCCTGACCCGGGAGGCGGACCGGCCGGCGGCGCTCAGGCTCCGCCCGTACGGCCCTCCTCGCCCGCGAGGCGGCCGAAGTCCCGGTCGGTGGAGGCGGGGGCGGGAGGCTGGTGGAACTCCGAGGGGAGGGTCACGTCCAGGCCGTAGTGGTGGTAGAGCTGCAGCTCCTGTTCCGGCGAGAGGTGGCGGCCGACACCGAAGTCGGGGGCGTCCTTGATCAGCGAGCGGTCGAAGGGCACCCGCAGGGTCTCGCCCACCAGCTCGCTCGGCTCCAGCGGGACGAAGGCGTCCCGGCCGAACAGTCCCGTCCGGACGGCGGCCCACTCCGGGACGCCCGTGGCATCGTCGAGGTAGACCTCGTCAACTGTTCCGATCTTGGTGCCATTGCGGTCGAACGCCTTGCGGCCGATCAGGCTGCGCGGATCGATGTCGGTCTGCACGGTCCCTCCATAGGGTCGCAACTCCTCCGTAATGACTACAGAAGTGCATATTGTGAAAGCAGGCCACTCGGGGAGCGCCCGGATCCTCGCTGGTAGGCTGGGTGGTGGCTGTCGACCCTGTGCGGGAGAGTCCTCCGAATGAAGTGACGGAGGCGCCGAAGGAGCAAATCCTCCCCGGAATCTCTCAGGCATACGTACCGCACGGACGAGGCCACTCTGGAAAGCAGGGGCGGCTACCGGGCGCACAGTGCCGGTGCCTCTCCTCACCGACGGTGAAAGCCGGACCTCTCCAGGGGCGCGCCTACCCGGCATCGGCCGGGGCAGCCCCGTGCGGTCCGGTGAAACTCTCAGGTTGAGATGACAGAGGGGGAGGCCGTCCGGGTGCCCGCGCCGTGGTGCCCCTCGCAGGTCATACGACCAGGAGGCCTCCGTACATGACCGCCAACCGCATTCCGCTCTCCCAGCTGGAGCGAGGCATTCCCTTCGAGCAGCGCCACATCGGCCCGGATGCCGAGGCGCAGGCGAAGATGCTCGCCCAGGTGGGCTACGGCTCCCTGGACGAACTGACCGCCGCCGCGGTGCCGGATGTGATCAAGACCGCGGAGGCCCTCGACCTGCCCGATGCCCGGACCGAGGCCGAGGTGCTGGCCGAGCTGCGCTCCCTCGCCGAGCGCAACCAGGTCCTCTCCTCGATGATCGGCCTCGGCTACTACGGGACCTTCACGCCGCCGGTGATCCTGCGCAACGTGATGGAGAACCCGGCCTGGTACACGGCGTACACGCCGTACCAGCCGGAGATCTCGCAGGGCCGCCTGGAGGCGCTCCTCAACTTCCAGACCGTCGTCGCCGACCTGACCGGGCTGCCCACCTCCGGCGCCTCGCTGCTCGACGAGGGCACGGCCGCGGCCGAGGCCATGTCGCTGGCCCGCCGCGTGGGCAAGGTCAAGGACGGTGTCTTCTTGATCGACGCCGACGCCCTGCCGCAGACCATCGCCGTGATCGAGACCCGCGCCGAACCCACGGGCGTGGAGGTCGTCGTCGCGGACCTCTCGGACGGCATCCCGGCCGAGATCGCGGAGCGCGGCGTCTTCGGCGTGCTGCTCCAGTACCCGGGCGCCTCCGGCGCCGTCCGCGACATCAAGCCGCTCATCGACGAGGCGCACGCCCTCGGTGCGATCGTCACCGTCTCGGCCGACCTCCTCGCGCTGACCCTGCTGACCTCCCCCGGCGAGCTGGGCGCGGACATCGCCGTCGGCACCACGCAGCGCTTCGGTGTCCCGATGGGCTTCGGCGGCCCGCACGCCGGCTACATGGCCGTCCAGGCCAAGCACGCCCGCTCCCTCCCCGGCCGCCTCGTCGGCGTGTCCGTGGACGCGGACGGCAACAGGGCGTACCGCCTGGCCCTGCAGACGCGCGAGCAGCACATCCGCCGCGAGAAGGCCACCAGCAACATCTGCACCGCGCAGGTCCTGCTGGCCGTCATGGCCGCGATGTACGCCGTCTACCACGGCCCCGACGGCCTGCGGACGATCGCCCGCCGCACCCACCGCTACGCCGCCCTGCTCGCCGCGGGCCTGACGGCCGGCGGGGTCGAGGTCGTGCACGGCGCGTACTTCGACACGATCACCGCCCGTGTGCCGGGCCGCGCCGCCGAGGTCGTCGCCGCCGCCCGCGAGGGCGGGGTCAACCTCTTCCGCGCCGACGCCGACCACGTCTCCGTCGCCTGCGACGAGACCACACTGCGCGCCGACATCGACGCCGTCTGGGCCGCCTTCGGCGTCTCGGCCGACATCGAGGCGCTGGACGCGACCACCGCCGACACGCTGCCCGAGGCCCTGCTGCGCTCGGACGACTACCTGACCCACCCGGTCTTCCACCAGCACCGCTCCGAGACCGCGATGCTGCGCTACCTGCGCAAGCTGTCGGACAAGGACTACGCGCTGGACCGCGGCATGATCCCGCTGGGCTCCTGCACCATGAAGCTCAACGCGACCACCGAGATGGAGCCGGTGACCTGGCCCGAATTCGGTCAGCTGCACCCGTTCGCACCGGTGGAGCAGGCCGAGGGGTACCTCACGCTCATCACCGAGCTGGAGGAACGTCTCTGCGAGGTGACCGGCTACGACAAGGTCTCCATCCAGCCCAACGCCGGCTCCCAGGGCGAGCTGGCCGGTCTGCTGGCCGTCCGCGCCTACCACCGGGCCAACGGCGACGAGCAGCGCACCGTCTGCCTCATCCCGTCCTCCGCGCACGGCACCAATGCCGCCAGCGCCGTGATGGCCGGTATGAAGGTCGTCGTCGTCAAGACCGCCGACGACGGCGAGGTGGACGCCGAGGACCTGCGCGCCAAGATCGAGCAGTACCGCGACGAGCTCGCCGTGCTGATGATCACCTACCCCTCGACGCACGGTGTGTTCGAGGAGCACGTCGCCGACATCTGCGCCCAGGTGCACGACGCCGGCGGCCAGGTCTACGTGGACGGCGCCAACCTGAACGCCCTGGTCGGACTCGCGAAGCCCGGCCACTTCGGCGGCGACGTCTCGCACCTGAACCTGCACAAGACCTTCTGCATCCCGCACGGCGGCGGCGGCCCGGGCGTCGGCCCGGTCGGTGTCCGGGCCCACCTGGCCCCGTACCTGCCGAACCACCCGCTCCAGCCGACCGCCGGCCCGGAGACGGGCGTCGGCCCGATCTCGGCCGCGCCGTGGGGCTCGGCGGGCATCCTGCCGATCTCCTGGTCGTACGTGCGCCTCATGGGCGGCGAGGGCCTCAAGCGCGCCACCCAGGTGGCGGTGCTCGGCGCGAACTACATCGCCAAGCGCCTGGAGCCGCACTACCCCGTGCTCTACACCGGCCCGGGCAACCTGGTCGCGCACGAGTGCATCATCGACCTCCGCCCGCTGTCGAAGTCGACGGGCGTGAGCGTGGACGACATCGCCAAGCGCCTGATCGACTACGGTTTCCACGCGCCGACCATGTCCTTCCCGGTCGCCGGCACGTTGATGATCGAGCCGACGGAGTCCGAGGACCTCGCGGAGATCGACCGCTTCTGCGACGCGATGATCGCCATCCGCGGCGAGATCGACCGGGTCGCGGGCGGCGAGTGGCCGGCGGACGACAACCCGCTGGCCAACTCCCCGCACACGGCGGCGGCGCTGGGCGGCGAGTGGAACCACCCGTACACCCGTGACGAGGCCGTCTTCCCGGGCGGGGTCACGGCCGCCGAGAAGTACTGGCCGCCGGTGCGCCGGATCGACGGCGCCTTCGGCGACCGGAACCTGGTGTGCTCGTGCCCGCCGCTGGACGAGTACGACCACTGAGGCTGAGCGCCACCCGAGCGGAGCGAGGGGCCGGTCCGGAGATTCTCCGGGCCGGCCCCTCGCCGTGCGTCGTGCGCGCCCCGTTCGGGGGCGCGGGAACCGGCCGAGTCAGGCCGCCTTCACCACCTGGGCCGCCGCGAGCGGGCGGTGCGGGGCGATGATCTGGCCGTCCGGCAGCAGCTCCCCGGTGTCCTCGAAGAGCAGGACGCCGTTGCACAGCAGGCTCCAGCCCTGTTCCGGGTGGTTGGCCACGGGCTCTGCGGCCTCCCGGTCGGCGGATTCGGCTGACGGGCAGGCAGGCTGGTGCTGGCACATGGATGCGTTCTTTCGCTGCGGTGTGGTCTGCGTGCTACGGCTCGATGCGTGGTTCATGGCCGTCCCCCTGGGTCATCCCCGCACCCGCGGGGAGCATGTCCTCAGTCTTCCCCCATGACAGCCGCTTCGCAGGTATTTCCCCGCAGCTGTCCTCACACAGTGATGACGCATCACTCGTGCGGGCGGTTCAGCCCAACTCCCCTGTCATTTCGGGTGGTTCGGCAGTGACCTGAGCGGGCTAGGCCGAATGGGTGATTCGGGTCAGGCGGCGGGTGCGGCCAGCGTGGTTGGGGCGGGGGTCGTCGCGGGAGTCAACCGCCGGGTCAGCACGGGCAGCAGTTCGGAGACGGGGTGCGGCCGGTACGGGGCGATGCCGGGCGGTGCCGGGGCCAGGGGGACCAGCAGGTCCTCGCCGGCGGGCAGCCCGGAGGAGGCGTCGGCCCCGACCGCCCCGTGCAGCCACAGGGTCAGCATGTACAGCTCGGGTACGGACAGCAGTCTCGGCTGATAGTTCTTGCCCAGCGACTCGGCCTGGCGCAGGGCCCGTTCGGTGGCGGCGACGTAGGGGCCCTCGAAGAAGTGGGAGAAGGCCCAGCCGTCCGGAGTCAGCCGGGTGTCGGCCGCCGCGACGTAGCGGTCCGCGCTGCGGATCAGGAACCGCCAGCCGGTCAGCCGCGTTCGGGGCGGCCTGTCCCCCGCCGTCGGCTGGGAGGAGATGCCCAGCCGGTCGAGGACGTGGACCGGGAGGGGCAGTTCGGCGGTCAACGGCCCCTGGAGCGCGCGCAGGGAAGGCGTGTGCGCCTCGTGGACGGCGGTGGGGGACGCGAGTGCCGCGAGGACGCTGCGCAGGGCGGGCGCGGGAGCCGGAGGGACGTGCAGCGGCATGGTGGGTCGCCTCTCGCTTGGGAGACCTGTGGAACGGGGGAAGGTGCGGACGGCGCTGTCGCATTCTGGGGTCAGAGGGGGGCTGACGGGCAATGGCCGCGCGCCGACTCTCTGCCTCGTTTGCGGAGTTTATACGACATGTGTTCACGCAGTGTTTCGGCTAGCCGTCCCGGCTATTGCCGGCAAGACGCTTACCGGTCCCGCTGACATGGCATCCATGCCGGATAGGCGCGAACACGTCGCGCTGACCTCGGAGGTTACCGGACGGGGGCTCGGCTGGAAAGCGTCGGTTATCCGGAGGCGGCACAATCGGTGCGGAATTTGCGTGAGTCGACTTGCCAGGTGAATGTGCCGAAGCGCCCTTCGGCCAAACCGGCGCGCGGCCCCCGGCCGGCCCGCCCCCCGGCGTTATGGATCACGCTGCCGGGGCATCATCGACCGTAACGCGCGCCTGGGTGTCCCGGGCCGTGTCACTGGAGGAGGGACGCTTCGATGGGGGAGAAGGTCGTGGCGGGCGGATTCGACCTGTCCGATCGGCAGCGGTATCGAAGGAAGCTTCACGAGTGCCTGGAGGGGCTGGAGCGGCTTCTGGCGGAGAAGAGGTTCGATCGCCCCAAGAACATGATGGGGCTGGAGATCGAGTTGAATCTCGCGGGCGCCGACGGTATGCCGAGAATGGTGAATACACAGGTGCTGGAGCGGATTGCGAGCCCCGATTTCCAGACGGAGCTGGGAATGTTCAACGTGGAGGTGAACGTACTTCCGCACCGGCTCGGCGGGCGGGTATTCGACCAACTCGCCGAAGAACTCAGCGCGGGGCTGGCATATGCCCACCGGCAGGCCGCCGAGATCGACGCGGGAATGGTGATGATCGGCATCCTGCCGACGATCACCCGCGACGACCTGGTCACCGCGAACCTGTCGGCGGTGGACCGGTACTCGCTGCTGAACGAGCAGATCCTGATGATGCGCGGCGAGGACTTCATGCTCGACATCGACGGGGTCGAGCGGTTGGTCTGGACCTCGGGGTCGATCGTGCCCGAGGCCGCATGCACCTCCGTACAACTCCATCTGCAGGTGACCCCGGGCCGGTTCGCGGACGTGTGGAACGCGGCGCAGGCCGTCGCCGCCGCCCAGATAGCCGTCGGCGCCAACTCGCCCTTCCTCTTCGGGCGCGAGCTGTGGCGGGAGTCTCGGCCCCCGCTGTTCAAGCAGGCCACCGACACCCGGCCGCCCGAGCTCCAGGCGCAGGGGGTGCGGCCGCGCACCTGGTTCGGCGAGCGCTGGGTGGACTCGGTGCACGAGCTCTTCGCGGAGAACGTCCGCTACTTCCCCTCCCTGCTGCCGATCTGCGACGAGGAGGAGCCGCTGCGGGTGCTCGCCGAGGGCGGCGTGCCGACCCTGCACGAGCTGGCCCTGCACAACGGCACCGTCTACCGCTGGAACCGCCCGGTGTACGGGCTGGCCGACGGAGTGCCGCACCTGCGCGTGGAGAACCGGGTGCTGCCGGCCGGCCCCACCGTCGCCGACGTCGTCGCCAACGCCGCCTTCTACTACGGGCTCGTACGGACCCTCGCCGACGAGCCGCGCCCGGTGTGGACCCGGCTGCCCTTCGCGGAGGCGGAGGCAAACTTCGACGCGGCCTGCCGGTACGGGATCGACGCGCGGCTGCGCTGGCCGCGCCGGGGCCGTGCCGGGGGCCTGGCCGGCGTGCCGGCGGTGCGGTTGGTACTGGACGAGCTGCTGCCGATGGCGGCGGCCGGGCTGGACGCCTGGGGCATAGAGCCGGCCGACCGGGACCACTACCTCGGCATCATCGAGGAGCGCTGCCGGCGGCGGGTGAACGGGGCCACCTGGCAGGTCGACACCTACCACCAGGCGGTCGCGGGCGGCCTGGACCGGGACGAGGCGCTGGCCGCGACGACCCGTCGCTACAGCGAGCTGATGCACCGGGGCGACCCCGTGCACACCTGGCCGGTGGGGCTCGCGGAGCGGGAGGTGCGGGCACCCGTGCCGGTCCGTCGCTGAGCCGGTGATCCCGGCCGTCGTCGTCCCCCGCGCGCGCCGACGAGCAGGACGAGGAGGCACTATGGGGCTGTCGTATCAGTAGGGCGGAACGGGAGCGGGCGTGCGGGCGGAGCCGGAACCGGTGGTCTTGGAGCTGGGCGCGGACGGGCGGCGTCCCGGGCGGGCGGTCCTGCGGACCGAGACGCTCCTCGTCCTCGCGCTGTCGCTGGGCGCCAGCGGCGTCTCGGCGCTGATCAGCTTCATCGGCTCGCTCACCAAGCCGGGCGGGCTGAAGGACCAGGCCGCCACGCTGAACGGCTCCTACGCCCCCGGCCGGCCGTGGCTGGACCTGGCCTGGCAGCTCTTCGGCATCGCGTCCGCACTGGTGCCCGTCCTGCTGGTGGCGCACCTGCTGACCCGCGAGGGCGCGCCGGGACTGCGGGTGCTCGGCTTCGACCGCACCCGGCCACTGGGGGACCTGGGACGGGGCGCGGTGGTCGCCGCCGGTATCGGGAGCGCCGGGCTGGCCTTCTACCTCGGCGCGCGGGCCGCCGGCTTCAACCTCACCGTGGTGCCGGAGGCCCTGCCCGACGTGTGGTGGAAGTTCCCCGTGCTGATCCTCTCCGCGGTGCAGAACTCCCTGGTGGAGGAGGTCATCGTGCTGGCCTACCTGCTGCGCAGGCTCGACCAGCTGGGCTGGTCGCCGTTGGCCGCGCTGCTGGCCAGCTCGCTGCTGCGCGGCTCGTACCACCTCTACCAGGGCATCGGCGGCTTCATCGGCAACGTGGTGATGGGCGTCGTCTTCGTACTGGCCTACCGGCGCTGGGGACGGGTCGGTCCGCTCGTCGTCGCGCACGCCCTCCTGGACATCGTGGCCTTCGGCGGGTACGCGCTGCTCGCGGGCGAGGTGGGCTGGCTGCCGACGCCGTGACGCCTCGTACGCGGCGGTTCAGGGGGCGGTGAGGAGCTCCCCGTCGAGCACCGTGACCGCGCGGCCGGTCAGCAGGGTGCGCTCGCCCGCCAGGGTGACGCGTACCAGGCCCCGGCGGGCCCCGCCCTGCAGGCCGGTCAGCTCCTCGCGGCCCAGGCGCCGCGCCCAGAACGGGGCGAGCGCGGTGTGCGCGCTGCCGGTGACCGGGTCCTCGTCGATTCCGAAGGCCGGGAAGAAGCCGCGCGAGACGAAGTCGTACCCGAGCGAGGGATCCTCGGCAGGCGCGGTGACGATCACCCCCCGCTTGGCGAACGAGCGCAGTGCGGCGTGGTCCGGCACCAGTTCGCGGACGGTCCGCTCGTCGGCCAGCTCGACCAGGAGGTCGCCGATGTGGGCCGAGGTGTCGTGCACGGAGAGGATCGGGGCGCCGCCCAGGGCGTGGGCCACGGCGCCCGGCGCCTGCGCCGGGGTCAGCGAGGACGTGGGGAAGTCCATGGTGATCGTGGCGTCGGTGCCCGCCTCGGTCGTCAGGACGCCGCAGCGCGCGGCGAAGCGGACCCGGCCGGCGGGCCGGCCGTGCTCCGCCAGGCTGCGCTCGTTCAGAACGTGGGCGGTGGCGAGCGTGGCGTGCCCGCACATGTCGACCTCGGCCACCGGAGTGAACCAGCGCAGCGCCCAGTCGGCTTCGCCGCCGGGCGGCAGCGGGCGGGCGAAGGCCGTCTCCGAGAGGTTGACCTCGGCCGCGACCTGCTGGAGCCAGGTGTCCGAGGGGAACTCTCCGTCGAGGAGCAGGACTCCGGCGGGGTTTCCGTGGAAGGGGCGGTCGGTGAAGGCGTCGACGATTCGGATGCGCATGCCCCGACGGTAGGGCGGTCCCCGATCGCCGACAAAGGCCAATCCCGGCTCACTGGACTTGTCGGCTACGAGATGATCCAGGAGATCAGCGAGCGCAGCGGCGGGGCCGGTGGAAGACCGGCTCGCCCGAGCAGCGGCAGAAGGCGGTCGCGGTCATCGACGACGCCCGCGGGAAGCTCTGCTTGATCCTGGCGGGCGGGCACTGAGCCGCCGGTGCGCTCATCGGGCGGTGCGCCCGGCGGATGCTTTCACCGGGCGCGCCGCCGTACCCGTCGAAGGGGCCGGGGGCGGTCAGGTGACCAGCCCGGCGAGCTTGCGCAGCGACTCGTTCAGCGCGGCGGTGGCCGAGTCCTTGAGCTTGCCCGCCATCAGCGAGACGGCGGCGCCGGTGAACTCGCCGTCGATGCGGACCGTGGTGGCCCCGCCGTCCGGAACGAGCGTGTAGCGGGTCAGCACGGCCACGCCCATCGGTCCCTTGCCCGTGATCGCGAAGAGGCGCTCGTCCTCCAGCTCCGAGACGGTCCACAGGACCTCGGCCGGGAAGCCCATCATCTTCATGTTCTCCGCGAAGGTGGATCCGACCGCGAGGGTCTCGGGGCCGCCCTTGGGGAAGTCGGTGTGGGTCGTGCTCCACCGGCCGTACGCGTCCCAGTCCGTCAGCTGGGACCAGAGCTTCGCGGCGGACGCCTCAATGCGTGATTCCGCGGTGACTTCGGCCACGCGACCACCCCTTCTCGTCGGGTACGTGCGGCGGAACGTAGCCCCGGGGGGCGGAACATTCAATACTGACGACCTGTCAGATATCGAGGGTCCCGATCTCACCCGCCGGAGTGCGTGTCACGTCCCCGTCTCAACAGGCGTCTCCCCCGTGACGGTGCTGACGGCCCCTGTCATGATGGCCGGATGCAAGCGTCAGGGAGAAATGCCGGACTGGGCCTCGCCCTCGTCTCGGCATTCGCGTTCGGTGGTTCCGGAGTGGCGGCGAAGCCGCTGATCGAGGCGGGTCTGGACCCCCTCCACGTGGTCTGGCTGCGGGTGGCCGGGGCGGCCCTCGTGCTGTCCCCGCTGGCCTGGCGCCACCGTGACCTGCTGCGCCGCAGGCCGGCGCTGCTCGCCGGATTCGGCCTCGTGGCCGTCGCCGGTGTGCAGGCCTTCTACTTCGCCTCCCTGTCCCGGATCCCGGTGGGCGTGGCCCTGCTCCTGGAGTACCTGGGCCCCGCGCTGCTGCTCGGCTGGATCCGCTTCGTGCAGCGCAAGCCGGTCACCCGGGCGGCCGCCACCGGCGCGGCCGTCGCCGTGGTGGGTCTTGCCTGCGTGGTCGAGATCTGGGCCGGACTGAGCCTGGACCTCGTCGGGGTGCTGCTCGGCCTCGCCGCGGCCTGCTGCCAGGCCTTCTACTTCGTCTTCGCCGACCAGGGCTCGGACGGGGACGACGTGCCCGACCCGCTCGGGGTGATCGCGTACGGCATGCTCATCGGCGCCCTGGTGATGACCGTGATCGCCCGGCCCTGGGGGATGGACTGGCAGGTGCTGGGCGGCCAGGCCGCCCTGGGCGAGGCGATGGTGCCCGCTGCGGTGCTGCTCGGCTGGGTGGTGCTGATCGCCACGGTCTTCGCGTACCTCACCGGCGTGGTCTCGGTGCGCAGGCTGTCGCCGCAGGTCGCCGGTGTGGTGGCCTGCCTGGAGGCGGTCATCGCCACCGTGCTGGCCTGGGTACTGCTCGGCGAGCACCTCTCGACGTGGCAGATCGCCGGCGGGGCGCTGGTGCTGGGCGGAGCCTTCATCGCGCAGACCTCGCGGGCGGCCGCGTCCACCGCCCCGGACCCGCTGCCCGCGCTCGCTCCGGCCGGTGCGGCGGGAGCGGCGAATCCGGCGGATCCGGGCCCACTGGACCGTGAGACGACGAAAGCCTAGGGTGACGCCCATGCCTTCGACCGTGCTTCCGCCTCCCGCCGCCTAGCGCGGGCGGCGCCCCCCACTCCTTCGGACCGTCCCGGTCGCCCCTCGGCGCACCCGGGCGGTCGTGCGCTGCCCGCGAAGCGATGACCCGTATCCTTCATCCTTCACGCACGCGCGGAGAACCACGTGTCGAACCATTCGCCCGCCACCGGGCGCAGTCTGCTGTACCTCGTCGTCGCCGGAGCCGCCTGGGGCACCGCCGGGGCGGCCGCTTCCCTCCTCTTCCTGGCCAGTGACCTCGGCCCGCTCTCCCTGTCGTTCTGGCGGTGCGCGGGCGGGCTCGCCGTGCTGCTCGCGGTACTGGCCGTGCGCCGGCCCGGCCGACGGGCGGAGCGGGTGCGGCCGTCGGCCGGCTCGCTGATCGTGACCGGCCTGCTGTTCACGCTGTTCCAGGCGGCGTACTTCGCCGCCGTGCGGGAGACCGGCCTCGCGGTCGGCACCGTGGTCACCCTCGGCGCCGGACCCGTGCTGATCGCGCTCGGTGCGCGGCGCTGGATGGGGGAGCGGCTGGGCCGGGGCGGGGCCGTCGCCGTCCTCGGGGCGCTGGCGGGTCTCGCCGTCCTGGTCCTGGGCAGCGGGGACGGCGAGGTACGGCCCGCGGGCGTCGGTTGGGCGCTGCTGTCGGCCGCCGGCTACGCGGCGATGACCCTGCGGGCGCGCCGGCTCGGGCAGCGCGGCGCCGGCGGCGACCCCTTGGTGACCACGGCCTGGTCGGTCGCGGTGGGCACGGTGTGCCTGCTGCCGGCCGCGCTGGTGGAGGGGCTGCTGCCGCACGCCGCCGACCTCGGCCGGGTGCTGTGGCTGCTGGTGTACCTCGCCACCGTGCCCACGGCGCTGGCGTACGCGCTGTACTTCACGGGAGCCGCGGCCGTCCGGGCCGCCACCGTGTCGGTGGTCATGCTGATCGAGCCGGTGAGCGCGGCCGTGATCGCGGTGCTGGTGCTCGGGGAGCGGCTGACCGGCGCCGTGGTGCTGGGCACCGTAGCGCTGCTCATGGCGGTGGGTGCGCTGATCAGGGCCGAGTCCCGGCGGCCGGCGGAGGGGCCGGCCGAGGGGTCGGCGGACGGGCCGGCCGGTGATCCGGCGCCGCGGCCCGCCGCCGTGCCGCTGCCTCAGAGCGCGGCGAGGTAGCCCGGGACGGCGATGCCGGGGGCCAGGTCCGCCGCGGGCACCGGGGTCCCGTACGCCGGGGCGACCGGGACCACGCCCGACCAGTAGGGCAGGCCCAGGTCCTCGGCGTCGTCGTTCGGTCCGCCGGTACGGAGCTTCGCGGAGACCTCGGTCAGGTCCAGCCGGATCACGGCCGTGGCCGCGAGCTCCTTGGCGTTGGCCGGCCGGGAGTCGGCGGAGCGGCCCGGGACCACGTGGTCGACGAGGGCGTCCAGGGCCGTGCGGCACTCCGCCTCGTCGGTGACCTGGTAGGCCGTTCCCTGGACGACCACCGAGCGGTAGTTGAGGGAGTGGTGGAAGGCCGAGCGGGCCAGCACCAGGCCGTCGACGTGGGTCACCGTGACGCAGACGGGCAGGCCCGGGTCGGCCTTGCCGGCGGCGAGCAGCGGGCGGGAGCCGGTGGAGCCGTGGATGTAGAGCGCCTCGCCGACCCGGCCGAAGAGGGTGGGCAGGACCACCGGCGCGCCGTCGCGGACGAAGCCGAGGTGGCAGATGTAGGCCTGGTCCAGTATCGAGTGCACCGTCTCGCGGTCGTACCGGGCCCGGTCCCGGGACCGGGTGGGGACCGTGCGGTCGGTGGGCTCGTAGGAGCCGGTGGATCCCGGGAGAACGGCCGGGTCGGCGGTCGCCGCGGCGGTCTTGGGGTCGAGGGTCTCCGTAGCGGGCGTGCCGGTCATGGCGCGTCTCCATTGCTCTAGTGCATAATGTGTTTTGTGCTAGAAGACTATCGAATCACAGGGCGTCGTGCATCGGACATCGCGGCCAGTGTCGAAGCGGGCGTGGGCACGGGCGCGCTCGCGCCCGGAGCGCTGCTGCCCCCGATGCGGGAGTTGGCCGGTGAGCTGGGCGTGAATCCCAATACCGTGGCCGCCGCCTACCGGACGCTGCGCGAGCGCGGGGTCATCGAGACCGACGGCCGGCGCGGCAGCCGGGTGCGGGCCCGGCCGTCGAGCGCGCCCCGGGACGCGCTGCGGACGGCACTTCCGCCGGGCGTGCGGGACATCGCCGCGGGCAATCCGGACGTGTCCCTGCTGCCCGACCTCGACGGGCCGCTCGCGGCCGCCGCCCGGCGCTACGCGCAGGCTCCGACGCTCTACGGGGACGACCCGGTCGCCCCGGAGCTGGCCCGCCTGGCCCGGGCGGACTTCGCGGCGGACGGGGTGCCGCCCGGGCCGGTGGCGGTGACCTCCGGCGCCCTGGACGGCATCGAACGGGTGCTGGCCGCGCACCTGAGGCCGGGCGACGCGGTGGCGGTCGAGGATCCGGGGTGGGGCAGCGTGCTTGACCTGGTCCCGGCGCTGGGGCTGCGGGTGCTGCCGGTGCCGGTCGACGACGAGGGACCGGAGCCGGGCGCCGTCGCGCGGGCCCTGGCGGCCGGGGCGCGGGCCCTGGTGGTCACCTCGCGGGCGCAGAATCCGACCGGGGCCGCGGTCGGGGCGGCGCGGGCGCGAGAGCTGCGGGCGGTGCTGGCCGGCCACCCCGAGGTGCTGGTGCTGGACGACGACCACGGGCACGGAATCGTGGAGCTGCCCCTGCACACGCTGGGCGGGGTCACCCGCCACTGGGCGCTGATCCGCTCCACGGCCAAGGCCTACGGACCCGACCTGCGGCTGGCGGTGCTCACCGGGGACGAGGTGACCCTGGACCGGGTCCGCGGGCGGCAGCGACTGGGGCCGGGGTGGGTGAGCCGGCTGCTCCAGTACGCGGTGGTGGAGCTGTGGAGCACGGACGCGGTGGACCGGGCCGCGGTGGCCTGCTCGTACGGGGAGCGGCGGGGCGCGCTGCTCGCGGCGCTGCGCGAGCGGGGGGTGCGGGGGCACGGGCGGAGCGGGATGAACGTATGGGTGCCGGTCGCCGACGAGACCTCGGTGGTGACGAGCCTGCTGACCGTCGGGTGGGGGGTCGCCGCCGGGGCCCGGTTCCGGGTCGAGGCGGCGCCGGGGATCCGCCTGACGGTGTCGCAGTTGGCGCCGGGGGACGTGGCGGTGCTCGCGGACGCCGTGGCCGCGGCGGTCAGGCCCGGGGCGTCGCGGGCCCGGTACGCCTGACGCTCCTGCGGGCGCCGGGGCGGGTCTGGGTGAGCGCGGCCCCCGCCAGGACGATCGCGGCGCCGACCGGGGTGTTCCAGTGCAGTTGCTCGCCCAGGACCAGCACGCCCGCCGTGGTCGCGATGATCGGGATGAAGTAGGTGACCATCTGGGCCGTGGTCGGGCCGACCTCCGTGACCAGTCCGTACTGCATCTGCAGGGCCAGGCCCGTGCCGAGGGCGCCCAGGGCGATCACCGACAGGGTGGGCCACAGCGGGAAGGAGCCCGGTGCGGAGGTGAACAGGGCGCTGACCAGGATGAGCTGGAGGGTGGAGACCAGCAGCTGGCCGCCGGTCAGGGCCACCGGGGAGCCCGGGGTGCCGGCCAGGGTCCGGCGGACGTAGATCCAGCCGACCGGGTAGCAGAGCGACGCCAGCAGGGCCAGCGCGGTGCCCTTGCCGTCGACGCCCGCGAAGCCCTGCCAGGCGCCCAGGACGGTCAGCACCCCGAGGAATCCCAGGCCCAGACCCGCGAAGCGGCGGCGGGTCGGCCGGTCCTCGGACAGGGCGACGATCGACAGCGCCATGCCCCACAGCGGGGAGGTCGCGTTGCAGATGCCGGCCAGGCTGGAGGGGATGGTCAGCTCCGCGTAGGCGAACAGCGAGAACGGGAGGGTGTTGAGCAGCAGCGCGGCCACGACGAGGTGGCCCCAGGTGCGCAGACCGCGGGGCAGCGGTTCGCGGCGCACCAGCAGGACGCAGAGCAGGGCGAGGGCGCCGAACAGGACCCGGCCCAGCGCCACCTGGAAGGGGGCGTACGCCTCGGTTCCCACTTTGATCAACAGGAAGCTGAAACCCCAGACCACCGACAGGATCGCGAAGCGTACGCGCCAGTCCGGACGGGGGGCCCGGGCCGGTGTGCCGGAGGATGCGGCGCCCGCGCGGCCGGTGGCCGAAGGGGAGGGGGGAAGGGTCGGCCGGGGTGCCGCGGGTGCGCTCATGGCCTTTACTGTGATCGCATCGACTTCGTAGGACAAGCGAGACTTCCTGTGCAGGAAGTCGTAGCATCACTTACATGTTGAACCTGGAGCGCCTGCGCACCCTCGACGCCCTCGCCCGGCACGGCTCGGTCAGCGGCGCGGCCGACGGCCTCCACGTCACCACCTCGGCCGTCTCCCAGCAGATGGCCAAGCTGGAGCGCGAGGTCGGCCAGCCGCTGCTGGCCCGGAACGGGCGCGGGGTCCGGCTCACCGACGCCGGGCGGCTGCTCGCCGAGCACGCGGCCCGGATCATCTCCCAGGTGGAGCTCGCCCAGGCCGACGTCGAGGCCCAGCGGGGCTGCGCCGTGGGGGAGTTGCGGATCGGCGCCTTCCCCACTGCCATGCGGGGGCTGCTGCCGCAGGCGCTGTCGGCCCTGCGGGCGGACCACCCCGAGCTGCGGGCCCGGGTCCGGGAGCAGGAACCCGAGGAGAGCATGGCGGCCGTCGTCCGGGGCGACCTCGACATGGCGTTGGCCATCGACTGGCACAACAAGCGGATGCCGGTCCCCGCCGAACTCACCCGCACGCACCTGCTGGACGACTCCGTGGACATCGCGGTACCGGTCGGCCACCGGCTGGCCGACCGTACCCGGATCTCCCTCGCCGAGTTCGCCGACGACGACTGGATCTCCTGGAACGAGGGCCAGTTCTGCCACGAGTGGCTGGTCTTCACCCTGCGCGGCACGGGCATCGAGCCGCGCATCACCCACATCGCGGAGGAGCACCACACCCAGCTGGCCTTCGTGGAAGCCGGGCTCGGCGTGTGCGTGGCGCCGAGGCTCGGCCGGGGACCGGTGCCCGACGGCGTCCGGCTCCTGCCGGTGTGCGACTCCGTACGCCGGCACGTGTACGCGGTCTGGCGCGCGGACGCCGACCGGCGGCCCTCCATCCGCGCCGCGGTCCAGGCGCTGCGGCAGTCGGCCGCCGGCCGGGCCCGACCCGCCGGGGTCGCCTAGATCTTGCGGAAGTCCCAGGAGACGACGGAGTCAGGGGTCAGGCGGATCCAGGCGTGCCGACCGTCGTGCGGCATCTCCTCGATGCCGAAGTTCTTGACGGGGAAGATCCGTTCGGCCTCGGCCAGTTCGGCGCACGGCTCGCCCGTGCGCGGGGCCTCGCCCACGAAGACGGCACTGCCCGACAGCTCCACCCCGCGCAGTTCGTCGTAGGCCTCGCCCGCGTCGACGACCACCGAGATCCGGGGGTCCTTGCTCAGGTCGGACCAGCGCCGACTGCGCGTGATCGAGTACAGCCACAGCGAGCTGCCGTCCCAGGCGAACCACAGGGCGCCCACGTGCGGACGCCCGTCGGGGGAGACCGTCGCCACCCGGCAGGTGCGCTGCTCGCGCAGGAACGCGTCCACTTCCGCGTCGGTCATCATGATGCGGCGGCCCCGCCGCTGAGTCTCGTCCATCCGATCCGCGCCCCTTCACATCTGACTGTGTGTCAGGAATCATGGAGGCTCTTCCGTCGCCGCGCCAGGGGGAGCCATGCCCGATCTCGATCCCGCGACCACCGCGCTGCTCACCGTCGAGTGCCAGAACGGTGTCGTCGGCGAGGAGAGCGCGCTGCCCGAACTCGCCCGAGCGGCACGGGACTCGGGGATGCTCGGGCGGGTGGCCGCGCTGGCCGACGCGGCGCGCGGGGCCGGCGTACAGGTGGTGCACGCGGTCGCCGAGCGGCGGCCGGACGGACTCGGGGCCAACACCAACGCGCGGCTGTTCCGGGCCGCCGGGAAACTGCCGGTGCGCCAGCTGTCCGGCAGCCCCGCGGTGCAGGTGGCGGCCCCTCTGGTGGTGGCCGAGCAGGACCTGGTGGTGCGCCGGCTGCACGGGCTCTCCCCGATGGCCGGCACCGACCTCGACGCCCTGCTGCGCAACCTCGGCGTCCGCACCCTCGTCGTGACCGGGGTCTCCTCCAACATCGCCATCCCGAACACCGTCTTCGACGCCGTGAACCGCGGCTACCGGGTGGTGGTCCCGGCGGACGCCATCGCCGGCGTGCCGGCCTCCTGCACCGCCGAGGTGATCCGCAACTCCCTCGCCCTGGTCGCGACCATCACGACGACCGAGGCCCTCCTCGCACGGTGGACCCCGGCGTCCTGACACCGGCACCGACACACCGGCACCGACACACCGGCATCGGCATCGGTACCGGCACACCGGCATCGGTCGGTCCCGCGCCGCGGGGGCCGCCGAGCCCGCCGCCATGGCCACGGACCGGCACTTCCGCGTCGCGGCGCGGCGCCGGATAGCCTGGGCGGATGCTGTCCGAAGTGATCGCGACCCGTTACGTCACGCCCCTGCGTGAGGGCGGCTCGCTCCCGGGAATCGTCGAGGCCGACGATCTCGGGACCTATGTCATGAAGTTCACCGGAGCCGGCCAGGGACGCAAGACCCTCGTCGCCGAAGTCATCTGCGGGCGCCTGGCCCAGCGGTTGGGCCTGCGGGTCCCCAGGCTGGTGCAGATGCAGCTCGATCCCGTCATCGGGCTCGGCGAGCCCGACCAGGAGGTCCAGGAGCTGCTGAAGGCCAGCGGCGGACTCAACCTCGGCATGGACTTCCTGCCGGGCTCCCTGGGCTTCGACCCGCTCGCCTACCGCGCGGACCCGGTCGAGGCGGGGCGCGTGGTCTGGTTCGACGCGCTGATCAACAACGTCGACCGGTCCTGGCGCAACCCGAACATGCTCATCTGGCACGGGGACCTGTGGCTCATCGACCACGGAGCCACCATGATCTGGCACCACAACTGGCCCACCGCCGGGGCGACCGCCGCCAAGCCCTACAACGCCTCCGACCACGTACTGGCCCCCGTGGGCCCGGACATCGGGGCCGCGGCCGCGGCGCTCGCGCCCCTCGTCACGGAGGAGCTGCTCACCGAGGTCGCGGCCGACGTGCCCGACGAGTGGCTGGTGGACGAGCCGGGCTTCGAGTCCACCGACGCGGTGCGCCGCGCCTACGTGGACGTGCTGCTGCCGCGCGCCGCCACCATCCACGAGCGGATCTCGATGGAGACCGGGGTGCGGACCCCGGCCGGGCCGCCCGGCTGGCTCACGGACCACTTGGGCGAATGGCCTCACCCGACCAAGAAGAAGAGCGACGGCAAGTGACCCAGCGGAACGTGTTCGAGTACGCGCTGGTGCGCGTGGTGCCCCGGATGGAGCGCGGCGAGTGCTTCAACGCCGGCGTGATCGTCTACTGCCGGGCGCTCTCCTACGTCTCGGCGCGCACCCACCTCGACGAGCGCAAGCTCCTCGTGCTGGACCCGGGGGCCGACGTGGCCGGGGTGCGGGCCGCGCTGCGCGGCGTCGAGGGCGTGTGCGGCGGCGGCGAGCCGGCGGGGCAGGCCGCGGGCGACGACGCGGGCCGCCGGTTCCGCTGGCTGATCGCCCCGCGCAGCACGGTCGTCCAGCCGGGACCGGTGCACACCGGCCTGACGGCGGACCCGGAGGCCGAGGTGGAACGGCTCCTCGAACTCCTGGTGCGCTGAAGCCGGCGGCGGACGAACCCGGCCCCGGTGAATTGCGTACGTTGACACCGGGTGCCAGGGCTCCTAGCGTCTCCTCAGCTGAAGCTACTAAGCGGTTGCTCACCCAAGGGCGGCCGTCTCTCAAGGGCGAGGAGATCCAGCATGTCCACCATCGAGCAGCGCGTCGCGATCGTGACCGGGGCGGCCCGGGGCATCGGCGCGGCCACCGCCGTACGCCTGGCCGCCGAAGGCCGGGCGGTCGCCGTACTCGACCTCGACGAGGCGGCCTGCAAGGACACCGTCGAGGCCATCACGGCGGCCGGCGGCAAGGCCCTGGCGGTCGGTTGCGACGTCTCCGACAGTGCCCAGGTGGAGGCGGCCGTGGAACGCGTGGCCGCCACCCTCGGCGCGCCGACGATCCTGGTCAACAACGCGGGCGTGCTGCGCGACAACCTGCTCTTCAAGATGAGCGACAACGACTGGGACACGGTCATGAACGTGCACCTGCGCGGCGCGTTCCTGATGGCGAAGGCCTGTCAGAAGTACATGGTCGAGGCCAAGTTCGGCCGCATCGTGAACCTTTCCAGCAGCTCCGCGCTCGGCAACCGGGGCCAGGCCAACTACTCCACGGCCAAGGCCGGACTGCAGGGCTTCACCAAGACGCTGGCCATCGAGCTCGGCAAGTTCGGCGTCACCGCCAACGCCGTCGCCCCCGGCTTCATCGTCACCGAGATGACCGCCCAGACGGCGGCCCGCGTCGGCATGGGGTTCGAGGACTTCCAGGCGGCCGCCGCCACGCAGATCCCCGTCCAGCGCGTCGGTCGCCCGGACGACATCGCCCACGCGATCGCCTTCTTCACGGGCGAGGCCGCGGGCTTCGTCTCCGGCCAGGTCATGTACGTCGCCGGCGGTCCGCTCGCCTGACGGGCGGCGGCCGGCCGGCCGGTCGGTCGACCGGGACGAGCAGACGAGCAGATCAGCGGACGAGAGGCAGGACCCACGTCATGACGGACAACAACGGACCCGACAGCGGCAAGGTCGCGCTGATCACGGGAGCGAGCCGGGGCATCGGCTACGGCATCGCCGAGGCGCTGGTCGCGCGCGGCGACCGGCTCTGCATCACGGGGCGCAACGAGGAGGCCCTCAAGGAGGCGGTCGAGCGGCTCGGCGCCGACCGGGTGATCGGCGTCGCGGGCAAGGCGCACGACGAGGCCCACCAGGCGGTCGCCGTCGAGCGCACGATGGAGGCCTTCGGCCGTGTCGACTTCCTTGTGAACAACGCGGGCACCAACCCGGTCTTCGGGCCCATCGCGGACCTGGACCTGGGCGTCGCGCGGAAGGTCTTCGAGACCAATGTGATCTCGGCGCTGGGCTTCGCCCAGCGGACCTGGCACGCCTGGCAGAAGGACAACGGCGGTGCGATCGTGAACATCGCGTCGATCGCCGGCGTCTCCGCCTCGCCCTTCATCGGCGCGTACGGGATGAGCAAGGCCGCCATGGTCAACCTCACCCTCCAGCTCGCCCACGAGATGGCGCCCGGGGTCCGGGTCAACGCCATCGCCCCCGCCGTGGTCAAGACGAAGTTCGCGCAGGCGCTCTACGAGAACCGTGAGGCGGAGGCCGCGGCGGCCTACCCGCTCGGCCGGCTCGGGGTGCCGGAGGACATCGGGGGAGCCGCGGCTTTTCTTACTTCCGCACAAGCGGAATGGATCACTGGGCAAACTCTGGTCGTTGACGGCGGAATGTTCCTCAATGCCGGAGTCCATTGACCGATAACCGGACACATTCGCCTCTAAAAGAGAGGCAAATGCATACCGAATAGGCACGGAACCGGTCAAGTGCCCCACGAAACCTCCCCCATTGGATTCGTGGGGCACTGCGGTAGGGTCTGCCGCACCCCTGGCTGATCGAGGAGCGTGCACGTGTTCAACCGGACCAGATGCCTGCAGATCACTGCGGCCCTTGCGTCCATATCCCTGCTCGCCGGATGCGGAGTGCTCTCGGACGACAGCAGTGACGATGCCAAACAGATCGTCGTCGGCACGACGAGCGCACCGAGCACCCTCGATCCCGCAGCGGCGTGGGACGGTTCCTGGGAGCTGTACCGCAACGTCTACCAGACCCTGCTGGCCTTCCCGACGGGCTCCCTCAAGCCGCAGCCGGACGCCGCCCAGAACTGCGAGTTCACCGACTCCAAGAACGAGTCGTACCGGTGCACCCTGCGCAAGGGCCTGAAGTTCTCCAACGGCGAGGCCCTGGATTCCAAGGCCGTCAAGCACTCCCTGGACCGCATCCGGACCATCGGGTCCAAGGTCGGCCCCAAGGACCTCTTCGGAACCCTCGACAAGATCGAGACCCCGGACGCGCTGACGGTCGTCTTCCACCTGAACACCCCCGACGCGACCTTCCCGTACGTCCTCGGCTCGCCCGCCGCCTCGCTGGTCGCGCCGAAGGACTACCCGGCCGACAAGGTGCGCGAGGACAGCAAGGTGACCGGCTCCGGCCCGTACGTGCTCAACGCGTACAAGGAGGGCGGCGAGGCCGTCCTCGGCCGCAACGAGAGCTACGCGGGCTTCGCCAACCGGAAGAACAACGGCGTGACCATCCGCTACTTCACGGACTCCGTGAAGATGGTCGCCGCCCTCAAGGCCAAGGAGATCGACGCCACCTACCGCGGCCTGTCGGCCCCGGAGATCAAGGACCTCCAGACCCCCGCCTCCCACGAGCTGGGCGTCCAGGTCGTCGAGAACGTCGGCGCCGAGATCCGCTACCTGGTCTTCAACCCGAAGGACCCGCAGGTCAACAAGCTCGCGGTGCGCCAGGCCATCGCCCAGATCGTCGACCGCGGCGTGCTCGTCTCCAAGGTCTACCAGGGCACGGCCGAGCCCCTGTACTCGATGGTTCCCAAGGGTGTCGTCGGCCACAAGACGCCCTTCTTCGACAAGTACGGCCACGCCGACGTCAAGAAGGCGCAGAAGATCCTCAAGGACGCCGGGATCACCCAGCCGGTCGACCTGACCTTCTGGTACACCACCGACCGGTACGGCTCCTCGACCGCGGAGGAGTTCACCGAGCTCAAGCGCCAGCTGGACGAGAGCAACCTCTTCCGGGTCACCCTGCGCGGCCAGCCCTGGAAGGACTTCCAGGTGGGCTACAAGAACCAGGAGTACGCGGTCTTCGGCCGCGGCTGGTTCCCCGACTTCCCGGACCCGGACAACTTCATCGCGCCGTTCGTCGGCAAGGAGAACGCGGTCGGTACCCCGTACGAGCCCGCCCAGATCATCAACGAACTGCTCCCCAAGACCCGCCGCGAGGGCGACCGCGCGGCCGGCATCCTGCAGTTCGAGCAGGCCCAGCAGATCTTCGCCGAGGACGTCCGGCTGCTGCCGCTGTGGCAGGGCAAGCTGTACGTCGCCGCGCGCGAGGACATCGCGGGCGGCGAGCGGGCCCTCGACCCGCAGACCGCCATGCAGATGTGGGAGCTGTACCGCAAGACCAGCTGGTAACAGCAGTGGCCGACGCGGCCGGTCGAGGCGTTGTCAGTGGCCCCCGGTAGGTTCTGGAGCAGTCGCACGAACTTGTACCGGAGGTTGTCGCCGTGACCCAGATGCTGCCCGAGTCCTGGCTCCCCGTCCTCGGCGGGGAGCTGGACCAGCCCTACTTCAAAGAACTCACCGAGTTCGTCGAGAAGGAGCGGGCGAACGGGCCGGTCTACCCGCCCCGCGAGGAGGTCTTCGCGGCTCTGGAGGCCACGCCCTTCGACCAGGTGAAGGTCCTGGTCCTCGGCCAGGACCCCTACCACGGCGCCGGCCAGGGCCACGGCCTGTGCTTCTCCGTGCGGCCCGGGGTCAAGACCCCGCCGTCGCTGCGCAACATCTACAAGGAGATGAAGGAGGAGCTCGGCCTGCCGGTTCCGGACAACGGGTACCTGATGCCGTGGGCGCGCCAGGGCGTCCTGCTGCTGAACGCGGTGCTCACCGTCCGGGAGGCCGAGCCCAACTCGCACAAGGGCAAGGGCTGGGAGAAGTTCACCGACGCGGTGATCCGCGCGGTGTCCGAGCGCCCCGACCCCGCCGTCTTCGTGCTGTGGGGCGCCTACGCCCAGAAGAAGCTCCCGCTGATCGACGAGGACCGCCACGTGGTCGTCAAGGGGGCGCACCCCTCCCCGCTGTCGGCCAAGAAGTTCTTCGGGTCCCGGCCCTTCACGCAGATCGACGAGGCCGTCGCCGCCCAGGGCCATGAGCCGATCGACTGGAGGATCCCGGACCTCGGCTGACGCCCCCCCGCGCCTCGGCGTCAATGCGGGAACCTCCGGCTAGCTTCTTGATGATCGGACCGGAGCAGGTCCGGCGGAGCGAGCCGGAGGCGGCCTTGACGGAGCAGCAGGAGGCGTCGGAGGACGCCGTCATGACCCGGATCGGCCAGGCGGTCATCCTGCTGCACGCGGGGGACCGCGAGGAGGCCCGCAACCGGCTCGGCGAGATCTGGTCCCAGCTCGGCGAGGAGGGCGACTGCCTGCACCGGTGCACGCTCGCCCACTACATGGCCGACGCCCAGGACGATCCGGCGGACGAGCTGACCTGGGACCTGCGGGCCCTGACCGCCGCCGAGGCCCTCCGCGCCGGGCCGGCGCCCGATGGCGGCACCCTCCCCGGCCCGGGGCCCGCCGCGCCCGGTGGCGGCCCCGGGGACGGCCGCTCCGCCGGGGTGGCGCCGCACCTGGCGATGCGGGTGTTCTATCCGTCCCTGCACCTCAGCCTCGCCGCCGACTACGTGAAGCTGCGCCGGCCGGACGCGGCCCGGAACCATCTGGCCCGGGCCCGCGCGGCCGCCGCCGCGCTCTCCGACGACGGGTACGGCAACGGCGTACGGGCCGCCATCGCCCGGCTGGAGCGCCGCCTGGCCGCGGAGCCGGACCCCGGGCCGGGCGCGCGGCCCTTCCCGGAGCAGTCCCCGTAGCGGAGAGCCCCCGCAGCCCTCGCAGCCCTCGCCAACCCCCGCAGTCCTTCGCGTTCCCGGCGGTCGCTCAGCCGCCCCGGACGCCCGCGCAGATGCGGGCCTCCGGGCTGTCGGGCCGCCAGTGCCCGTGCCGGCGGCCCAGCGCGCACACGTCGGCCGGCCGTACCGGAAGCTTGCGCAGCACCTCCCGCTCCACCCCCGCGTCCTGACCCGAACGCCCCTCGCCGCCCCCGGAGCGTCCGGAGGAGCCTTCGGAGCGCCTCGGCGGCTCGGGGATGTACGGGACCTCCGGCGCGGCCTCCAGGGGCCCTCCGGGGGCGTCCCGCGCCGCGTGCTGCGGGGAGGCGGAGGCCGCGGGCCGCGCGGGCCGCTCCGGAGCCGCCTCCAACGCCTCCAACGCCTCCAGCGCCGGTGCCCGGACGACCACCGGCTCGGCCGCGGGCCCGCCGCGCGGCTGGTGCCGCGGCGGTACCCCCGCGGCGGAGGTGGCCGCCGGCTGCACGGCGGCGGGGCTCACGTTCACGCAACCGGAGACGGCCGACACCGCACAGGCGACTCCGAGCAGCAGGCTTGTCGTGGTTCGGGTGGGATGCACGCCCGCAACTCTGCTGTGCGAGGACCCCGTTGCGAAAACCCGGAGCCGATATTGACCCCGCACGGGTGACGGGGAGGCGGTGTCCGGAGGACAGCCGCTACTCGCCGGTGCTGCCGTCGATGTGCTCCCGCAACAGGTCCGCGTGGCCGTTGTGGCGCGCGTACTCCTCGATCATGTGGGTGTACACCCAGCGCAAGCTGAACACCTCGCCCCGGTGATGGCCGGCCGGGTCCGACGCGAGGTCCAGCGGACGGCCCGCCGCGGCCTGCCGCGCCAGCTCGACCTCGGTCTGCCACACCTGCTCCGCCGCGGCCCAGGTGGCCGCGTCCGTGAAGTGGAAGTCGCCGTCGGGCTCCTCCCGGGTGCAGTACAGCTCGGGCAGGTCCTCGCCCAGCATGATCTCGCGGAACCAGTACCGTTCCACCTCGGCCATGTGCCGTACGAGGCCGAGCAGGCTCAACTCGGAGGGTTTGAGCGGGGTCCGGCGCAACTGGGCGTCGCCGAGACCCGCGCACTTCCAGGCGAGGGTGGCGCGGTGGTAGTCGAGCCAGCCGTCGAGCATCTCGCGCTCGCCGGCCGTGGTGGAGGGTTCGGGGCGGTGGGTTCCGTCGTTCGTCATGCGCTCCATCCTGGTCGACCGCGCCCCCGCCCACCAGGGATTAAGCTGCCGGAGTCCCCCAAGGAATCGAACCAGGAGGCCCCCGGTGAAGGTCGGCTGCATCGGACTCGGCGACATCGCGCAGAAGGCGTACCTGCCCGTCCTCACCACCCGCCCGGGAATCGAGCTGCACTTGCAGACCCGTACTCCCGCCACCCTGGAGCGGATCGGCGCGATCCACCACGTCCCGGCCGCGCGCCGGCACGCCGATCTGGAGGCGCTGCTGGCCGAGGGCCTCGACGCCGCCTTCGTGCACGCCTCCACCGCCGCCCACCCCGAGATCGTCACGCGGCTGCTGGAGGCCGGCGTGCCGACGTACGTGGACAAGCCGCTCGCCTACGCGATCGAGGACTCGCGCCGGCTCGTGCGACTGGCCGAGGAGCGCGGTGTCTCGCTCGCCGTCGGCTTCAACCGCCGCCACGCGCCCGGCTACTCGCAGTGCGCCGACCACCCGCGCGAGCTGATCATCATGCAGAAGAACCGGGTCGGACTGCCCGAGGACCCGCGCACGCTCGTGCTGGACGATTTCATCCACGTCGTCGACACGCTCCGCTTCCTGCTGCCCGGCGAGACCGACCGCGTCGACGTCCGTGCCGTGGTGCGCGACGGACTGATGAGCCAGGTGGTGCTTCAGCTGGCCGGTGCGGGCTTCACCGCGCTCGGCATCATGAACCGGCTGTCCGGATCCACCGAGGAGATCCTGGAGGTGTCCGGACAGGACACCAAGCGGCAGGTCGTCAACCTCGCGGAAGTCATCGACCACAAGGGCCAGCCGACCGTGCGCCGCCGCGGGGACTGGGTGTCCGTCGCCCGCCAGCGCGGCATCGAGCAGGTCGTGGACCACTTCCTGCGGGCCGTGGCCGCGGGCAGGACGCTGAGCGCCCGGGACGCCCTGCTCACCCACGAGCTCTGCGAGCGGGTGGTGAGCTCGGCGCTGGAGCAGGCCTCCTGACCACGCCGCCGCCCCCGCGGACACCGCGCACGCCCAGGGCCGCGCAGTAGGCGGCCAGGGCGGCGAGGGACGCGGCCACCGCCCAGTCTCCGTGGCGGGCGTAGAAGGTCGTGCCCCCGGCGAGCGGGACCTCGTACACCCGCGCGGTGCTCGCGGTCGTGGGCAGGACCGGGCCGACCCGCTCGCCGGAGGGGCCGTGCACCGCACTGACCCCGGTCAGGGTGGCGTGCACCACCGGGCGGCCGTTCTCGGCCGCCCGCAGCGCGGCCAGTGAGGCGTGCTGGGCCGGCGCCCAGCTCTCCTGGAACGTGGAGGTCGCCGACTGGGCGACGATCAGGGCCGCCCCGTCCCGGACGAGGCGTCGGCTCATGTCGGGGAAGGCCGACTCGAAGCAGACCAGCGGACCGATCCGGACGCCGGACCGCGCGCCCGCCGGGCCCTCGGCCGCCGCGTCCGACCGGGCGGGCAGGTCCATGACCACCGGAGCCCCGCCCGCGATCCTGTCCTCGCCGGCCGCCTTGCCGACGGAGGTGGCCCAGCCCAGCAGCGAGCGCGCCGGGACGTACTCGCCGAAGGGGACCAGCCGCATCTTGTCGTACCGGTCGCCGGTGGGGCCCCGGGGGCCGACGAGCACCGCGCTCTTGTAGATCCCGGGCCGGTCCGAGCGTCGTGCGTCCACGTTCACCAGCAGCGGCGCGCCGACCTCCGCGGACAGCGCGGCCAGCCGCCGGGCCAGGTCCGGGCGGGTCGCCAGATCCTCGCCTACGCTGCTCTCGCCCCACACCACCAGGTCCGCGGACTGCCCCACCAGCTCCCGGGTCAGGCGCTCCCCGACGTCGAACCGCCGTTCCGCACTGTCCGGGCCCGCCACCGGGCCCGGCTGCACGACCCCCACGCGCAGCCCGCCCGCCCCGGCGGGCGCCGGCGCCCACAGCCACACGGCGCCCGTCAGTACCGCACACCCCGTCACTCCGGCCGCCGTCGGCACGCGCGCCCCCGGCGCAGCGATCAGCACCACCAGGGCGCAGTTCACCGCGACCACCACCAGGCTCACCAGCCACACGCCACCCAGCGAGGCCAGCCGCAGCGCGGGCTCCACCTGCCACTGGCTGGCTCCGAGCAGCCCCCACGGCCCGCCCAGGCCCTGCCAGGACCGCACCAGCTCCGAGAGGAGCCACGCCGCCGGTACGAGGACCAGCGCGGCACCCGCCCGCCCGGCCGACGGGACCCCGCCGAGCAGCCGCCGCACCAGCAGCGCCCACGGGATCCATAGCGCGCCCAGCAGCGCGGCCACGGGCAGCAGGAACACGTGCAGGCTGGGCAGCAGCCAGTGGTGGACGGCCAGGATGAATCCGGCGCCGCCGAGCCACCCCTCCAGGGCCGCCCGCCTCCCGGTGGCCGCGGACCGCAGGAGCAGCATCCAGGGCACGAGGGCGACGTAGGCGAACCACCACAGGGCGGGGGCGGGGAAGGCGAGGGCCGGCAGCGCGCCGGCGGGGACCGCCGCCGCCGCGCACCACCGCGAGAACCGCCCGCTCCGGATCGATGCCATTGGCGCGCCTCCGCTTCCAGTGTGGCAGCGCCCTCCGATCGTGCCGGACGGGCGCCGGTTCAGGCGGAGAGGTGCCGCCACTTCTCGTGCACGGTGACGCCGGTGAGCCGCCAGCCGTCGCGGGTCCGGGCCAGTGTGAACGTGTAGCGCCCGGCCGCGACGAAATTGGGCGCGGTCACGGAACCGTCGAAATCCTCCCCGGCGAGCCGCATCGGATTGAGGAAGTCCGCCCGTACCTCGGCACTGTCACCGGGAGAACCGCCCTGGTCCTCCAGCCGGACCAGCCGGTTGACGATGAGGTGCTGGCGCACGGGGAACAGCTCCATCGTCCGCGCGAGCCAGTCCGCTACCTCCCCGGCCGGGCCCTCGACGCCGCCCGCCGAGCTGTAGTCGGCCCGCCCGGAGGGCGTGAACAGGGCGCGGTACGCCGCCCAGTCGCCGTCGTCGACGGCCACCGCGTACCCCGAGACCACCTCGTCGATCGCCAGCCGGTCCATTACCGTCGCCAGGTCCACACGCTGCGTCATCGGGTCAGTCTGCGGCTGCCGGCCCGCGAGGCCAAGTGCCGTGCGCGGACCGGATCTTCGCACGGGCGGTCAGTGACCGGAACACGCCTCCCGCTGTCGCACCACCACGAGGAACGCGTCGGTGTCCAGGTCCATCACCACCTCCGCCGCCACACCCTCGCTCAACCGCTGCGCGGCGTACTCCTCGGCGGGCCAACTTCCCCGCGGACTTCCGGCCGGAAAACGCTCCAGTACCACGCGACCCATGGGACACCCCCGGTTGCTCGCCTTCACGTCTCTGCAGGCACAACGACGCGGGGGCCGGACGGGAACGTTCCCTTCCGGCCCCCACGTCTTCGGCTCGTCTACCCGCCGATCCCGGCCTCCAGTACCGGCAGCGCCGGAATCACCCGGGCGCGCCGACGGGAGGTTCAGTCGCCCGACTCGCCGGCGTGCGGGCTCAGCACGTCCGTGCCGACCAGCACGAACAGGGCGATGCCCAGCAGGATGCGGTAGATCACGAACGGCATGAAGCTCTTGGTGGAGATGAACTTCATGAACCACGCGATGACCGCGTACCCGACGATGAAGGCGATGACGGTCGCGAAGACCGTCGGCCCCCAGGAGATGTGGCCCGGGTCCTCGACCACGTCCAGCAACTCGAACGCCCCCGAGGCCAGTACGGCCGGGATGGCGAGCAGGAAGGAGTAGCGGGCGGCCGCTTCGCGGGTGAAGCCCAGCAGCAGACCGCCGGAGATCGTCGCGCCGGAGCGGGAGACGCCCGGGATCAGGGCCATGGCCTGGCAGAGGCCGAAGATCAGGCCGTCCTTGACGGTCAGGTCGCGCAGCGTCTTGCGCTCGCGGATGGCGCGGTGGCGGCCTCCCTCCTCGTCGCGGGCGGCCAGCCGGTCCGCGATGCCGAGCACGATGCCCATCACGATGAGCGTGGTGGCGATCAGCCGCAGGTCCCGGAACGGTCCCTCGATCTGGTCCTTGAAGGCGAGGCCCAGGACGCCGATCGGGATCGAGCCGACGATGACCAGCCAGCCCATCTTCGCGTCCTGCTCCGAGCGCAGCGCCTTGGTGTAGAGCGAGCGGAACCAGGTGGAGACGATCCGCGCGATGTCCTTGCGGAAGTAGATCAGCACCGCGGCCTCGGTACCGATCTGCGTGATGGCCGTGAAGGCCGCACCGGGGTCGTGCCAGCCGGCGAACGCGGCGGTCAGCCGCAGGTGGGCGCTGGAGGAGATCGGGAGGAACTCCGTAAGCCCCTGGACGAGACCGAGGATTAGGGATTCGAACCAGCTCATGTCGGGGTGCGCTCGTCCTTGTGATCGTCGGGCAGTTCGCTCCGATGCTAGGGCCCGTGCGAGGCGCCGCTGACCACAGGGGGGTGCTGGGGCGTCAGTTCGTACGCCACCGCGTGCGCGGCGTCGTGCGCGCGAGGGGGCGCCAGGCGGTGCCGCTTGCGCCAGGCGACGGCTGCGGCGACCACCAGGGAGACGGCGATGAAACCGAACGAGGCGAGGAAGGCGGGGGATCCGGGGGAGGAAGCGCTGGCGCCCGCGATCACGTACGCGGCGGTGTTCGGGACGACGCCGACCGTCGTGGCGAGCAGGAAGGGCAGCCAACCGCAGCGGGAGACCGCCGCGCAGTAGTTCGCCACCACGAAGGGCACGCCGGGGAAGAGCCGTACGGCGAGCATCGAGCGGAAGCCGTGCCGGCTGAGTTGGCCGTCGGCGGCCCGGAGCCAGCGGCCGCGCAGGTACGGACGCAAAGCCTCCTGCCCCATGACACGGCCGAGCCCGAAGGCGATCGCCGCGCCCAGCACGGTGCCCCCGACGGCCGCCACCAGGCCGAACTGGGTGCCGAAGACGGCTCCGGCGGCCAGGTTGAGCAGGGGGCGCGGGACGAACGCGGAGGCGCACACCCCGTACACGGCCGCGAACAGCACGACCGCCGCTCCCACCGGGAGCCCGGCGGGCCGGCCCTCCGAGAGGACGCGCTGGGGCTCGAACAGCAGGACGCACGCGCCGGCCGCCAGGAGCAGCACGACGAGCAGCGACAGCCGAGTCCGCGGCGCGAGGAGAAGGGACATCCCGGGAGAGTAGCCGACGTATGCGGCGCGGCGCCGTAATCTGGGCCTCATGCGGTCGAACGACGGGCACCCCCCGGGGGTTCCCCGCAGCGCCCTCGCGGACACCCTGCTGGAACGGCTGACGGCGGCCTACGGAGCCGCCGCCGACCCCGTGCGGGCGGCTGCCATGGCGGCGTACATGAAGGACGTGGCGCCCTTCCTCGGAATCCCGACCCCGCGGCGGCGCGAGCTGTCCGGGACGGTGGTGCGGGACACCCCGGAGCCGACGGAGGAGGACTGCGCGGCCCTCGCACTGGGCTGTGGGCGGCTCCCGGAGCGCGAGTACCGGTACTTCGCGGTGGACTACCTGCGCCGCCACGTCGCGCGGTGCTCCTCCGGCTTCCTGCCGGTGGTCCGGCATCTGATCGTCACCGTTCCGTGGTGGGACACCGTCGACCTGCTCGCCGCCCACACCGTGGGCCCGCTGGTGGCGGCCGATCCCGCGCTCGGAGCCGTGATGGACGAGTGGATCGAGGACGAGGACCGCTGGCTCGTCCGCGCGGCCCTCCTCCACCAGCTCCGCTCCAAGGACGCCACGGACGCCGACCGCCTCTTCGCCCACTGCCGCCGCCGGGCCGGCCACCCCGACTTCTTCGTCCGCAAGGCCATCGGCTGGTCCCTGCGGGAGTACGCGCGGACGGACCCCGGCGCGGTGCGCGCCTTCGTCGCGGCCGAGGGCGACCGGCTGTCCGCGCTGTCCGCGCGCGAGGCCCTCAGGAACCTCGCCGCCGGGTGAGCGCCGGGCCGCCCGGCCCTCTGCACGGCGCCGGACGGCGGGAAATCCGTTCGACGGCGCGGGCCCGCTCCGGCAGGATCGGGGACATGTCCCGGTACGCCTTCCCCGCAGCGCCGTCCGCAGTCGCGGACGCGCCGAAGGCTGCCGCGTTCCCGGACGCACCCGCCCTCGCCGCATTCGGCGGCGCACGAAGCTGACCCTTCCCGGATCGTCCGGCGGACCCCGCAGGGGGAGGGTCGGCTCGCTCCAGGGGTCCCGTTCCAGCTTCGAGCCACGGGAAGAAGATCATGGCCAAGACGGCCTTCGTGCGGACCAAGCCGCACCTCAACATCGGCACCATGGGTCACGTCGACCACGGCAAGACCACCCTCACCGCCGCCATCACCAAGGTCCTCGCCGAGCGCGGGGGCGCCTCCTTCGTGCCGTTCGACCGGATCGACCGGGCCCCCGAGGAGGCCCGGCGCGGCATCACCATCAACCTCACGCACGTCGAGTACGAGACCGACACGCGGCACTACGCCCACGTCGACATGCCCGGGCACGCCGACTACATCAAGAACATGGTCACCGGCGCCGCCCAGCTCGACGGGGCGATCCTCGTCGTGTCCGCGCTCGACGGGGTCATGCCCCAGACCGCCGAGCACGTCCTGCTCGCCCGGCAGGTCGGTGTCGACCACATCGTGGTGGCGCTCAACAAGGCCGACGCCGGGGACCCCGAGCTGACGGACCTGGTCGAGCTGGAGGTCCGCGAGCTGCTCACCGCGCACGGCTACGGCGGTGACACCGCCCCGGTCGTACGGGTCTCCGGGCTCGGGGCGCTGGAGGGCGACCCGCGCTGGACCGGGGCCGTCCAGGCCCTGCTCGACGCGGTGGACACCTACGTGCCGACGCCGGTGCGGTACACGGACGCGCCGTTCCTGCTGCCGGTGGAGAACGTGCTGACGATCACCGGCAGGGGCACGGTCGTGACCGGCGCCGTCGAGCGCGGCACCGTACGCCCGGGCGACCGCGTGGCCGTCCTGGGCGAGGGCGGCGAGCCGGCCGAGACGGTGGTCACCGGGCTGGAGACCTTCGGCAGGCCCATGGAGTCCGCCGAGGCCGGCGACAACGTCGCGCTGCTGCTGCGCGGGGTCCACCGCGGCCAGGTGCGGCGGGGGGACGTGGTGGCCGCGCCCGGCAGCGTCACGCCCAAGCGGCGCTTCACCGCGCGGGTGTACGTGCTCTCGGCGCGCGAGGGCGGCCGCCGGACGCCGGTCGCCACCGGGTACCGGCCGCAGTTCTACGTCCGGACCGCCGACGTGGTCGGGGACGTGGACCTGGGGGAGACGGGCACGGCCGCGCCGGGCGACACGGTCACGATGACCGTGGAGCTGGGGCGGGACGTCCCGCTGGAGTCGGGGCTCGGCTTCGCGATCCGCGAGGGCGGGCGGACCGTCGGCGCGGGGACGGTGACGGCCGTCCTCGACTGACCCGCTCGCTCTTCGGGACCGCCCGGGCGGCCGGACGCGTGCGCGCCGGATGCCGCCCGGGCCGCTCGGCTCCGCCCCGGCCGGGACCGCCCGGGCGGCAGCGCGCACGACGGCCGGGACCGCCCGGGCGCCAGCGCGCACGATCCGGATCCGGGCCCCGCCGTGGTACCGGGCGGCGGTCGTGCGTCAGACTGCCGTCACCAAGGCATGCGCGGAGGGGCGGCGGCGATGGGCGGCGACACGGCACTGGTGCTGGGCGGCGGAGGGCTGACCGGCATCGGCTGGGAGTGCGGAATCCTGTACGGGCTCGCCCGCGCCGGGGTGGACCTCACCACCGCCGACCTCGTCGTCGGCACCTCGGCCGGTTCGGTGGTCGGCGCCCAGCTCACCTCCGGGCTGCTCACCGCGCGGGAGCTGTACGAGCGCCAGCTCGGCGACGCCGGCGCCGAGCGGACGGCCAGGCTGGGCGCGGGCCTCCTCGCGCGCTACGCGGTGGCGATGGCCCGCTCGCGCAGTGCCACGGCCTACCGGCAGCGGGTCGGAGCCATGGCGCTGGCCGCCGACACCGGCGCGGAGGAGGCCCGGCGCGAGGTGCTGGCGGCCCGGCTGGTCTCGCACGACTGGCCCGAGCGGCGCCTCGTCGTCACCGCCGTGGACGCGCACACCGGTGAGGCGGCAGACTTCGACCGGGACAGCGGGGCCGGGCTGCTCGACGCGGTCTCGGCGAGCTGCGCCGTACCGGGCGTATGGCCGCCGGTGACGGTCGGCGGCCGCCGGTTCATCGACGGGGGCGTGCGCTCCGCGACCAACGCGGACCTGGCCGCCGGGTACGACCGGGTCGTGGTGCTCGCCCCGATGTCGCTCGGCTCCGGGCACGTCCCCTCGCCGACCGCCCAAACCGCCCGGCTTCGCGCGGCGGGCGCGCGGGTGCTGCTGATCACCCCGTCCGCGGCGGCCCGCAAGGCCTTCGGGCGCAACGTCCTGGACCCGGCCCGCCGGGACCCGGCGGCCCGGGCCGGCCTGGCCCAGGCCGCCGAGCACGCCGAGGCGGCCGCCGAGGTCTGGTCGGTCTGAGCCCGGCCCGACAATGGAGGGGTGAGCGACGAACAGATCCCGGTGATCCGGGAAGTGGGCCAGGGCACCGCCAAGCTGATGCCGGACGTGGACCGCGAGCGGGCCCGGCTGCTGACCGTCGACGGTGCGCCCCAGTCCTACGTCGACCCGGACGATCCGCTGCACCTGGAGTTCGAGTACGTGCGCCGGCTCGGCCACGTCCTGGACTGCGCGGCGGAGCCGGGGCGCGCGCTGGACCTCCTGCACCTGGGCGGCGGCGCGCTCACCCTGCCGCGCTACGCCGCGGCGACCCGGCCGGGGTCCCGGCAGACCGTCGTCGAGTTCGACGCAGCCCTGGTGGACCTGGTGGCCGAGCACCTGCCCCTGCCGGCCGGAGCCGGGGTCACCGTGCACGCCGCCGACGCCCGGGCGTGGCTGGAGGCGGCGCCGGCGGCGAGCGCGGACGTGCTGGTCGCCGACGTCTTCGGCGGCTCGCGGGTGCCCGCGCCGCTGACGTCGGCGGAGTACGCCCGGCAGGCGGCGCGGGTGCTGCGTCCCGGCGGGCTGTACGCGGCGAACCTGGCCGACGGGGCGCCCTTCGGCTTCCTGCGGTCGCAGCTGGCCAACTTCGGGGCGGTGTTCGGGGAGCTCGCGCTGATCGCGGAGCCCTCGGTGCTGCGGGGGCGGCGGTTCGGCAACGCCGTACTGCTGGCCTCGGACGCCGGGCTCCCGCTGGCCGCCCTGTCCCGCCGGTGCGCGGGCGACGCCTTCCCGGCCCGGGTGGAGCAGGGCCCGGCACTGGCCCGGTTCCAGCGGGGGGCGCGGCCGGTCGAGGACGCGGACGCGGTGCCGTCCCCGCAGCCGCCCGACGGTGCGTTCAGCGTGGGGTGACGCCGTTCCCGGAAGGATCGGCCGGGGACACCGCCGGCTCGGCGGCGGCCGGGTGCGGACCGGCGGCGGCCTGGGTCGGCAGGGTCGGCAGGTCCGCCGGCGCCGGCGCCGCAGGGGCGCCGACGGGACCGGTGGCGGCCACCGGCGCGTGCGGTGCGCGGGTGATCCGTCGTACGTCCGGCACCAGCAGGACCGCCGCCGTGGGCAGCACGACGAGGGCCGCGCAGCCCCACAGCGCCTCGGACCGGCCGAAAGCGGACTCGGCCGGCCCGGCCAGGGCGGTGGCCAGCGGGGTCATCGAGAGCGAGCCGAACCAGTCGTAGGAGGACACCCGGGAGAACTTCTCCTCCGGGATCTCCTGGTGCATGGTCGACATCCAATTGACGCCGAAGACCTCGATGGCCACACCGCTGACGAGCATCACCACGCACAGCCCCCACGCGGGCAGCGGAATCGCGAGCCCTGCCGAGGGAAGCGCCATCGGGAACACGCACAGCGTGCCCGCGAGCAGCAGCCGGCGCGGCTTCCACGTCATCATCAGCAGGGCGCCGCCGATGGTGCCGAGCCCGAAGAAGGCCAGCGCCAGGCCCCAGGGGGCCGCTCCGCCCAAGTGGTCCCGGGCGACCAGGGGACCGTAGACCGCTTCGGCCGCGCTGAGCACGCCGACGACCACGGAGAACTGGAGCACGATGCTCCACAGCCACGGACGGCTCCGGACCTCCACCCAGCCGTCCCGCAGGTCGGCCAGCAGTCCCCCGCCGGGCTCGCGCTCCGGCACGTGGCTGACGTCGAGGAAGGCCCGCATCGCGCCCGCGACGGCGAAGGCGGCCGCGTCGATCGCCAGCACCCAGCCCGCCCCGAACGCGGCGATCATGGCTCCGCCGAGCGCGGCGCCGCCGATCCCGGCGCCGTTCACGGCCATCCGGAAGAGGGCGAACGCGCGGTTGGAGTGCTCCCCGGAGACGGTGGACATGAGCATGCCCTCGGCGGCCGGATTGAAGAAGGCGGTGCCCGTGCCGCACAGGGCGGTCAGCACCATCATCTGCCACAGCTGCGGGTCCCCGGTCAGGACGAGCAGCGCGAAGGCCGCCTGGGAGGCGCAGTTGAGGGCGTTGGCGGCGACCATCACCCGATGGCGCGGAAGCCGGTCGGCGAGTGCTCCGCCGACGAGCAGGAAGAGTACGAGGGGGAGCGTGCGGGCCGCTGTGACCAGGCCGATGTCCCAGCCGTCGCCCCCGGACTCCATGACCGCGAACGCGCTCGCGATCAGCGATCCGTGGCTGCCGAGGTTCGTGACGACCGCGGCGCCCGTCAGGAGGGAGTAGTTGCGGCCGGCCCATTCGGGGCGGCGGCGCGCGGGCTTGCGGGGCGGGGCGGCGGCGGTGGGTGAGCTCACTACCGGACTATCCCTGCCCCGGGCCGAGAATCCAAGCGGATTGTCGGCCCGGACCGGCGGGCGAGAGGAGGTCAGCCGGCGTGGAGGCGGACGGAGCTGAGGATCTTCTCGTAGGTCTCCTGGCTCACCTCACCCTGGACGCCCGCGGCGCCGTACAGGATCCAGCTGGAGAAGTCGCCGTTCGCGGTCTTGAAGCTGAAGGCGATGGACTTGCCGTCGGAGGAGCACTTGTTCTCCTTGGGCAGGCCCGACGCCGTCGCGGTCGCCATGTGGCCCTTGAGGCCCGAGGAGGTCGTGTACTCCTTGGGGTCGGAGACCTTGACGGTGCCCGGGGGCGCCTTCTGCGCGTACGCGGCGAACACCCAGTTGTTGGCCTCGTTGCGCACGGCCTCGGCGGTGTCCTTGGCGCCCTGGCCGCCCTTGGTGCCGGTGCCCGCCAGCGAGTACGTCTCCTCGCTGCCGTTCTTGTCGGAGTCCACCTTGCACCAGTCCTCCTTGAGGAAGGCGGGGGCGGTCATCATGATGAGCGCGGATCCGTCGTTCTTGACGTCGTCCTCGAAGCCGCTGGAGAGGCCGGCGCTCTTGACGTTCCACTCCGGCGGGACGTCGAAGGCGGTGCCGTACTTCGGGTTGATGACGACCTTCCAGCCCGGAATCACGGGCTTGACCTCGCCGCCGGCCCGGGGGTTCCCGCTGCTGCCCGCGGGGGCGGGCGCGGAGGAGGCCGGGGCGGAGGCGGAGGTGTCGGGCTTTCCGTCGGCGACGTCGGTCGTCTTGTCGTCCCGGGTCAGGACGAACGCGCCGGTGCCGGCCGCCGCGACCACGACCGCGGCGGCGGCCACGACGGCCACCGTCCTGGTCGAGAACGGGCTGCCGCCGCGCGGCGGCTGCGGCGTGATCTGCGTGGTCCCGCCCCACGGCTGCACGGGCGGGGGCGTCTGGTAGCCCTGCTGGGGGTACCCGTAACCGGGCTGCTGCTCTCCGTACCCCGACTGCTGCTGGTACGGGTTCGGCTGTCCCGGCTGCTGCTGATAAGGGTTCTGGTGCGCGTCCTGGGGGTTCTGTTCGCCCCCGGGCGGCTGCTGCTGTCCTGGCCACATGGCCGGTAACGATAGTGGGAGCACTCCCCGGGAGCCACGGCCGCCCCCGGGCGGACTCTGGCCAAGGCTGTCTACTCGTGGGTAACATCGCGTTCCATGAGCGCAGAACAGATGAACGTGGGCGAACTGCTCGCCGCGACCGTGCCGATGGCCCGCACCCTGAACCTCCAGTTCCTGGAGACCACCCCCGAGCGCGCGGTCGTCCGCCTGCCGGACCAGCCCGACTACCACAACCACGTCGGCGGACCGCACGCCGGCGCCATGTTCACCCTCGCGGAATCCGCGAGCGGCGCCATCGTCCTGGCCGCCTTCGGCGACCAGCTCTCGCGCGCCGTGCCCCTCGCGGTGAAGGCCGAGATCGGCTACAAGAAGCTCGCCAAGGGCGTCGTCACCGCCACCGCCACCCTCGGTCGCCCCGCGGCCGAGGTGATCGCCGAACTCGACGCGGGCGGCCGCCCCGAGTTCCCGGTCACCATCGCCATCCAGCGCGAGGACGAGGCCGTGACCGGCGAGATGACCGTGGTGTGGACCCTGCGTCCCAACGCGACGGCGTAACCGCCCTCCCTGCGGCTAGAGTCCCTCGCACGACGATGTGAGGGGATGCCCGTGGCCAAGGTCAACATCAGTCTCGACGCCGAGCTCGTGGTGGAAGTGATGGTCCTCGCGGGCGTCGGCTCGCCGCAGGACGCGGTGGAGGCCGTCGTGCGCGACTACATCGCGCGCGGACACCGCACCGAGGCACGGGTCCAGCGGCAGGACGAGGTCCGCCGCGACGCCGACAGCGTGCCACCGCCGCCGCAGGGCTGAACCCGGGCCGTCGGCCGGCGCGTCCGGGCGGACCGCGCGGGCGCGCGGGGCACAGTGGGCGGGGGAGCGGTCCGGCGCGGGCCGCTCCCGCCGACCCACGCCGCAGGGAGCGCCGATGAGCGAGGTCGTGTCCAGACGTTCCGCGATGTCGCTGTTCGGAGCGGTGGGCGCGGCCCTCGGGACGGGCGGCTGCGTCGCGAGCGTGCCCCCCGGCGCGCTGCCGCGCCACGGCCCGCCGGGCGCCCCGGCCACCCCGGCCGAGCCCTCCGGCGCGGCCCGCGTGGACCGGCTGCTGGCACGCCTCAGCCTGGAGGAGAAGACCGCCCTGCTCCACGGCGGCCAGGACCCCGCCCCCCTCGGCCAAGCCGGCTACCTCCCGGGAGTGCCGCGCCTGGGCATCCCCGCGCTGCGGCTCGCCGACGGACCCGCCGGCGTACGGGTCGCCCGGCCGGCCACGGCCCTGCCCGCCCCCGTGCTGCTCGCCTCCGCCTTCGACCCCGCGCTCGCCCGCGAGTACGGCCAGGTCCTCGGCCGCGAGGGCCGCGCGCTCGGCCAGGACGTCCTGCTGGCGCCCATGGCCAACCTCATTCGCACCCCGTACGCCGGCCGGAACTTCGAGACCTTCGCCGAGGACCCGCGACTGACCGCCGACCTGGTCGCCGAGGTGGTCCGGGGCATCCAGGACGAGGGGCTCGTCGCCACCGTCAAGCACTTCGCCCTCAACAACCAGGAACAGGGCCGCGACACCGTCGACGTCATCGTCTCCGAGCAGACCCTGCACGAGACCGAACTGCGCGGCTTCGAGGCCGCCGTGACCGCCGGCGCGGGCGCCGTGATGGGCGCGTACAACAAGGTCAACGGCGTCCGTGCCGGCGAGAGCAAGCCCCTGCTCGACGCACTGCTGCGCGGCGCCTGGGGGTTCGACGGCTGGACGATGTCCGGCCGGGACGCCACTCACAGCACCGTCGCCGCCATCGGCGCCGGCCTCGACATGGAAATGCCCGACGGCATCCACTTCGGCGATCCGCTGCGCGAGGCCGTGCGCGGCGGATCCGTACCCGAAGCCTCCGTCGACCGCGCCGTACGGCGGGTCCTGACCACCATGGACCGCTTCGGCCTGCTGGCGGAGCGCCCGGCGGCCCGGCCCGCGTACGGGGCCGCCGCCGGAGCCCGGACCGCCCGCAAGGTGGCCACCGCAGGGGCGGTGCTGCTGCGCAACGAACGCGGCACCCTGCCGCTGTCCGGCGCCGCCGCACGCTCGATCGCCGTCATCGGCCCCACCGGCCAGGTGCCCTTCGTCGGCGGGGGCGGCAGCGCGCACGTGGTCCCCGACGGGGCGACCGCCCCGCTCACCGCCGTCCGGCAGCGCGCCGGGAACGGATCCACCGTCCGCCACGCCCTGGGCGAGGACCTCTACGGCCGGCCGCTCCCGGCCGGGCTGCTCACCCCGGCCGCCGCATTGGACGACCGGGAGGTGGGCCCCGGCCGCGGCTGGAGCCACCGGGGCGAGTTCCGGCTGCCGGTCGAGGACGAGTGGACGCTGATCGTCCACTACACCGGGCAGCGGCCGTCCGTACGCCTGGACGGTGAGGAGCTGTTCCCCCTCCGGCAGGGCGTGGCCGAGCAGTTCACGGGCGGACTGCTCGGCGCCGCGCCCGACGGCATGACCGTACGGCGCCGCACCCTCACCCTCAAGGCGGGCGTCCACCGGCTCTCCGTGAACGCCCAGGGCGGGGAGAAGGGCCAGCGCTTCCGGCTGCGGCACACCACCCGGGCGAGCCGGGCCGAGGACCTCGCCGAGGCCGTGCGCACCGCCAGGGACGCCCGCAGCGTGGTGCTGTTCGCGTACGAGGACGCCACCGAGGGCCGGGACCGGACCTCCCTGGGGCTGCCGGGCGGGCAGGCGGGGCTGATCGAGGCCGTCACCGCCGTCAACTCCCGCACCACGGTCGTCCTCAACACCTCCTCCAGTACGACCATGCCGTGGCTCTCCCGCACCGGGGCGGTCCTCCAGATGTACTACCCGGGCCAGGAGGGCGCGGGTGCCACGGCCGACATCCTCTTCGGCGACGTGGACCCGGGCGGGCGGCTGACCCAGACCTTCCCGGCCGAGGAGCGGGCCACCCCGGTCGGCGGCGACCCGCTGCGCTATCCGGGGGTGGGCGGCAGGCAGGAGTACACCGAGGGGATCCACGTCGGCCACCGCTGGTACGACGCCGAGCGGGTGACCCCGCTGTTCCCCTTCGGGCACGGGCTCTCGTACACGACCTGGCAGTACGAGAAGCTCGCCGTCCGGGCGGAACGCGACGGGCTGCGCGTGGAGTTCACCGTCCGCAACACCGGCCGCCGCAAGGGCACCGAGGTGGCGCAGGTCTACCTCGGCCCGTCCCCGGAACTCACCCTGGACCAGCCGGTGCGCGCCCTGGCCGGCTACCGGCGGCTCACGCTCGCACCGGGCGCCGCGCAGCGGGTCACCGTCGACGTCGACGCCCGGGCCCTGTCGTCCTGGGACCCGGAACTGCACCGCTGGGTCAGGGGATCCGGGCGCCGGGAGGTGTTCGTGGGCCGGTCCTCGCGTGAGCTGCCGCTGAGGTCAAAGGTGGTGGTGGGGAGCCGATAGGCTGCCCGTCCGGCGGGTCGCAGGGGACGCGCGGAACCGATCGGGAGGACGTAGCGGTGCACATCCAGGCATGGCTGGAGACGATTCCGGCGGTCGCGGTCTACCTCCTGGTGGGGCTGGTCATCGGGCTGGAGAGCCTCGGCATCCCGCTGCCGGGGGAGATCGTCCTGGTGAGCTCGGCCCTGCTCGCCTCGCAGCACGGCGAGATCGACCCCGTGGTGCTGGCGCTGTGCGCGATCACCGGCGCCATCGTGGGCGACTCCATCGGCTACGCGATCGGACGCCGGGGCGGCAAACCGCTGCTGGAGCGGCTGGGCCGGCGCTTCCCCAAGCACTTCGGGCCGGAGCACGTCGCGCTGGCGGAACGCTCCTTCGAGAAGTGGGGCATGTGGGCGGTCTTCTTCGGCCGGTTCGTGGCGCTGCTGCGGATCTTCGCCGGGCCGCTGGCGGGCGTGCTCCACATGCCGTACTGGCGGTTCCTGGTCGCGAACGTCTTCGGCGGCATCCTGTGGGCGGGCGGCACCACGGCCGTCATCTACTCGGTCGGGATCGTCGCGGAACCGTGGTTGAAGCGGTTCTCCTGGCTGGCGCTCGGGCTGGCCGTCGTCTTCGGGCTCGCGGTGACGCTGGTCGTGCGCAGCCGGATGAAGAAGGCGGCGGAGGCCGTCCGTACGGAGACGGCGGGCACGGCGAAGTCGGCAACGGCGGGCACGGCGGGCTCGGCGAACACGGGAGACGCCGCCGAGGCGGCGGATACGGGTCCGGACGCCCCGGCGGCGCTCCCGGAGCCCGCCGAGCCGGCCCGCTCCCGCGCGTGACGGGGCTCATACCTGCCGCGGAGGCCGGGGACGCCGTGCGCGTGGCCGAGCTGCTGGCCGCCGGCGCGGCGCTGGACGAGCGGAGCTCGGCCGCGCGCACCGCCTTGGACCTGGCGGTGGACGCCGGGCACGCCGAGGTCGTCCGGCTGCTCCTGGAGGCCGGCGCCGACCCGACGGCGGACGCCGGCCCGTACCACGAGCTGGACGCGCTGGCCCTGGCGGCCATGCGCGGTCGCACCGCCGTGGTCGCGGTGCTCCTCGACGCGGGGGTCGACCCGAACCGGAAGTGCGGCAGGCCGGAGTACCCGGCGCTCCTCCTCGCGGCCACCGGCGGCCACGGACACCCGGAGACGGTGGACTTCCTGCTGGCCCGCGGCGCGGACCTGGAGGCGACCTTCAGGGGCCACACCGCCCTCGGCTGGGCGGCCTGGTTCGCGCAGCTGGACATGGTGGAACACCTCCTCGGCCGGGGCGCCGCAGTCAGCCCCCCGATCGTGCGCTTCGTCCGACAGGCGCACGCGGACGCGCCGGACGGGACACGGCACGAGGCGGTCATCGAGGCCCTCCGGCTCGCCGCCTGGCGGCAGGCGGGGGCTACGCCTCCGCAGTGATCGCCGCGCCGTGCTGCTCGGCCAGCTCCAGGTACATCGCGGCGTTGAGCTTGATGCCCTCCCGCTCCTCCTCGGTCAGCTCCCGCCGGACCTTGGCCGGGACCCCCGCCACGAGCGAGCCGGGCGGGACGACCATCCCCTGCGGTACCAGGGCCTGCGCGGCCACCAGCGAACCGGCGCCGATCACCGCGCCGTTCAGGACGGTGGCGCCCATGCCGATCAGGCAGTCGTCCTCGACCGTGCATCCGTGCACGACCGCGTTGTGCCCGATGGAGACGCGCGCACCGATGGAGACCGGGAACCCGGGGTCCACGTGCACCGTGCAGTTGTCCTGCACATTGCTGTCGGCGCCGAGGGTGATCGGGCCGCAGTCCGCCCGGAGCACCGCCGAATACCAGACGCTCGCACCGGCGGCCAGGGTGACGTCGCCGACCACGACGGACGTGGGTGCGGTGAAGGCCGTGGGATGCAGGGCCGGGCTCTTCCCGCCCACGCCCGCCACGAATGCCCGGTTCCGGTCCTGGGCCGCCTGATGCGTCATGTGCTCTTCCTCTGTCCTTCTTCTTCCGGGTGGTGCTTACGCGTGCCGTTTTCGTCCTGTCGCGCTACCGGCACCGTAGGACACGGGGCCGGGCCGCCCCGCGATGGGGTGAAGATCACAGGACGGGGGTCCGGACGCCCGGCACCGGGCGCACTACCGTGGCCGGGTGCCGAAGAAGAACACGTTCTCCTCCCTGGCGGAGCTGCGCCGCAGACTGGCGAACCGCGCCGTCCACGCCGGCTGGAGCTGGATGCAGCGGGCCGGCGCCGTCACCGCGCAGACGCCCGGAGCGCTGCGCTTCGGCGCCATCGGGGACGGCACCCGGCTCGCCTTCCCGCAGGGCACCGTCTTCGGGGAGCGGTGGATCCGGCTCGGCGACCACTGCATCATCGGCGAGCGGGTCACCCTGACGGCCGGGATGATGCCGGACCTCGACCTCGGCGCGGAGCCGGTGCTGGTCCTCGGCAACGGGGTGGTGATCGGCCGGGACAGCCACGTCATCGCCGACACCCGGATCACCATCGGGAACGACACCTTCTGCGGCCCGGGGGTGTACATCACCTCCACCAACCACAGCTACGACGACCCGCACCAGCCCGTCGGCCGGCAGTGGCCCCGTAGCGAGCCCGTCGAGATCGGCCCCGGCTGCTGGCTGGGCACGGGCGCGGTGATCCTGCCCGGAGCGAAGCTGGGCCGCAACGTCGTGGTCGCGGCCGGGGCCGTCGTACGCGGCGAGGTGCCGGACCACGCGGTGGTGGCGGGAGCGCCGGCGCGGGTCGTGCGCAGGTGGGAACCGGAGACGGGCTGGCAGCCGCCGCTGCGCACTCCGGCGCCGGTCCCCATTCCCGAGGGGATGACGCCGGAGCAGTTGCGGGGACTGGCAGAGCTCGCCGAGATCACCGACCTCGCCGGCCTCTCCGAGTCGGAGCCGCAGCGGCCGGCGGAACGCTAGAGCGTGGGGATCTCGATCGCCGGGCAGCGGTCCATCACCATGGCCCGCCCGGCCGCGCGCGTGCGGTCGTAGGCCGCCTCGTCGACCACCCCGAGCTGGAACCACACCGCCTTGGCGCCGATGGCCACGGCCTGGTCGGCGACCGCGCCCGCCAGCTCGCTGTTCACGAAGACGTCCACCACGTCCACCGGGAAGGGGATCGCCTCCAGCGAGGCGAACCCGGGCTCGCCGTGCACCGTCTCGGCCTTGGGGTGCACGGGGATCACGCGCTTGCCGTACCGCTGCAGGACGCGGGCGACCCCGTAGGCCGCCCGGTCCTGGTTGTTGGACAGGCCCACCACGGCCCAGGTGTCGCCGAGTTCCGTGAGGATCTCGCGGATGGTTGCCGGATCGCCGTACACGTGCGCCGCCTCCTGCTGGTCTGGTTCGGCTCGGTCTGTCCCGGTCGTCGGGGGTGCCGTACTGCCGGATCAACCGAAAAGACACAGGTCCGATTCCCCGTAGGGTGGAGCGGTGAAGGCAGACCAGTACGCGACGGTGGCCCGTGAGGGCGTGCACGAGTCCGAGATCAACCGTTCGCGTTTCCTCTGCGCGCTCGCCCCCGCCGCGACCGAGGCGCAGGCGCAGGAGTTCGTGGCACGCGTCCGCAAGGAGCACCCCACCGCCACGCACAACTGCTTCGCCTACGTCATCGGCGCCGACGCCTCCGTCCAGAAGGCCAGCGACGACGGCGAGCCCGGCGGTACCGCCGGGGTCCCGATGCTGCAGATGCTGATGCGGCGCGACATCCGCTACGCGGTCGCCGTGGTCACCCGCTACTACGGCGGTGTGAAGCTCGGCGCCGGCGGCCTGATCAGGGCGTACGGGGGAGTGGTCGGCGAGGCCCTGGACGAGCTGGGCACCGTCACCCGGCGCCGCTACCGGCTGGCCACCGTCACCGTCGACCACCAGCGGGCCGGCAAGACCCAGAACGACCTGCGCGCCACCGGCCGGACCGTGGTCGACCTGCGGTACGGGGCCGCCGTGGAGATCGAGGTCGCCCTCCCGGAGGCGGACCTGCCCGCCTTCGAGGCCTGGCTCGCCGACAGCACGGCCGGCAGCGCCACCCTCACCCTCGGCGGAGAGACGTACGCGCCCTGAGCCTGCGACGGCCCCCCGTACCGGCTCGGCCGGGCGGACGGGCCCCGGGGACGGGTTAGCGTAGAGGGGTTCAGCGAGCGGGAGACCAGTAGGGGGAGACGGGCGTGACGGGCATGCGCGGCGGAGCCGGCGAGTGAAGTTCCTGCACACCTCGGACTGGCACCTCGGCCGGGCCTTCCACCGCGTGAACCTGCTCGGTGCCCAGGCCGCCTTCATAGACCACCTCGTCGAGACCGTCCGCACGCACGGCGTCGACGCCGTCCTCGTCGCCGGTGACGTCTACGACCGGGCCGTGCCCCCGCTCGCGGCCGTCGAACTCTACGACCGCGCCCTGCACCGGCTCGCCGCGCTCGGCGTGCCCACGGTCATGATCTCCGGCAACCACGACTCCGCCCGCCGCCTCGGCGTCGGCGCGGGCCTGATCGACCGCGCCGGCATCCACCTCAGGACCGACCCGGCGGGCTGCGCCGACCCCGTGCTGCTGTCCGACGTACACGGCGACGTGGCGCTGTACGGCCTGCCCTACCTGGAACCGGCCCTGGTCAAGGAGGAGTTCGGCGCCGAGGCGGTCGGCCACGAGGCGGTCCTGGGCGCGGCCATGGACCGGATCCGGGCCGACCTGGCCGCGCGGGCCCCCGGCACCCGGTCCGTCGTCCTGGCGCACGCCTTCGTCACCGGCGGCCGGGCGAGCGACAGCGAGCGGGACATCACCGTCGGCGGGGTCGAGGCCGTGCCCGCCTCCGTCTTCGACGGGGTGGACTACGCCGCCCTCGGCCACCTCCACGGCTGCCAGACGATCAACGAACAGGTCCGGTACTCCGGTTCCCCCCTCGCCTACTCCTTCTCCGAGGCCGACCACCGCAAGACCATGTGGCTCGTCGAGCTCGGCGCGGGCGGAGACATCATCGGGGCCGAGCGGATCGACACCCCCGTGCCGAGGGCCCTCGCCCGGCTGCGCGGCCGCTTGGACGAGCTGCTGTCCGACGGGCGCCTGCGCGTGCACGAGGACGCTTGGGTCGAGGCCACCCTCACCGACCCGGTGCGCCCCGACGACCCGATGGCCCGCCTCGCCGCCCGTTTCCCGCACACCCTCAGCCTCGCCTTCGACCCCGAGGGACGCGAGGAGGAGGCCGGCGCCTCCTACGCCCAGCGGCTCAAGGGCCGCAGCGACCAGGAGATCGCCGAGGACTTCGTCGCGCACGTACGCGGCGGCCGCGCCGACGAGGCCGAACGGGCCGTGCTCCGGGGAGCCTTCGACGACGTACGCGTCCAGGACAGCCGCCAGGAGATCCACCGATGAGGCTGCACCGGCTCAAGGTCACCGCCTTCGGGCCGTTCGCCGAGCCCCAGGAGATCGACTTCGACGCCCTGTCCGGCGCGGGCATCTTCCTGCTGCACGGGCCCACGGGGGCGGGGAAGACCTCCGTCCTGGACGCCGTCTGCTACGCGCTCTACGGATCGGTGCCCGGCCCCCGCCAGGCTCCCGGAACCAGTCTGCGCAGCGACCACGCCTCCGCCGGGACCCCGACCGAGGTCACCCTCGAACTGACCGCCGGCGGGCGGCGCCTGGAGATCACCCGGCGCCCCGAACAGGACCGGCCCAAGAAGCGCGGCACCGGAACCACCAAGGACAAGGCGCAGAGCGCGCTGCGCGAGCGCACCGGCGACGGCTGGCAGGCGCTCAGCCGATCCCACCAGGAGATCGGCGAGGAGGTCGAGCAGCTCCTCGGCATGAGCCGCGAGCAGTTCTGCCAAGTGGTGCTGCTGCCCCAGGGGGAGTTCGCGCGCTTCCTGCGCGCCGACGAGGCGGCCCGCGGCCGGCTCCTCGGCCGGCTCTTCGACACCCGCCGCTTCGCCGCCGTCGAAACCCTGCTCGGCGAGCGGCGCCGGGCCGCCGAGGCCAAGGTCCGCGCGGGCGACGAGAAGGTGCTCGCCACCGTCCAGCGGCTGGCCCAGGCCGCCGGGGACAACGCCGACCTGCGCGCCTGGCCCGTGCCCGGGCACCAGCCGGGCGACCCCGGGCTGGCCGAGGCCGTCCGGGCCTGGGCGGCCGTGGCCCGGTGCGCCGCCCGGGAGCAGTACGCCGTAGCCGAGTACGTGCTGGCCGCCGTCGAGGGACGCCGCGCCGCCGCCCGGCGCGCCGCCGAGGACGCCCGGGAGCTCGACCGCCTCCAGCGCCGGCACGCCGAGACCGAGCTCCGGCGCGCCGCGCTCGCCGACGCCGCCCCCGAACGGGAACGGGTGCGCGCGCTGCTCGACCGGGCCCGGCGGGGCGCCCTGGTGGCTCCCGCCCTGGAGCTGCGCGGAGCCGCCTCCGCGGCCCACCTGACCGCCGCACACGCCGAAACGGCCGCCCGGGCCGCGCTCCCCTCCTCCTTCGCGGAGTCGGGCGCCGAGGAACTGGCCGCCGAGGAGCAGCGGCTGCGGGAGGACCTCGGCGCGCTCGGCGCCGCCCGGCGGGCCGAGCAGCGCAGCGCCGCGATCGGGCGCGAACGGGCCGACCTGGAACGGGAGGCGCGCGCCGCCGAGGAGCAGCACCAGGAGTCCGCCGAGTGGCTGGAGCGCTGGGAAGCCACCCGGACCGCGCTCCAGGAGCGGCTCGACGCCGCGCAGCAGGCCGCGACCCTGGCCGAGCAGCTCGCGGGCGGGCTCGCGGCCGCACGGACGCGGCTGGGCGCGGCCCGGCGGCGCGACGGGTTCGCCGCCGACGCGGAGCGCGCCGCCGCCGAACTGCTCGGCGCGCGCGAGGAGTCGAGCGCCCTGCGGGAGCACTGGCTGGAGCTGAAGGAGACCCGGCTACGGGGGATCGCCGCCGAGCTCGCCGAGTCCCTGGTGGCCGGGGAGGCCTGCACCGTCTGCGGTTCCGCCGAGCACCCGGCCCCGGCCCGCCCGGCCCCCGGCCACGTGGACCGGGCCGCGGAGGACGCCGCCCACGCCGACTTCGAGCGCGCCGAGGCGGCCCGGGCGGCCGTGGAGCGCCGGCTCGCCGCCGTCGAAGAGGCCATGGCCGAGGCCGCGGCCGCCGCCGGGGAGGACACCACCGAGGAACTCCTCGCCCGCACCTCGGACCTGAGCTCCCGGCACGCCGCCGCCCACGCCACCGCTGCGGGCCTGCACGCCGCGCGCGAGGGCCTCGACCGCGCCGAGCGGGAGCACGCCACGCGCAGCGCCGACCGGCTCGACGCCGAACGCCGGATCGCCGCCCGCGCCTCCCGGCGCGAGGCCCTGGACCGGGAGCAGGCCGCGCTGGAGGCGGAGCTCGCCCTGGTCCGCGCAGACGCGCCCACCGTCGCGGCCCGCGCGCGGACCCTGGAGGAACGGGTCCGGATGGTCGCGGACGCAGCCGTCGCGCTGCGCCGGGCGGAAACCACCGCCGCACACCTGAAGGAGGCCGACGGGCAGTTGGCCGACGCCGCCTTCAAGGCGGGCTTCGACACCGTGGACGCGGCGGCCGACGCGGTGCTCCCCGAGTACCAGCGCACCGCCCTGCAGCACCGGATGGACGCCTGGCAGGCGGAGGAGGCCATGCTGGCCGACCGCCTCGCCGAGACCGGCGCCGCCGAGGCGGCGGCCCTGCCCCCGGCCGAACCGGAGGCCGCCGAGGCCTACGCGGCCCGGGCCGACGCGAAGCTCCGTACGGCCGGATCCGCCCATGACGCCGCCCGGGTGCGCTGCGCGGAGCTGGATCGGCTCTCCCGGCAGGCCGAACGGGAGCTGAGCGCGCTCGGCCCGCTGCGGGAGGAGTACGACCGGGTCGCCCGGCTGGCCGGGCTCACCGCCGGCACCTCCGCGGACAACGAGCGCCGGATGCGGCTGGAGGCGTACGTACTGGCCGCGCGTCTGGAGCAGGTGGCGGCCGCCGCCACCGTACGGCTGCTGCGCATGTCGGGCGGGCGCTACACCCTCGTGCACTCCGACGCGCGGGCGAGCGGGCGCGGGCGTTCCGGACTGGGCCTGCACGTGGTCGACTCCTGGACCGGCAGCGAGCGGGACACCGCCACCCTGTCGGGCGGCGAGACCTTCTTCGCCTCGCTCGCCCTCGCGCTCGGACTGGCCGACGTGGTCACCGACGAGGCGGGCGGCATGCGGCTCGACACCCTCTTCATCGACGAGGGGTTCGGCAGCCTCGACGACCAGGCGCTGGACGAGGTCCTCGACGTCCTCGACTCGCTGCGCGAGCGCGACCGCAGCGTCGGCATCGTCAGCCACGTCGCGGACCTGCGGGTCCGGGTCCAGGCCCAGCTGGAGATCGTCAAGCAGCGCGGGGGCTCGGTGGTCCGTCACCGCACGGCGGCGCTCAAAGACTGAGCGGACGGTGGGGCAGCGGTGAGGAGTAGACGATGCTCGTCGTCACCGGGCCGAGGCCCGCGATCCGGCCGGTGACCTCCTCCAGGTGGGACATGGAGCGGGCCGCGACCTTGAGGACGAAGCAGTCGTCGCCCGTGACGTGGTGGGCCTCCAGGATCTCGGGCGTGGCCTCCAGGAAGTCGTGGAACGGCTTGTAGTTCCCGTGCGGGTAGCGCAGCCGGACCAGCGCCAGGATCGACTTGCCGAGCTTCTCCGGGTCGACCACCGCCGTGTAGCCGGTGATGATGCCGACCTCCTCCAGGCGGCGGACGCGCTCGGTGACGGCGCTCGCGGACATGGAGACGGAGCGGGCGAGCTCGGTGAAACTGGCGCGTCCGTCCCGCTGGAGGACTTCGAGGATCCGCCAGTCGGTGGCGTCAGGGGAATAGTCGGTCATGGCTCAGGTTTAGCAGGGAAATCCCCGGCGGTACAAGCAAAGGGCCGGGGAAAACCACTTCCGTGAATGATCAAGGCGTCGTAGATTTTGAGTCATGACGACGACACCGCACACCAGCAGCGCGCCCGCCACCGTGAACCCCGTGCTCCGGGTACCGCCGGCCGCCCCCGCGGCCGCGGCCGCCTACTTCGGCGCGAGCCTCGCCTTCCACGCGGACGTGTCCGATGTCGCCACCGCCTTCCGGGCCCACCGGGAGCAGGGCGCCGAGCTCGGCTTCCAGCTGATCGACTCGCGCTCCACCCCCGCCTGGGACCAGGCCCACGTACCCGGCGCGATCCACCTGCCCACCGCCCTCATCCCCGAGCAGGCGGAGAAGCTCCTCGACAAGAACGTCCCCGTGGTGACGTACTGCTGGGGCCCGGGCTGCAACGGCGCCACCCGCTCGGCGCACGCCCTGGCCCAACTGGGCTTCCAGGTCAAGGAGATGCTCGGCGGCATCGAGTACTGGATCCGTGAGGGCTTCGAGGTCGAGACCTGGCAGGGCAACGAGCAGCGCCCCGAGGCCGACCCGCTGACCGCGCCCACCGACTCGGACGACTGCGGCTGCTGAACCGGCCGCACCGCTGACCGGCACGAGACGGGCCGCTCGCCCCCGAAGGGGCGCGCGGCCCGTCGCCGTACCCGCGAGAACCGCCGGTCAGAGCTTCGACAGCTCGTCCACCAGGTCGTCCAGCCCCAGCGAACCCTGCGACAGCGCCGCCATGTGCCAGGCCTTCAGGTCGAAGGAATCGCCGTGCGCCGCCCGCGCGTTGTCCCGGCCCAGCAGCCAGGCGCGCTCGCCCAGCTTGTAGCCGATCGCCTGCCCCGGCATCGACAGGTACCGGGTCAGCTCGCTCTCGACGAAGTCCCCCGGCCGCCCGCTGTGCCGCCCGAAGAACTCCTGCGCCAGGTCCACCGTCCACGTCTCGCCCGGGTGGAACGGTGAGTCCGCCGGGATCTCCAACTCCAGGTGCATGCCGATGTCCACGATGACCCGGGCCGCGCGCATCATCTGGCAGTCCAGGTACCCCAGGCGCTGCTCCGCGTCCTTGAGGTAGCCCAGCTCGTCCATCAGGCGCTCCGCGTACAGCGCCCAGCCCTCGGCGTTGGCGCTGACCAGACCGACGCCGGCCTGGTAGCGGGAGAGCTGGTCGGCGACGTGCGCCCATTGGGCCAGCTGGAGGTGGTGGCCCGGGACGCCCTCGTGGTACCAGGTGGACACCAGGTCGTACACGGGGAAGCGGGTCTGGCCCATCGTGGGCAGCCACGTGCGCCCCGGGCGGGAGAAGTCCTCCGAGGGGTTCGTGTAGTACGGAGCCGCCGGACCGCCCGGCGGGGCGATCATGGACTCCACCCTCTTCACCCGCTCGGCGAGCTCGAAGTGCGTGCCGTCCAGGTTCTCGATGGCCTCGTCCATGAGCCCCTGCAGCCAGGCCTGGACCTCGTCGACGCCCTCGATGTGCGTGCCGTGCTCGTCCAGGTGGCGCAGCGCCTCCCACGGGTCCGCGCCGGGCAGGATCTTCGCGGCTTCGGCCTTCATCTCGGCGAGCAGCCGGTGGTACTCGGACCAGCCGTACGCGTAGGCCTCGTCCAGGTCCAGGTCGGTGCCGTTGAAGTAGCGCGACCACCGGGCGTAGCGCTCGCGGCCCACCGTGTCCGGCGCGTCCGCGACGGCCGGGGCGTACACGTCCCGCATCCAGTCGCGGAGCTCCACGACGGCCCCGGTCGCCAGGGCGGCGGCCTCGTCGAGCTCGGCGCGCAGCCGCTGAGGGCCGGCCGAGGCGAACTCGCCGAAGAAGTCCCGGGCGCCGTCCGGGTCCTGGCCGGCCCAGGTGGTGAGCTGCTCGACGAAGGTGGCGGTCGGGCGCGGGGCGCCGAGCAGTCCGCGGTCCAGGCCGAGCCGGAGGCTCTCGCGGTAGCCGGCGAAGGCGGCCGGGACGGCGCGCAGCCGCTGGGCGACGGCCGCCCAGTCCTCCTCGGTCTCGGCGGGAGTGAGGGGGAAGACCTCGCGGACGCTGTGCGCGGGAGCGTGGATGTTGCTGACCGCGCGCAGGTCCTCATCGGCCTCGTGGATCGCGAGCGCGGCGGTGAGGCGTTCGCGCAGCAGGCGGGCGCAGCGGCGCTCGGCGTCGGAGTCGGCGCCCGGCAGGCGTTCGGCGGCGTCGAGGCGGGCGAGGGTGGTGCGGGACAGCTCGGCGGCGGCCGCGGAGCCGGCCGGGGAGAAGTCCGGGAGCTTGCCGGAGCTGGCGGCGACACCGAGGTAGGTGCCGGTGATCGGGTCGAGGGCGATCAGGTCGTCCACGTAGGCGTCGGCCACCTGGCGAGGCAGACGGTCGCCTTCGCCGGTGCTGCTGAGGGTATCGGGCATGCGGACATCTTCGTACGCACAGCAGCCCCCGTCATCACCGTTTGTCGCCAGCCTGCTGACGCGGCGCCGAGCGGAAGCGGATCTACCGCTTCGAGGGCGGCCGGTCGGGCCCGGCGCAACGGCCTGCGGGGGCGGCCGCGCGCGGTGGCCGGGAAGCACGAAAGCCGGCCCGCGGTCGGCGCGCGCGAGCGCATCGACCGCAGGCCGGCGGGCCGTTGGGACGGTCAGTGCAGGGGGCGGTGGGCCCGGTCCCCGAGCGGGAGCTCGTGGGGGAGCCGGGAGCCGACCGGGGCCGCGTCGAGCCGGGCGGTGATCACCAGGGTGCCCTCTTCGATCTGGTAGTCGAGGGGGAGTCCGACCCCGCGCATGGCGGCCACCATCCCGGTGTTGGACGCCTGGGTCACGGCGTACACGCTGTCGCACCCGGCCTCGACGGCCATGGCGAGGAGCCTGCGCAGCAGCTCGGAGCCGATGCCGCGGCGCTGCCAGTCGTCCTCGATGAGCAGGGCGACCTCGGTCTCGTCGCCGTCCCACAGCAGGTGGCCGAGGGCGACGAGCTTGCCCGAGGCGGTGGTGGCCGCGAGGGTGCGGCCGAAGCGCGGGCTCAGCAGGTGTCCGAGGTAGCGGTCGGCGTCGGCCACCGGGCCGTGGTAGCGCAGGGACAGGGTGCGCTCGGAGCAGCGGTCGTGCATCGCGCGGGCCGCCGCCCGATCGGAGCCGTCGGCGCGGCGCACGGTGATCTCGTTGCCCTCGGGCAGCGTCAGCACGTCCTGGCTGCGCGGGACGCGGGGACCGAGCCGGGTGTCGAGCTCGACCAGGGCCCGGGCGCGGGCGAATTCGGTGGGAGTGAAGGGCAGGTGGGGCCGCTCCACGGTGATGGCGCCCCCCGAGGGGTCGCGCAGTCGCATGACCGTGGCCTCCAGCACTCCCTCGACCGGGGCGTCGGCTCCGGCGTTGGGGCGGCCGGAGAGGGTGGTCGCCGGGATGGAGTGGATCGTGCAGCGGCCGAGCAACTGGCGCAGGGCGAGGGGAAGCTCGGCGGCGTCGAGCGCGGTGCGGGTGGCCAGGCCCAGGACGCGGGTCGGGGTGTCGACCAGGTCGTGGGCGTCGGCGCGCTCGATCCAGGTGCTGTGGCCGCCCGCGCGGGCGATGGCGCGGGTCAGGTCGGCGGTGGGCAGCTGCTGCGGGGCGCGCAGGAGGAACTCGTCGACGGTGGCGCCTTCCGGGAGCGGGTGGGTCTGGAGGGTCAGGATGTCGACGCCGTTGCGGGCGAGGGCGGTGCAGAGCGCCGCCAGTGAACCGGGCTCGTCCCGTACGGTCGTCCGCATCCGCCACAGGGTGGTGCTGGTGCCCGTGCTGCTCGCGCCGCCCGGATCCGAGGGTGCGGTGTCGTCCGGCGGCGGCGCATGGCTGTGGCGCCGTGCCCACCAGGTGTGGAAGGCCGCCGTGACCAGGAGTGCCACGGCCGAGACGACCAGCAGGATCGGGCCCCTCGGGCCGTGCACGACGAGATTGGCGATGGCGTCGGCGACCGCGACGGCGCAGAACAGTGCGGCGAGTTCGACGACGTCGCGGCGCCAGTGGTGGTGGCGGTGGTGGGGACGCTGGGCGGGGGCAAGGTCACGGTCAGTCATGCACACCACTGTGACGCAAGGGTGTTGCGTGATCACAAACGCTCTGTGACCGATGGGTTAAGTATCCATCTGGCCGATTTCACCCGGTTTTCCGGGCGATTTCCGGAATCCGACCTTCAGGTCCGGCCCCGCGCTCTCGGACTCTTCGCACCCGCCCCTACTGGCCCACCCGGCCGGGCTGGAGCGTCGTGCTGAACAGTACTCCGCCTCCCTGGCGGCGCAGCCGTACGGTCAGTTCCCCGCTGCCGCCGTCGATGTCCACCTCGCCGTAGTACGGGGGGTTCTCCGACGGCGACATGTTGGCGAACGGCGCCGACTGGACGTACGCCGTCCGGGGGCCGAACGTCGCGTCGAGTCGCCCGGCGGGGAAGCCGCCCGCGCCGACGGGGCCGGATACGAACTCCCAGAACGGCGCGAAGTCGTCGAAGGCCGCCCGCTCGGGCGCGTAGTGGTTCGCGGCGGTGTAGTGGACGTCGGCGGTGAGCCAGACGGTGCCGGTGATGCGCTGGTGCTTGATGTGCCGCAGGAGCTCGGCGATCTGGAGCTCGCGGCCCAGTGGTGCGCCGGGATCGCCCTGGGCGACGGCCTCGAAGGCGGTGGCCCCGTCGGGGACGACGATGCCCAGCGGCATGTCCGCCGCGATGACCTTCCAGGTGGCGCGTGAACGGGAGAGCTCGCGCCGCAGCCAGGCCAGCTGCTCGGGGCCCAGGATGCCGACCGGGTCCTCGGTCTGCGTGCCGGGGGAGTTGGCGTTGCGGTACGTGCGCATGTCGAGCACGAAGACGTCGAGCAGCGGGCCGTAGCGCATCACGCGGTACATCCGGCCCTCTGCGCGGCCGCCGCGCAGGTCGGTGACGGGGAAGTACTCCTCGAAGGCCCGGCGGGCGCGGCCGGCCAGGGTGTCGACGTCCCTGACGGTGTAGCGGGGGTCGTCGATCAGCTGGCCCGGGTACCAGTTGTTGCGCACCTCGTGGTCGTCCCACTGGGCCAGGACCGGGACCTGGGCGTTGAACTCGCGCAGGTTGCGGTCGAGCAGGTTGTAGCGGAAGTTCCCGCGGAACTCGTCGAGCGTCTCGGCGACCTTGGCCTTCTCCTCGGTGGTGACGTTGCGCCAGACGCTGCCGTCCCGCAGGGGCACGGACGGCAGGATCGGCCCGTCGGCGTAGACGGTGTCACCGCTGAACAGGAAGAAGTCGGGATCGCGCAGCCGCATCTCGTCGAAGACGCGGTAGCCGCCGAGGTCCGGATTGATGCCCCAGCCCTGGCCGGCCAGGTCCCCGGACCACAGGAAGCGCACGCCCCGGCGGCGGGAGACGGGCGTGGTGCGGAAGCTGCCGCGCACCGGCTGGGAGGTGCGGCGGGGGTCGTCGGGGTCGGCGAGGACGACGCGGTAGTGGATCTGCTGCCCGGGCGGGAGGTCGCGCAGGACGGTGGTGCCGGTGAAGTCGGTGGCCGGGCCGAGGAGCGGGCCCCGGTGGCGGCGCACGGCGTAGCGGAACGATTCGCTCGGGGAGGTCTCGACGTGCATGTGCGCGGGGCGGTCGGAACGGGTCCAGACGGTGGCCGAGTGCGCGGTGATCTCCCCGGACTGGACGCCCCAGAGGGCGCTGGGGCGGCCGGACCGGGCGAAGGCCGGGGCGGTGAGGCCGGGTGCGGCGAGCAGGGCGGAGGAGAGGGCGAGGGAACGGCCGATGAGGGTCCGTCGGGTGTGCGGGGTCGGTGCCATCGGTGCGTCTCCAGGGGCGGGCGGGGGTGGTTCGCACCAGCGTGCCGTCAGCCTCCGGCCCGACCGCGTCGGCCACGCGAACCCCGGATGAACAACCGCCTGCCGCCGGCCGCTCGCCGGGGGCGTCCGCCGGTCCCTGCCGCCGGGCGGTTCGCGCGGTTGGCGCGGTTCGCGCGGGGCGGGGCGGTTCGCGCGGGGCGGGGCGGGGCGGTCGTCGCCTCCGGCGGCCGAAGCCGGCCGCGGGGGCGGGGCGGGGGCTGGGGCCGGCCGCGGCGGCCGGGGCGGTGGCGGTGGCGGTGGGCGTGACCGCGGAGGTGGCGGTGGCCGCGGTGTTGCCGGGGGCGGGGGCAGGGCGGGGTCGTGGCCGTGGCCGGAGGGGTGGGCGTGGGGCTACGGGGGTGGGGGCGCGGGGCCGGTGGGGGGTGTCTCCTCGGCTTGCGAACCCGAGCGGTACCGGAATAGGGACCCGGGGGTGAGTTCGCGTCGCCTGCGGGGACACCCCCCACCGTCCCCACGCCCCCACCCTGGGGACAGTTCCGAACGGCCCCCGGACCTGGCCCTCCCGTGTGGAAGGTGCTGACCCACCCCCCACACCGCCTCGGCGCCCCGTCCGGAGCCCTCCACCCCCGCTCGGCGCACCCCTGGCGCTGCCCGTATGTCCTCCTCCGGCGGCGCACTGCCTGTCCCGTCCGTCCGGGTGGCTTGCTGCTGGGTGGGTGTACCTGTCGGCTCTGCCCGGAGGTCTTCCGGCGGGGTGCGGCGCGGCGCCTGTCCCGTCCGGGTGGCTCCTGCTGGGTGGGTGTACCTGTCGGCTCTGCCCGGAGGTCTTCCGGCGGGGCGCGGCGCGGCGCCTGTCCCGTCCGGGTGGCTCCTGCTGGGTGGGCGTACCCGTCGGCTCTGCCCGGAGGTCCTCCCCTCGGGCGCGGAGGACCGCCTGTCCCGTTCGGGCGCCTCGCTGCCCGTTGCGCGTATCCGTCGGGACTGGCGGGATGTACTCCTCCGGCTGGGCGTACCCGTCGGTCCCGTTCCGGGCACCCGCTCGGCTGCGGTCGAGGTGGCAACGCGGTGCGCTCCTGTGCGGAGTTCCCGTCCGGCCGCCCCCAGGCCAGGCGGCGATGGCGGCGACCGGCCAGCCCGCTCCAGCCCCGCGGGAGTTGTGGCGTGGGTGCCCTCGGCGCCCCGGGGCGGCGGGCGCGTTCCGGGGGCCGTCCAGCCTTGGCGCAGGCGCAGGCGCAGGCGCAGGCGCAGGCGCAGGCGCAGGCGTAGGCGCAGGTGCGGCGGGCGGTTGTGGCGGCGGGGTGCCGGGAGGGCTCGGCGGTCAGGCGGTGGCGCGGGTCGCGCTGCGGGCCGTGTCGAGGATCACCCGAGCCACCAGCGCCGGGTCGTCGTTCATAGGCACGTGGCCGCAACCCGGCAGCCGGACCAGCCGCGCACCCGGGACCGTGTGCTTGGCCCGTACGCCCTGGCGCCGCAGCAGCAGCCGGTCGCGCGAGCCCCAGGCGATGGTGACCGGCAGGCCCGGTACGTCGGCGGTGAACCGTACGGAACCACCCGCGGCCAGCGTCTGCTCGAAGCCGGTCGCCCCGCGCAGGGCGAGGGTCTCGGCCACGACGGCCTGCGGCGAACGGCGGCCCGGGCGGGCGTAGATGGTGCCGGTGAGCGCCGCGCGGCCGGCGGCGCTGCGCGAGAGCCGCTCCAGCGCGGGGCCGGGCAGCGCCCTCGCGCCGGCGCGCATCGCGAGGAGCGCGGCGAAGGCGTAGCGGCGCTCGCCCGGGGTCCAGAACCCGGCGGGGGAGAGGGCGGTGATCGACCGGACCAGGCCGCTGCGGCCCATTTCGAGCGCGAGCAGTCCGCCGAGGGAGTTGCCGGCGACGTGCGGACGTTCGACGCCGAGCGCCGCGCACACGGCCCCGAGCGCGGGGGCGACGGTCCCCAAGTCGTACGGGACCCCGTCCGGCAGCGGTTCGGAGAGTCCGAAGCCCGGCAGGTCGACGGCTATCACGTCGTACTCGGCAGCGAGGATGTCCGTCACCGGGTGCCAAGCCTGCAGGTGGTGGCCGATGCCGTGCAACAGGAGGAGCGGCTCGCCGGCGCCCTTGCGCTCGTAGGCGACGGTCGCGGTGCGGGGGCCCAGCGGCGAATCGATCGTGAAGGAGACCGTGGCGGTCATGCTGCTCCTCGTCGGGGGGACGCATATGAGACGGGCTGTCAGTAGTGCTTCCCACATGATTACCGTCCGGTAGCCCTTGACTACAAGCCTTCGGAGCGTACGAGAACATCCCGTGAACGGCTTGATACCTATGCCCGATCTGCCCCGCAAGGGATGAGCATTGGTCTTGACCAAGGGGGTGTGCCGTCTTATCGTCGCAGGGATAGTGCAGGAACCTTTAATAAACAAAGGCGCGGAACTGCCGCTGGATCACACGGCGAGTGCAGCGATGGCAGGAGGACTCAGGGTGGGGACCATGCAGCTCGAAACGGTGCCGGAGCCGAAGTACTGGCACCTGAAGACCGTCCTCAGCGAAGCGCTCGACCAGGACTTCGCCGTCGGCGAGGTCCTGCCGAACGAGCGCGAGCTCGCCGCCCGTTTCGGCGTCGCCCGCGCGACCCTGCGTCAGGCCCTGGAGCAGCTGGAGCTCGAAGGCCGGCTGCAGCGCCGCCGGGGCGTCGGCACCACGGTCGCGCCGCCACGCGTCGGCGTCGACGTCGGCAGCGCGCAGCACGGCTGGCCCGGCGACAGCGTCGACGGCTGGGAAGCGGTGGACGCCGCCGAGGCGGTCGCGCCGAACGCGGTGCTCAGACTCCTCGGCGCCGGGACTGCCGCCGTCGCTGCCGACGAGCCGGTGCACACCGTGCGCCGCACCCGGGTCACCCAGGGGCAGGCCGTCGCCGCCGAACTGCTCTACGTTCCGGCCGCGTCGGTGCCCGGACTCTCCGCGATCGGGGCCCCGGCCGGTGCCGCGCGGGCCCGTGCCGTGCTGCGCGAGCTCCAGCGGCTCGTCCTCGACGGGCAGGACCGCTCGGTGGAGCTCGGCTCCGCCCGCGCCGACGACGCCAAGGAGCTGGACCGGCTGCCCGGCGCCCCGGTGCTCCTGGTCACCACCCGGTACTTCACCGCAGCTGGCACGGCGGCCGTCTCGGTGGCCACGTACCGCGCCGACACCTGCCGCCTCACCTTCGGGGACTCGGGCGACGTCCAGATCACCCACGAGCCCCGCGTCGCCTCCTGACGCACGGAGCTGTGTACACCGCCGCCCCCGGCCGCCCTGCGGCCGGGGGCGGCGTCCGTGAGTGCGGGGGCGCGGGTCAGCGGCGGCGGGCCGTGACCGTCTTCTCCACGGCGAAGAGCTCCTCCTCGACGTGGTCCAGCGCGAGCCGCAGCGCACCCGTGGCCACCGCTGCCTCGCCGAGCAGGGACAGGGCCACCCGGGGCGGCCGCAGGCAGTAGCGCTCCAGCTCCTGGCGGAGGGGGCCCAGTACGCCGTCCAGGCCGGCTGCCCAGCCGCCGACGACCACCAGCTCCGGATCCATCGCCAGGACCAGGGCCGCCACGTCGTGCACGAGCCGTTGCAGGAAGCGGTCCACGGCCGCCACGGCCCGTGCGTCGCCCCGCTTCGCCATGGCGAAGACCTCGGCCACCGCGGGTTCGTCGAGCGGGTGCAGGGGCTCGTCGGTGGTCGACAGCAGCCGCTCCGGCGTGACCTCGCGGCCCAGCAGGTGCAGGGCGCCGATCTCGCCGGCCGCCCCGCCGAAACCCCGGTGCAGCCGGCCGCCGATCAGCGACCCGGCGCCGGGGCTGAGGCCCGCCATCACGAACACGATGTCGTCGGTCTCCCGCGCGGCGCCCTTCCAATGCTCGGCGACCGCCGCCGCGTTGGCGTCGTTCTCCACCTGCACCGGGCAGCGGAACGAGCGTCGGAGCCGCTCGCCGAGCGGCAGCCCCGTCCAGCCGGGCAGCGCGGTGCCGAGGCGGACCGTGCCGTCGGCCTCGACGATCCCGGGACTGCCGACCCCGACGGCCCGCAACGAGTCGCGCGGGATCCCGGCCCGGCGGAGCAGTTCGGCGACCGCCGTCCGCACCCGCTCCAGCCGTTCGTCGGCCGAGGCCGTCTCGGCGACCTCCTTGGTTCCGGCGCCGATGACCCGCCCGTCCAGACCGGACAGCAGTACCGCGACACGGTGCGCGCCGATCTCGATGCCGAGCAGGTGGCCGGCCTCCGCCCGGAAGCGGAAGCGCCTGGCCGGCCGGCCCTGGCGTCGCGCGCCCTCCTCGGCATCGGCCTCGACGACCAGCCCGGTCGCGATCAGCCCCTCCACCACGCCCTCGACGGTCGGCCGGGAGAGACCGGTCACCCGTGTCAGGTCGGTGAGGGTCGGCGATCCCGCCGCCCGCAGTGCGCGCAGCACCACGGCCGAATTGATGCGTCGGAGCAGAGAGGGGTCCCCGCCGGTCAGCTGCCCCAACGTGTGTCCTCCCAGCTAGCGAGCGTGTCAGCCGGATCGTACTGCCCGGTCGGTGCGGCGGCGAGAACCAGCCCCCCACCGGCCGGAATACGGCAGTCCTGCCCTCAGGCCGGGGCCACGAACCCCGACTCGTAGGCCGTGATCACGGCCTGCGTCCGATCCCGCGCCCCCAGCTTGGCCAGAATCGCGCTGACGTGCGACTTTACCGTCTCCGTGCCGACGATCAGGTCGGCGGCGATCTCCACATTGCTCAGACCCCGCGCCATCAGCCGCAGTACCGCCTCCTCCCGCTCGGTCAGCGAGGCCCGTTCCAGCACCGCACGCGCCCGCTGGTTGCCGTACTCGGCCGCGAGGGCGCGTACGGCCGCGGGGAACAGCAGGGTCTCCCCCTCCGCCACCAGCCGCACCGCGTGGACGATCTCCGCCGGCCGGGCGCGCTTGAGCAGGAAGCCGTCGGCCCCGGCCCGCAGCGCCTGGTACACGTACTCGTCGTTCTCGAAGGTGGTCACCACGAGGATCTTGGGCGGGGAGTCGATCGTCCGCAGGATCGCCCGGGTCGCTTCGATCCCGTCGAGCAGCGGCATCCGCACGTCCATCGCCACCACGTCCGGGCGCAGTTGCCGGACGAGGGGGATCACGGAGGCGCCGTCGGCCGCCTCGCCCACCACTTCGATGTCGGACTGGGCGTCCAGGACGGCACGCAGCCCCGCGCGCACCAGGGGCTCGTCGTCGACGAGCAGTACGGTAACCGGCATCCGGTCAGCCTATTCGCTCCAGCGGAAGGCGTGCGCGCACCCTCCAGCTTCCCTCGTACGGTCCCGTCTCCACCTCTCCGCCGAGCAGCGCGGCCCGTTCCCGCATGCCTCTCAGCCCGCTTCCGCTCCCCCTCATCAGCGTGGGGCCGGACGGAAGTGGATTGACGACCTCCAAATCAAGTCGCCCGACGGCCACTTCGATGCGGACCCGGACCGGCACCGGACCGCAGTGACGGAGCACGTTCGTCAGTGCCTCCTGGAGGATCCGATAGCCCTCGCGGGTGACCGACCCGGGCAATTGGTCGAGCGGACCGGACAGTTGCACGTCGACCTCCGATCCGGAGGCGCGTGCCGAGTCCAGCAGCCGGTCGGCCTCGGTGAGCGTGGGCCTCTGCGAGGGGCCCTGCGCGGATTCCCGCAGAACCATGAGCACGCGTTCCAGATCCTCCAGCGCCGCCCGGCCGGTCTCTTCGATGGCCTTCAACGCCCGGTCCGTGAAAGCGGGATCGCCCGCCGTGCGCGCCGCTCCCGCCTGCACGACCGCCACCGTCAGCGCGTGCCCGATCGAGTCGTGCAGCTCCCGCGCGATCCGGGTCCGCTCCAGCAGCTGCTCGGTGCGCGCCTCCAGGGCGCTCAGCCGCTCCGCGGCCGACGGCCCCAAGAGCTTGCGGGCGATGGACGTGACGGCTTCTCCCAGCAGCACCACCGTGACCACCAGGACGGCCAGCGAGAGGGGCGCGAGGAGGCCGGCCGCCCAGCGGGGCGGGGCGAAGGGGAGCAGCATGCTGCTGTCGAACGGGCGCCCCGCGGCGATGAGGCCGAACTCGATCGAGAGGATCGGCAGCCACACCGTCGCCGGGGTCGCCACCGTGGCGAGGACAAGGCGTATCTCCAGCCAGAGCACGGTCCGCCAGCGGTCCCCCCACTTCGCGGACGCCGTGGTGCTGATGGAACCGTCGTGCTTGCCGCTCTCGTGCGGCGTCAACAGGAACTGGGCCTGGAGCCCTTCGGCGAGCCGCACCCAGGGCAGCAGCCCGAAGGGCGCGACGATCAGCGCCGGCACCCAGGGCCAACCGGGTTCTATGAAGAGCCAGACGGCCACGATCAACATGGGCACGAGCAGATGCAGCCAGCGTGTGTACGTGATCCCCCGGATCGGCGCACGAAGCAGTCGGTACATGTCTTCATCCTGGCAGTCGGCCGATCACCGGCGTCTCCCCCACGTGGGGGAGACGGTCCCCCCGCACGGGGGAGGAGCGGGGGTGGGGCCCCCGGCGAACCTTGAGGCATGAACCGCATCGAGATCCGAGCACTGACCAAGGAGTACGGCGCGACCCGCGCCGTGGACAGCCTCACCTTCGACGTCCTGCCCGGCCGCGTCACCGGGTTCCTGGGACCCAACGGCGCCGGCAAGTCCACCACCCTGCGCCTGCTGCTGGGGCTCGACCGCATCACGTCGGGGACCGCCACCATCGGAGGGCGGGAATTCCGTGCCTTCACCGACCCCTTGCACCGGGTCGGCGCGCTCCTCGACGCCTAGGCAGTGTCTGATGGCTCTTGCCCGGATGGTGGATCTGTTGCCGTTCCGGGCAGGAGGCCGTCATGGTGCGTCGGCATGAACTGACGA
>NZ_JBSGQV010000035.1:67464-72548 GCF_053606025.1 Streptomyces sp. NPDC055254 | reverse complement strand
GGTACGGGCGGAGCGGGCGGGGCCGCGAGGTAGGCGTCGGCGGTGGCGCCCCGACGGCGGCCCGTGCCCGTCGCGGCGGCGCCGGGCGCGGGGGGTTCCTCGACGGCGGTCCGGCCGCCGGGCTCCTGCGCGGCGCGGCGGCGTCCGGTGCCCGGGGCCGGCGGGGCGGGGGCTTCGGCGGGGCCCCGGCCGCGGGCGGCGCGGCGGCGGGACGCCCGGTCGAGGCCCCTCGGAGCCGGCACCCCCGGCCCGGGGGCGCCGGAGGGCACCGCATCCGGGGTCCCGGGCGCGGTCGCGGTCGCGGCGTGGGCCGGGCCGCCCGGCCGGGCCCAGGCCCCGTACGCACCGACCCCGTACGCACCGACCCCGTACCCGTACGCACCGTCCCCGTACATCCCGGCTCCGTACGCCCCGGCCTCGTACGCCCCCGCTTCGTACGCCCCCGGGACGGGACCGCCACGGCGGTGACTGCCCTGCGTATCGCTCACGCTCGCTCCACTGGTGGTCCGGCACCCTCGGGTCGGGGCACGGCACCATAGCGGAGCAGCCGTCACGGAACAAAGCCGTACGACTACTCAGTGTGGCGGAGGGTGGAGGGGCGTCAGTAGGCGAAGGCGCGCGCGGTGTTGACGGCCAGGGCAGTGGCCATCGCGTCCTCGTCCAGGCCGCGGACCGCCGCCATCGCCCGGACCGTCAGCGGAATGAGGTACGGCGCGTTGGGCCGTCCGCGATACGGCGCCGGGGTCAGGTAGGGCGCGTCCGTCTCGACGAGCACCAGTTCCAGCGGGGCGACGGCCAGCGCCTCGCGCAGCGGCGCCGCGTTCTTGAAGGTGACCGTCCCGGCGAAGGACATGTAGTACCCGGCGGCCGCGCACGCGCGGGCCATCTCGGCGTCGCCGGAGTAGCAGTGGAAGACGGTCCGTTCGGGCGCGCCCTCCTCGCGCAGCACGCGCAGGACGTCCGCGTGCGCCTCGCGGTCGTGGATGACCAGCGCCTTGCCCTGCCGTTTGGCGATCTCGATGTGCGCGCGGAAGGAGCGCTCCTGCGCGGCCATGCCCTCGGGCCCGGTGCGGAAGTAGTCCAGGCCGGTCTCGCCGACGGCCTTGACGTGGTCCAGTGCGGCGAGCGCCTCGATCTCGGCGAGCGCGTCGTCGAGGGCGGCCTCCCCGCCGCCGGCCCGGGCGCCCTGCCGCGACCAGCCGTCCGGATCCCCGTGCACGATGCGGGGGGCCTCGTTGGGGTGCAGGGCCACGGCGGCGTGGACGTTCTCGTACGCGGCGGCGGTCTCGGCCGCCCAGCGGGAGCCCTTCACGTCGCAGCCCACCTGGACGACGGTGGTCACGCCCACGGAGGCGGCCTTGGCGAGACCCTCCTCGACGGTGCCGGACTGCATGTCCAGATGGGTGTGCGAGTCCGCCACCGCCACCCGGAGGGGTTCGGGCAGCGGTGGCGGTGCGTCCTTGGGGGCGGAGGCCGAGGAGGGGGCGGGGCGAGAGCTCATACGGCCGATCTTATGACCGGCGCAGGCTCGCCATGAGGCGGGAGAAGAGCCCGCCGCGCCGCTCGGCCTCGTCGATCGCGACGGGACCGGGAGCGTCGTGGCGGGGGGAGGTCTTGCGCGGCTTGGGGGTCCGCGGGAGGCTCTCGCCCGCCGGGACCGGCCCGGCGATGCCGGGAGCGACGGGGTGGTGGTAGAGCTGGTCGAGCATGCCGAGCACCGAGGACACCTGCCCCGCCCGCATGATCCGTACGACGTGTCCGCCGCAGTTCAGGCAGGTCGGATCGGACAGCGGCGAGGGCACCCGCTCGCCCTTGACGACGTACATGATGAACGGCTGGCCGCGGCCGTCCACATGGTGCTCGATCTCGTAGCCCTGCTCCCAGCCGTAGCCGCACCTCATGCACGCGAAGGCGTACGCCTCGTGCACGGTCGGCACACCGCCCGGGGCGGGCGCGGACGCGGGCACGGCCGCGGATGCCGGGGTGTCTGCGATCTCACTCATGCGAGCTCCTCTTGTTCCACTGGTGCCCTTGCCAGTGGACGCCTCTTCGGGCGGGAGCGCATCAGGTCCTGTCCAGTGTTGGACGGTCCTTGGGCGAGTCATGCCCAAAGCGCCCGGTGCGCGGTCTGAGCTTTGCTTTTCAGGTTAGCCCTTTACCGGACTACGGCACCTTTTGTTCCGCGTTCTTTGCCGCGACGACCGCGTCGAAGACCTCCCGCTTGGGTAGCCCGGCCTCGGCCGCGACCGCCGCGATGGCCTCCTTGCGCCGCTCCCCCGCCTCCTCGCGCACCCGCACCCGGCGCACCAGCTCCGCCGCGTCGACGTCGGCGGGCCCGGCGGCCGGGGCGCCCTCGACGACGACGGTGATCTCCCCGCGCACGCCCTCGGCGGCCCAGGCGGCCAGGTCGGCCAGAGCGCCGCGCTTGACCTCCTCGTAGGTCTTGGTCAGCTCGCGGCACACCGCGGCCCGCCGGTCGGCGCCGAAGACCTCGGCCATCGCGGCCAGCGTGTCGTCCAGCCGGTGCGGGGCCTCGAAGTAGACGAGCGTGCGGCGCTCGCCCTCGACCTCGCGCAGCCGGCCGAGGCGCTCGCCCGCCTTGCGCGGCAGGAAGCCCTCGAAGCAGAAGCGGTCCACGGGCAGCCCGGACAGCGCGAGTGCGGTGAGCACGGCGGACGGGCCGGGCACGGCGGTGACCTTGAGGTCCTTCTCGACGGCGGCGGCGACGAGCCGGTAGCCGGGGTCGGAGACCGAGGGCATGCCGGCGTCGGTGACCAGCAGGACGCGCTTGCCCGCCTCCAGGGCCTCGACCAGTTCCGGGGTGCGCGCCGACTCGTTGCCCTCGAAGTACGACAGGACGCGCCCGGTGGTGTGCACGCCGAGCCCCTGTGTCAGCCGGCGCAGCCGTCGGGTGTCCTCGGCGGCGATCACGTCGGCCCGTTCCAGCTCGGCCGCGAGCCTCGGCGGCGCGTCCGCGAGGTCCCCGATGGGGGTGCCGGCCAGGACGAGGACGCCCTGCGGACCGGCTGCGGACGGGGTGGGCTCGACGCGGTGGGGCTGATCAGTGGTCACGGGATCATCCTCTCATCAGGGACTCCGAGGGCTCCGGGGCGCCGTACGAGGGAACGGCTCACCGGCCCGCGACGCACGTGGGGACTGGGGCGCCCGCGGACGCGTTCCCTACGATGACCCGGTGACCAGTACCGCGACGCCGCCGTCCAGCCCCGCGGGGGCCCCTCCCGCCCCACCGGCGGGACGCGAAGAAGAGCCCACCACCTGGCTGCGCCGGCTGCGCGCCTTCGGCTACGCGGCGCCGTCCGGGACGGCGCGCGTGGACCTGCGCGCCCGCCTGGTGCCCCCGTACGCAGAGCCGTCCCCGCAGCTGTGGCTGACCTTCGGCATCCCCTCGCGGATGCGGGGCACCTGGCAGCGGATCTTCGCCTGGGCGGGGCCGCTGCTGGTGGCCCTCGTCGCGGGGGTGCTGCGCTTCGTGCACCTGGGCAGCCCGAAGGCGGTGATATTCGACGAGACGTACTACGCCAAGGACGCCTGGGCCACGGTCCGACAGGGCTATGAGGCGAGCTGGCCGAAGGACATCGACAAGTCGATCCTCGCCAACCCGGACGGGATCTCCCTGCCGCTGGACCCGGGGTACGTGGTGCACCCGCCCGTCGGCAAGTGGGTCATCGGGCTCGGCGAGTGGATGTTCGGCTTCACCCCCTTCGGGTGGCGGTTCATGACCGCCGTGCTCGGCACCCTGTCCGTGCTGATGCTGTGCCGGATCGGGCGGCGCCTGCTGCGCTCGACCTTCCTGGGCTGTCTGGCGGGCGCGCTGCTCGCGGTGGACGGGCTGCACCTGGTGATGAGCCGCACCGCGCTGCTGGACCTGGTGCTGATGTTCTTCGTGCTGGCCGCCTTCGGGGCGCTGGTCGTCGACCGGGACAAGGCGCGGGCCCGGCTCGCGGACGCGCTCCCGGTGGACGAGGAGGGCCGTACCCGGCCCGACCTGAGGATCGCGCAGACGCTGCGGCTGGGTTGGCGCCCGTACCGCATCCTGGCCGGGGTCTGCCTGGGCCTCGCGGCGGGCACGAAGTGGAACGGCTTCGTGGTCCTGGCCTTCTTCGGCGTCCTGACCGTGCTGTGGGACGCGGCCGCCCGTCGGACGGCCGGCGCGGGCGCCCCGTACGCGGCGATGCTGCGCCGGGACGCGCTGCCCGCCTTCGTGTCGACGGTCCCGGTCGCGGTCGTGACGTACGTGGCCTCCTGGTCGGGCTGGATCCTGAGCCCGGACAACGGCAAGGGCGGCTATCTGCGCGACTGGGCCGCCAAGCACGACGGGGGCAGCTCGCTGTCCTTCCTGCCGGAGTGGCTGCGCAGCCTGTGGCACTACGAGACCGAGGTCTACAAGTTCCACGTCGGTCTGACCTCCGGACACACCTACGAGTCCAATCCGTGGAGCTGGCTGGTCCTGGGCCGGCCCGTCTCCTACTTCTACGAGTCCCCCGCGCCCGGCACGGACGGCTGCCCGGCCACCGAGGCGGGCAAGTGCGCCCGAGAGGTGCTGGCGCTGGGCACGCCGCTGCTGTGGTGGGCGGGCTGCTTCGCGCTGCTGTACGTGCTGTGGCGGTGGTTCTTCCGCCGCGACTGGCGGGCGGGCGCGATCGCCTGCGGGCTCGCCGCCGGCCTGCTGCCCTGGTTCAACTACCAGGAGCGGACCATCTTCTACTTCTACGCGGTGGTCTTCGTCCCGTACCTGTGCCTGGCGGTGGCGATGATGATCGGCGCCCTGCTGGGGCCGGCGGGCTCGACCGAGCGCCGACGGGCGCTGGGGGCGATCGGGGCGGGAGTCCTGGTGCTGCTGATCGTGTGGAACTTCATCTATTTCTGGCCCATCTACACGGGCCAGACCTTGCCCATGGACTCCTGGCGCAACCGCATGTGGCTGGACACCTGGGTGTAGCTGGGCGAACACACCAGGAGGGGGGGGGCCGGCGGGGGCGCCGCCCAGGCGGAGGTGGTGGGGTTAGTGGGCGCGGGGTAGCCCACCCACCACCCCCGGACGGCCGCCCCCACGAGGCCGCGGA